>JAZDPZ010000032.1:0-6353 GCA_043797105.1 bacterium | reverse complement strand
ATAAACAAGTTGGATTTTGGGATAGTTGGATAGTAAAAAACTGAAAAATATAGCTGAACTCATCTCTAAATTATCTAAAGAAATTGAAATAAATATTCATAATGTCAATATAGATAATTCCAGAAGCAAATTAAACGGTTTAATTATTGCTCAAATATCAGATTTGCATATAAATCAGTGGAATCTGGATTTGATAGAGCATACTATAGATATTTTAAATAAATTAAATCCGGATATAGTAACAATTACAGGTGATGCAATATGTAACGGGACAAATTTTATACCAAACTTAAAAAATTTATTAGGAAAAATTCATTCAAATTATGGGAAATTTGCTTGTCTTGGAAATCATGACCATTCAGACGGAAATGATAGTTTAAAAATACAACAAACATATAGAAAAGCTGATTTTCAAGTGCTTATAAATGAATCCAATCATTTGCAAATTAAGGGAGAATCATTATTTATAGCCGGAGCGGATGATTTTGAGCTTGGTGAGCAAAATATAACGAAAATGATAAACAAAATTCCTCAGGATGCAATCTCTATTTTTTTGACACATAATCCTTTTAATTTTAAAGAATTTGCAAATTTTAATCCGATTTTGGTTTTAGCGGGTCATACACATGGAGGACAGTTATATTTTCCTGTATTTCATTTTTTATATAAATTTTTGCTTAAATCTAACTATATTTCAGGACTTTATAAACAGGATAAATCCTTACTTTATGTTAATAGAGGAATAGGAACGGCTTTGGTTTCTCCTGTTTTATTTAATAAAAAATTTATAATAAATACCCCTAGGATTAACTCCAAACCGGAAATCAGTTTATTTAAATTAATTTCATCTGCTTAAACTGTTGCTAAAGAGGGCTGGAATTTATAATTTACCTAAAGTATAATAAATTTAATGTATATAAAAAGGAATTTTTTAAAAAAATGGAAACAAGAAAAAAAATAAAACTGACTATAAATGAACAAAAAATAGAAGCGTTTGAAGGCAGCACTATATTGGAAACAGCTAAAGCTTCCGGTATTAATATTCCGACTTTATGTTATCTTCAGGGAACTTCTATCAGCAGCGCATGTAGGATGTGTGTCGTAGAAGTCGACGGCGCAAGAAATCTTGTTCCGGCTTGCGCATATCCTGTTTCTGAAGGCATGCATGTTCAAACACATTCTCCTCGGGTAATATTAGCCAGAAGAACTATTTTAGAGCTTTTAATAGCAAATCATCCTCAGGATTGCTTAAAATGCGAAAGAAGCGGCAACTGTAAATTACAAAAACTTACGGAAGAATATGGAATTAGGGATATTCGCTATAAAGGCAAAATTAGAAATAATCTGCATGATCTTGCATCCCCGTCTATTGAGAGGGATCCCGAAAAATGTATTCTTTGCGGCAGATGCGTCAAAGTTTGTGAGGAAATTCAGGCTGTAAACGCTATTGATTTTACAAAACGAGGATTTGACGTAATTGTTACTCCTTCTTTTGACCAAAGTTTAAATGAGACGGTTTGTACAAATTGCGGTCAATGTATCATGGTTTGCCCAACAGGCGCTCTAAAAGAAAAAAGTTCTATCAGGCATGTATTTGAAGCAATACATAATCCTGAAAAAGTTGTTATAGTTCAGACTGCTCCTGCTGTAAGAGTTACTATCGGAGAAGCTATGGGAATGAAACCAGGAGCAATTTCAACAGGAAAAATGGTAACAGGTTTAAAAAGACTTGGTTTTGATAAAATTTTTGATACAAATCTGGCTGCGGATTTATGTATTATGGAAGAAGCCAGCGAATTAGTAGAAAGAATCACTAAAAATGGTATTTTACCAATGTTTACCTCCTGTTCGCCCGGCTGGGTAAAATTTGTAGAGCATTTTTTCCCGTCATTAATACCAAATCTTTCATCCTGCAAATCCCCTCATCAAATGCTTGGATCAATTATTAAAAGTTATTATGCTAAAAAACAAGGTTTGGATCCAAAAAATATTTTTGTAGTGTCAGTTATGCCTTGTACAGCTAAAAAATTTGAAAGTCAGAGACCTGAGCTGGAAGTAGATGGAATACGCGATGTAGATGCTGTTATAACAACAAGAGAGCTGGCAAAAATGCTTAAATCTTTAGGCATTGATTTTGAAAGTCTCGAAAATAGCGATTTTGACAATCCTCTTGGAATATCAACAGGCGCGGGCGATATTTTTGCTTCTTCAGGCGGTGTAATGGAAGCTGCTTTAAGATCAGCTTATTTTTTAACTACCGGAAATGAACTAAAATATCTTAACTTCCATGAAGTAAGAGGCACAGAAGGACTAAAAGAAGCAACAGTAAATATAAAAGGCATGTATGTCAAGGTTGCTGTTATTAATTCTCTTGGTAATGCCAGAAAAATTATGGAAAAAGTTGAAAAAGGCGAAGCTGATTATCATTTTATAGAAGTTATGACTTGTCCGGGAGGCTGCATTGCCGGAGGCGGTCAGCCATTAAATACTGATACAGAAAAAATCCAGGCAAGACTTGAAAGTATATATGAAATAGATTCTAACAAAAAACTTAGAGCTTCACATAATAATCCTGATGTTCAAATATTATACAGTGAATTTTTTAAAAAACCGCTGAGTGAAACTTCACATAAATATCTTCATACACATTATAAAGAAAGATCAGGAATTTAAAGGATTAATAGTAATGAAAAAAAATATACTTATAGTTGATAATGACCAGGAATCTGCTGAACTGCATAAAAAAATTTTAGAAGCTGAAGGTCTTGATCTTGATATATTAATTGTTGATAGCATGAAAAAAGCTTTGGAAAAGCTGGATGAGTTAAATTTTGATATTATTATTACTGAAATTATGCTGGAACATATTGATTCAGGTTTTTCTCTTTGTCATTCAATAAAAGAAAAGAATCCTGATATTCCTGTAATTATTTTATCAGACATAGCAAGAAAAACAGGTATTCATTTCGGTATTGACATAAAAGAAGAAAGAGACTGGATTAAGGCTGATGAATTTATAGATAAACATGTTAGTTTGTCATATTTTGTATCTATGGTTGAAAAACACCTGAAATAAAGCATGTTAAGAGATTTTTATAATAGAAATACTCTTGAGGTAGCAAAAGATCTTTTAGGATGCAAACTATCGAGAAGGATTAATGGAGAGATTTTAAGCGGAATTATAGTTGAAACAGAAGCTTATACTCAGAATGATCCGGCATGCCATGCCTATAGAGGAAAAACTCCACGATCTGTAACTTTGTTTAAACAGCCTGGTATTGCTTATGTTTACTTTATTTATGGAATGTACCATTGCTTTAATGTTGTAACCGAGCCTGAAAACACAGCAGGAGCAGTTTTAATCAGAGCGCTTGAACCAATTTATCCTGTTAAAAATACCAATGGACCAGGTAAGCTTTGCAGGGAATTAAATATTACAAAAAAGCTTAATGAAATTGATCTTACTGATTATAATTCTGATCTTTGGATAGAAAAACATCTGTCTATACAAAATCAAGAAATCGTCAGCGCCACACGAATCGGTATAAAGCAGGCTTCTGACTTTCCATGGAGATTTTATATTAAGAATAATCCTTTTGTTTCACGAAAACTTAGAGATTAACCTGATTAAAAGGTTTTTTAAATAATTTTTCTGATTCAGATACTGCCTTATAAATTAGTTTTATATCAGCACAAAATTCTTTCCTGTCCTCATTGATAAATAGAAGATATTTGCGCTGAAAGCTCAAGAAGTTTATTTTCTAAATGTAATCTGTAAAATTCTTTTTCTTCCTCATTTATTTTTCTGGGAACATAAATTGGGTCTCCAAAAATATTTACTACGTTGGTGAAGAAAAAGGGCAATTGATATTGATCCCAGGAATTTAACTGAATTTTATGTCTGATAACAGTAATTACAGGAACTATTGGAGCTTGTGATAACTGGGCAATTTTAATAATGCCCTCTTTTACTTTATAAATAGGACCTCTTGGACCATCTACAGTAAAAGCAATATTTTTATTTTGTCTTAAAGTCCTTAATATTTTTATTAAAGCTTCTGTTCCTCCCCTGTTATGCGAGCCTCTTATAACAGAAAATCCGAGCCCTTTGGAAATTCTGCTTATTAATTCTCCGTCATTGCTTTTGCTTATTAAAAGATGCAGATCATCTCTGGGATAAATGCCGAGTAATCCAAATTGTCGCCCATGCCATAAAGCATAAATCACCGGCGATAAATCAGGATTATAATTTATCATTTTAAAGTTGAGTGTTTTATCAAACATCCAGGTAATACCCAAACCTAATGGAGCTAATTTTAATAATTTTATTTTTTTCCCGAATAATTTCATTTATCAAATTTTTTTGTTAAATATTCGCTTATAATTCTTGCGCCTTCTTTAGAAGCAATTTTATCTCCGAGTTTTTCCTGAATCAATGAAAGTTCATTTATCATTTCCTGTCTTTTTTCCTTATTATGCAGCAAACTTGAAACCTCCTGCGCTATTAAATCAGGTTTTGCTCTATATTGCAGGAATTCTTCAATAATTTTTTTTCCTGCAATAATATTGGGCAAAGATAAAAATTTTATATATCTTAAGAGCAAATACAGGCTATACACTAAAAAAGACCCTTTATAGCTCACTATCATAGGAGTTTTATAAATTGCAGCCTCAAGGGTTATTGTTCCTGATGCAAGCATTACAACGTCAGAACAGGCTAAAAGAGCATGATTCTGATTTTTAATGACCTTAAGATCAATTTCTTTGTTTTTATTATATTTTTCAAGATATTTAGCTATAAGTGCATCATCTATATTTGAAGCCTGTCCAATGCAAAATTGAACTTTGTGGGTTCTTGACTGAATTATCCCTGCGGCTTTTAGAAAAATCGGAAGCAAATAATTAATTTCCATTTTTCTACTTCCGGGAAATATCCCAACAATTTTTTTAAAAGGATCAAGAAAATTTTTCTTTACAAAATCCTCTTTGGAAAAGTCTTTTGGAAGTTGAGATATTAAGGGATGACCTACATATTCGGCATTTATACCGGCTGATTTATGAATTTTTTCTTCAAACGGCAGAATTAACATCATTTTAGAAATATAATTTTTAATTTTATTTAAGCGACCTTTTCTTGAAGCCCAAACCTGAGGGGAAATATAGTAAAAAACCTCGATATTATTATTTTTTAACACTTTTGCAAGTCTCAGATTAAATCCCCCATAATCTACCAGCAAAACCAGGTCTGGTTTAAACACATTTTTAAGATAATAAAGAATTTTTTTACCCAGTTTTATATGGCTATAAATAGCTTTAACCGCATCAAGTCCGACTATATTCATATTACTGTGATCGCTAAATAATTTTACATTCTGAGCTTCAAGATTTTTGCCGCCAACAGCTTCTATTTGGATATCAGGAATTAATTTTTTCAACTCCTTTACAATATAAGAAGCATGTAAATCTCCTGAATGCTCACCGGTTACTATAAAAATCTTTTTCATACTGCCACAAACACCATTTTATTCTTATCCGCAAATTTAATCATCTCTTCTTTTTGAACTGTAAAGGTTTCTCCGGCTTCAACAGCCAATACCTTTGCTCCAAAATTTTTCATTGTTTTTAAAGTTTTTAATCCCACTGTTGGAATGTCAAATCTTTTATCCTGTTTGGGTTTACTAACTTTTACCACAACCGCATTACCGTTACCAAGTCTGCCTCCTCGCTCAATTGTTCTATCAGTGCCTTCTATTGCTTCAACGGCAAGTATCATTTTATTTTGAATAATTATGGATTGTCCTATATCGAGTCTTCCCATTTCTTTTGCCACATGAAAACCGTATTCTATATCCAATTTTTGATTTTCATCAGGAAAATGACTGCCAATAATGCCTTTTGAAACTAACAGCTCTTTTAAAAATATTGTTTGATCCAATGCTGTTATTCCTTCTTTATTTAATTCTTCTATTATTGTAAGCATAACTGTGTCATCATTCAATTTTTTCTTTTGTTTTATCAGATCAACAGCTCTTTTATCAAGTCTGGGATTTCTAAATAACAAGCCTTTATGGACTTTTCCAATAAAACTTAACTGAGTTATTTTTTCATCATGAAGGGTATTAAGAATTTTTTGCAGTTCTCCCGGTCCATAAGAATAAACTTTTTTACAATAACAAGCTAATAAATTCTTGTTACCTGGAGCAAGAGAAATAGCAATAATTTCAAAGCCGTTTCTTTGAGCTGATTTTACTAATTTAACAGGAAGTTCTCCGTCTCCGGCAATTAATCCCTGTTTTTTTGAAAGTTCAATTTCCAATATTCCAATGTTCTTCAAATTAATTTAAAGCAATTAT
>JAZDPZ010000031.1:0-11184 GCA_043797105.1 bacterium | reverse complement strand
CAAGGCAGTAAAAGCAGCAGTACCTGCAAAAACAATTTATAGATAGGGAAGCAAAACATCGCCCCTACGTTTCTAAAAAATCGTCTAATTCCTTGCTATGGACGATTTTGGTGTTTTTAAGGTGTCAAACTTCCGTTAATTAAAATATATAATTTGCCAAGCGTCATTGATGAGGTTAAGAATACTTCAAATTAAAAATTTATCTGTCTCTCAAACTCCTGCCATGACAGTCTGTGCCGCCTGTGATTAAAAGATTCAACTCCAAAGCCAGCTCTTTAATTTTTTTGACGGAATAAAATTTAATCATTCCTCGATGTCCTTTATATGGATAATAAAGTTCTAATCCGTCAAGACCAAATAATTGGAGTTTTTTTATCATTTTTTTTATATTTAAACTCCAACAGCATGCCGGATGAGCCAAAACAGCGATTCCACCAGCTTCTTTTATTATATTAATTACATCTTTTGCTTTTCTTTTATTAAAAAATCTTACAAAATCCAATTTTGTGCCGTTAGAATTTTTTGAACAAATTTCTGTTAATTTTTTATCATTAATATTAAATCCATACCCAAGAATATGAAGTAAAGTTGACTTGTGCCAACAATCAAACTCTACGCCGGCAATGATTTTTAGACCGTCAAAATCTTCAAAATCCATAAGTTTATATGCTTCTATTGAATTATGATCGGTTATTGAGATAAGTTTTAAATTTATTTTTTTAGCTTCTTCAACAACTTCCAATGGAGAAAGAATACCGTCTGACAAGCTTGTATGAATATGTAAATTTACATTTTCATAAAAATCATCTTTTTTAAGTTTTTTTAGGGAATCAATTATGTCTTGCATAAAATAAAATTTTAATTAAATTATTATCAATTTTATTTTACTCTATTTGTTAGTGATATAGTAAATATAAATATAAAAAGTTTTAATTAAATAGAAAGCAAATATAAATGAGTAAGACTAAAACACAGAACATGAATATTTTTCAGATATTTTTCAAAAGCTGCAAGATTTATTTAAAAAATTTCATTCCTTTATCAAAAGCTATGTTATTTCCTGTATTTGGACAATTAATCGGTGTTATTTTAATTTTATATCCAACATTTATAATTTCTAAAAATCTGCCTAAAATACTTTCAATAGAAGTTATTACCCAAAATATTATACTTATTTATTTAGGTTTGCTTGTAATAACTTTGCCTGGATTTTTTGTTTTTACCAAAGCGTTTTGGGATTATATGATTGCTATGGTTTCTTTAAATTCAATGATTTTAAATATTCTTAAACAAGGCTTTTTGAAAGATATTCAGGTTCATACCAGGCTAATCAAGCTAAGATCAAAAGAATATATTATTTTGCTTATGCTTTTGTCATTAATATGGCTTGCAGGATTATTATTTCCAATAATAACAACATTGATTCTGTTTAAAAATCCTGTTATGGTTCTTGCTTTATATTTTTTATCAGGATTAGCGCTTGCTATAATTTCTATTTATTTAAGTTTAAGTTTTCAGGTATTTGCTTTTGAAAATATATCTCCGGTAAAAATGCTTAAAAGAAGCTGGGAGCTTGTTGAAGGGAATTTTTGGAGAATTTTTTTAATGATAGTGGCTACATTTATTGTAACAACAATGTTAATTCCTGTAATTTTTCAAGCTATTATTGAAAAAACTCCGTTAATGACATTAATAATTTATCCATTTAAATCTTATGTGGCTTTAATTAGTGATCCTGGCAATATTAGCCAAATTCTCCAATCTACAAAAATGGGAATATTAAGTAAAATTGGCGATCCGGTTTTTGAAATATCCAAAATACTTGCTTTATCAACTGTTTCAATAATAATCACAGCTTTTATGTTACCATTTGGAAGCGCTTGTTTTACTCTTTTGTATTTTGATATTACTACCAGAAAGTCACTAAAAAGTAAGAAAAAATAAAATGTTTAGATGTAAAAATTGTAAATCTTTGGATAGTTTTGGTTTAATGCTAAGTCCAAATTATAAGGGTGAAAGAAAATACTCTGAAAAATTTAATGAGCATGATGAAATTATTATTAATATAGATGGATATGAATTTATTCCTGATCTTGGATTTATGAATGCTCATGCGGTTTGTAAATATTGCGGCGAGATCAAAACTTGGGAATATTATTTTCCTAAATTTCACGAGAAGCAGGAATAAAAATATTTGTCATATTTATTCTTTAATACTTAAAGATGTTTTTCATGTAACAATATGTTAAAATAATTCTACATTTTTTAGTATTAATTACTATTAAAAAGAGATAAAAACAGGAGAAATAAATTATGTCAATAAAAGCAATAACAAATAGAATAATATCATTTACATTAGCTGAAATTATGATGGTCTTGGTAGTGATCGGAGTTATAAGCTCACTGGTAATTCCTCCTACAGTGCAATACTTTCAGGAAGCTCATCTGAAAGTACAGTGGAAAGAAGCATACGCAATGCTTGCTCAGGTTACTGATTCTATAATAGCAGAAGGACAAAGCTTTCCTCTGGGAACTTTACAAAATGTTTTTACTAATTCAACTGTTATGAGAGATAAATATCTCCAGTATTTGAAACATATTAAGTCATGTCCTACTCCATCTACAGGCAATTGCTGGCATAATGCAGGCGTTGCCAAATTTTCAAATGGCTCTACAGCAAGTAGTTGTAGTGAACAACCAGGAGCAATATTAAATAATGGAGCTTTTTTGCTTTTTGCATTTTATAGCTCTAATTGTACGTTTATGCAAGGAAGTGTACCAGTTTGCGGCTGGATAGTTGTAGATGTTAATGGATCTAAAGGACCTAATGTTGTAAATAAAGATTTGTATGCTGTCTGGGTAACGTCAAACGGGATCAAACCTTTTGGAACACAGGGCGATGGCAGGAAAGCTACCTGCACACCTTCAAGCGGTGATTGGGGTTGCTCGGCAATGTATTTGCATAATTGATTAAAGGAGAAATAACTTGAACTGTCCTGGCTGCGGACAAAAAAATCAGGAAAATGATAAAGTATGCTCAAAATGCGGTTTAAATCTTAAAATCGCCTGTCCTAGATGTAAAGCTTTAAATTTAATCGGGCAGGAAAAGTGTTTTAGCTGCAATCTTAAATTAATTTCTTTTTGCCCTAAATGCAAAACGCCAAATCATCCGACTGCAAAAAACTGTAAAAAATGCGGCGAACAACTACTAAAAGAATGCCCTGAATGTAAGGCTTTAAATTCTATCAGCAGAACCGAATGTTTTAAATGTAAAAAAGGTTTTAAGCCTGTTATTCAGCAGGCTCCGTCTGTTAAATCTGTAAGTTTGCAGGATTATGCCGTTCTTTCTGTAGAATTGATTAATTTTTCCGCAATTAAAGCAAAAATTCAGCAGGATGATACTTTTTTAAAGCTGCAAAACAGATTTTTTCAGATAATAGCCCTTGAAGCAAAGAACAACTCGGAAACAGCAAAGAAACTTTCTGATAAAGTCATGGCTATAGAGTTTAAAAACGCTAAATCAACAAAAATTTCAGCAGCTTGCGCAGTAATTGCGGCAAAAAATATTTTAAACAGCATTAATGAGCTGAATTATCATATAAAAAATAAATTTAAAATAATGCTTAAAGCCAAAATAGGCATTTCAATTATAAATATCCAGAATAAAAATTATTTTGCCCAAATAGAAAGATCTATTGCAACAACTAATGACATCATAGTAAGCGCGAAATTATATAATCTGACTTCTGATAAATTTAATTTTGAAATAATAGGTCCATTACCCGTAAATAATAATATGATGACTTTTTATAAATTAAAAGAGGTTATTGAACCTAAGCTGCAAGTAAAAAAACAAATTCAGGAAATTCCTAAAATTAAAGAACAAATTAAAGATAAAACTGAAGATAAACTTGAAGATTCATCTGTAATTTTAAAAAAAGAGGAAGAAATAAAAAAAAGTCTTTCCCAAAATGAAATTTGCAATTTTTTGGTAAATACTTTAACACAAACAGAAGAGGGGTTTATTATAGGAGTTTCAGCTCCTGATGGAGCAGGAAAATCACTGACAGTTTCACTGGCAAGACAGGCTCTTTCTAATTCCAATAAAGAAATAATATGGTTAATCGGACAATGTAATCCTGTTGCTAAAATTGCTCCTTTTGCGTTTTTTCAGGATTTATTCAGGATATTTTTCAGACTGCCGTTGTCTAATACCAATAATATAGAAGAATCTAAAAAGAGGCTATCCGGGGTTCTTGAAACAATTGGAATTAAAGACAAGCAAACAGAAATAATTTTATATAAATTATTATTCTATGAATTTAATATTAATGATAATTTTGACTTATTTGCGAATAAACAGAAAGTTTATGAATGTATTCAAAGCTTATTTGATGCTGTAACTGCAAGATTTAGCGTTGTTTTAGCAATAGAAGATCTGGAATTTATTGATGATGCGTCTTTAGAATTTATTAAATATCTTTTAAATAAAAATTTATTAAATAAAAAAATCTGGTTAATAATTAATCATTCTCCTGATCTTGATTTAAAAAATTATTTTCGCTATGTTGAAGATAAAAAGCTTATCCAGCTTTATTTAAGACCAATGACAGACGAGGAAATGAATAAAGTCTTACTTAGCATGTTAAATAATCAGGATATGATTCCCCAAAGATTAAAAAACAAGATATTTAAAAATGCTAAAGGTTTGCCTGTTTATATAGAGCAGGTTCTTTGGCTTTTGTTCTCACTAAAAGCAGTATATACGGAGAATAATGTTTTAAAATTTAATCCGGAAGCTGTTAATCCTGATTTGTTACCTGATAGCATTGAAAATATTCTTCAGGTTTTGTTTGCGCAAATTAACAGGATATCTGCTGATGCCATAAAAATTATTTTAAATGCAAGCATACTTGGTCAAAAATTCATGCCTGTAGTAGTTAAAACTATGACTAACATTGAAGAAAAACAATTTGTCGAATTAATACAAACGCTCTTAAATTATGGTATTTTTATTAATCTTGATAATTATAATTTATCATTTAAGCATAAATTAATTTGGGAAATTATTTATAAACAAAATTCTTTGACTGATCAGGGTAAAGAACTTCATAACATGGCTTTGCAGGTATTAGAAAATTATACCAGGACTAATGGCGCAATTTTAGCTATACATGCCGAACGCGCCAATCTTCCCAGAAAGGCAATAAGCCATTGGAGCCAGGCAGTAGAAGAATCTATTGCAGTAGGAGATGTGCAATCATATACAATATATCAACAAAAAATACTGAATTTACTTGACCAAATTGATCTGGAAGATAAACTTGAAGATACTAAAAAAGAAGATTTTAAAATTAATATTTATGAACAAATAGGCAGGGCAAATTATGAATTTCATCCGCAGGAAGCTGTTAAATATCTCTCAAAAGCAATTATTGAAAGAGAAAAAAGAGGAGAAACAGCAAAATTAATAGAATTAGCAGGCTATCTTTCAAAAAGCTGCGAATTAACGGGTAATTATACAGGAATTATAGAATGCGCGGATAAAGCCATAAGCGTAATTAATAAAGATACTATGCCCATTGAATTTGCTCTTTTAAATTATTCAAAATTAGAGGCGATTTATAATCTGGGTCGATTAGAAGAAGTAATTGTTATTGCAAAAAATGATATTATCCCGATTTTAAGAGAATTTATCTCAAAAAATATTATTATTCCTGATTTAAGCATTGAAGAATTTAACTATATTGAAGCAGAAACTCAGCTAATTTTAGCAAAAGCCCTTGCAACTCAGGGAGATAAAGAAACTGTTGATATAACTAATGCTCTGGCTTTAAAAGCCGGTGAATTTAATTTTATTGATATTGAAGTTCAAGCAAAGTTAACTGATGCCCTGTTTAAAACTTTACAAGGTGAAATTAAGGCTTCAAGAGCTATTTTAGAATATTTAAAAGAAATAATTCCAAAAACTAAAAATCAGAACTTTGTAAAATTTTATTGGGGATTTATTAATGTGCTTTCCAATATATTTGAAGGAAATTTTAATGAAGCAGGTAATATTATTTATTCTGTTTCAGCTTTGGCAGATGAATGCAAAGAATATAATATTCAAGTAATAATCAGACTTTTAATTGGAAAATTAGCTAAAGAAACCGGTAATTTTGAACAGGCAAAGTTTATTTACAATGAATTTATCAGATATTGTTCGGAATATAAATTGGCAACCGGAGCTTTATTGGGTTGGTATTTAATTGTAGAAATGGAAATGGTTGAAACAAACATTGAAAAAGCTCAAAATATAGCTGAAAAAGCCCTTGAAGTCTCTAAAAAACCCGGAATTAACAATTATTTCTTTACTATTTTGCTGCAAAGATTAATTGCTGAAACACAAATTATAAAAGGAGATTTTGAAGCAGCTCAAATGTATGTGGAACAAGCGCTTAGTTTAGCTGAAAAACTGGATTTATATTTATTGCAGTCTAAATTATATTTGACTTTTGGCAAAATTTATCATGAAAATGCCGTGGTTTCTGATAAAAATAGAGAAAATAACGTGAATAATGCTTACAAATTTTATACAAAAGCTCTGGATATTGCTAAAAAAATTGAAAGCGAATATATAACGCTTCAAATTGGAAAAGAATTATCTAATTTAGGCACATTCTGCCAGCTTTCAGGAATTAAGTACTGACAATAAATTTTCACCTTTTAAAAAAAAATGGGGTTAGTATATAGAGTAGCTTAGCCAGATTCACCAAGCATTGATCCTTCCGGTGAGGACTATTTAAGTATCGCCACGCTTAAATTCAGTATAAACCTGATCTTTGTATGGAATAGATTTTATTGCGCCTAAGCCTTGAATTTGTTTGCCTGCAACAACTGAAGCTAATTTCGCAGATTCAAACGGAGTGTATCCGGTTGTAATCCCATGTAAAAAACCGCCATTATAAGCATCACCAGCTCCTACAGTATCAACTACATTGGCAATATACGCCGGTATGTGATTTATTTCTCCATTATATCCAATGGCGCTGCCATTTTTTCCCATTTTTACAGCTACCATTGATACGCCTTTATCCCAAAAATATTTAATAATTTTGTCAGGCGAGGATAATCCAATAAGTTTTTCAGCATCTCCCTGAATATTTAATAAAATTATATTGACATAATCAATGATTTCATCCATTGCTTCCTTTGCTTCATCCACACTCCAGAGTTGAGGTCTATAATTCGGATCATAAGCAACCATGCAATCTTTTTCTTTTGCTATGGAAAAGGCTTTTTTTACGGTTTTTTTGGCAGAATCAGACAAAGACTGAGTTATTCCTGTTGCATAAATAATAGAAGCTCTATCAATATATTCTTCCGGAATATCATCTACAGAAAGAGTAGTTGCAGCGCTTTTTTTCCTGTAATAAGCAAGTTCTTTTTCTCCGGTGTCTCTTCTTGATATAAAATATAAGCCATTAAACCCATCGACCAGCCTGACATAATTAATATCTATATTTTCAGAATGCCAACTGTCAAGTAAAAAATCTTTAAAAAAATCATTTCCTATTCTTGTTATATATCCGGTTTTTGAGCCGAGACGCGCAGCTGCAACAACAGTATTTATAGTATCTCCGCCATAATATTTATGCAAAATTTCTGAATAAGCCAGTCTTTCATTCGTAGAAAGCTCTATCATACATTCGCCTATTGAAATTATATCAATATTCTCAACCATATATTCCTAGTCCATTCCTTATTTTAATCCTGCTCCTTTTGATGCTGAATTTACATTATTTATGTACAACTTCAAAAAACTTCCTTTTTTTATACTTGATTTAAAAGGATTTAATTTATTTAACCTAAATTTTATCATAAGATCAATTTCATTAAAGCCCTTTATTTCATTATTAAAGCCTATAATATTCACCTGTTTTTTATTTAAGTCAAAATGTATTAAGTCATTATCCTCTATTATTGCAATTGTACCATTATCAGCAGCCTCAGGACAAACATGCCCAACGCAAAATCCTCTTGTAGCTCCTGAAAATCTCCCGTCAGTAATTAATGCGACTTTTTCGGATAAATCGGAATTAGAAGCAATAGCCTCCGTTATATAGTATTGTTCAGGCATGCCATTTGCTTTTGGTCCTTCATAATTTATGACAATTACATCACCGGGCTGAATTTTTCCGGAAAAAATAGCCGCTAAAGCATTATTTTGATTATTAAAAACTTTGGCGCTGCCAATAAATTCAGAAATTTCGGACGAAATGGCAGAAGTTTTAATAACAGCTCCTTCAGGAGCTAAATTGCCGAATAAAACAGCGGTGCTGCCTTTTTGACAAATTGGATCTGAAATTGGTTTAATTATATTTTCAGGTTTTAGCGAATAATTTTCTAAAAATTTTGAAATTTGGCTAAAATAATTATGCTCATCAAAATTTTTTAAATTTTCTTTAAGCGTGTTTCCTGTAACAGTTAAAACATCCAGATTTAGATAATTTTTTAATTCTTTTAAAATTCCCGGAACTCCACCTGCATACCAGATTTTATCTGTTGTATATTTTCCGGATGGTTTTACATTCAGGATAAAAGGAACATTTTCATTAATTTTGTTAATTTTTTCCAGAGGAAAATTTATATCCAGTTCATTAGCTAAAGCCAAAAGATGCAAAATAGCGTTAGTTGAACCGCCTATTGCCGCATGAACTATAAAAGCGTTTTCAAGAGATTTTTCATTAAGAATGTCTTTTGCTGTAATTTTTTGAGTTATTAATTCTATGATTTTACTTCCTGCGTAAGCAGCTTTATATTTTAAAGCATTCAAATGAGCCGGTATTAAAGCTGATCCAGGTATAGCAATTCCAAGAGCTTCCGAAAGAATCTGCATTGTTCCGGCTGTGCCTAAAAAAGAGCAGCATCCATCTGAAGGACAGGCAAAATTTCTAAGAAAATTATAATTTTCTTCTGAAATTTCATTTTGTTGAAGTTTATTATAAAAATATGGAATATCGCAGAGAGTTTGATTTGAAGGGGCTGAGTCCATAACCCCGCCCGGAAGCAAAATTGTTGGAAGATTTAGTCTTGCAGAAGCTATAATATGAGCCGGTATTGACTTATCGCAGCTTGAAATTAGCACAAGACCATCAAAATTACTGCTATTTGCGTGCATTTCAGCAACAGAAGCTATAATTTCCCTACTGGCAAGGGAATAAAACATGCCGGCAGTTCCCTGAGCAATTCCATCGCAAATATCAGTGCAGCAGTATCTAAACGCGCTGCCCTGATTTGCTGTAATCCCGTCTTTAACATAATTTGCAAGCTCATTCAAATGAACAGAACCAGGATGAGACTCTCCTGCCGTACTTTCAACAAGTATACAGGGAGAATTTGGATTCTCATAATTACCGGTAAAAGTTAAATTACCATTTGATCTAAGGGCTTTTGTTCCGAATTTTAAGGGAAATACCTCCGGAATAAACTTATCCACTTTTATTCTGTTTTTTCTTCTTCTGTTTTTAAATCAATTTCAACAATATCTTCTTCAGAAGATTCTTCTTCTGTTTCTTCACCGGCTGTTTCAAGCTGACTTAATCTGATTGAAACAGTTCCTGATTTCTTTATTATTTTGTCCTTATGTTTTTTAACCTGTCTGTCCAGCTTGTCAGCCAAAAGATCAATACTTGCATACATTGATTCTGCCTGCTCTGTAACGTGAATTTTTGCGTTGTTTAAAAAACAGGTTGCTTCGACAAACTGATTATTTTGAACACTCGGATTTTTAACTACGCTTAAAGTAACTTCTATATTCATTATTTGATCATTATGTCTTATAATTCTTCCTATTTTTTCCTCAACATATTCTTTTAATGCCGGGGTTATATCAATATTACGACCATTTACAGCGAGCCGCATTTATTTACCTCCTTTTTTTTTATTTTTTTTCATGACTTCTTAATGATTATAACTAAATTTTCTTATTTTTATAACTATTTTTTGTTAAAATAAAATAAATCTTAGTAATAAGTGGGTAACAGAAAATTTTCCCGTTTTGTCATCCTGAGCGAAGGCAAAGCCGTAGCGTAAGGATCTATCCATACAATCCTAATTAGACAGATTCTCACGTCGCTTCGCTCCTCAGAATGACAGACTATAAAATGATTTTAGGTGATTAGGAAACAACATGGCAAATTTTATAACAATATTTAGGGCTTTTCTTGCTTTAATTGTAATTGGTTTACTTTTTATAAAAAGCGCGTCTGTTTACTGGGCAGCTTTTATACTGACTATAATTATTATCTGGATGGACGGGCTGGATGGTTATGTTGCAAGAAAATTTAATGAAACTTCAAAGTTTGGCGCGGTTCTTGATGTTTTAGGAGACAGAATCGTAGAAAACGTTTATTGGATAGCATTTTTGGCTCTTGGATGGCTGCCTGTCTGGATGCCTTTAGTGGTTGTTACCCGCGGCATTATTACAGACGGGTTAAGAAGTGTGGCTTTGGAGCAGGGCTATACTGCCTTTGGAAAAACTACCATGATGCAAAGCAGGTTAGGAAAATTTATTGTAGCTTCAAATTTTAGCAGATTTTCCTATGCAGTATTTAAAGCCATAGCCTTTTCTCTTTTAATTGCAGCTCATGTGCCTTTTCAGGATTATCAATATAAAGATATAGTTTATATTATAGCTTATTTTAGCGTTTATATAACTGTATTTTTCTGTATTGCAAGAGGATTGCCAGTTATAATTGAAAGTAAAAAGTTTTTTTCAAAATAAATTTTATGTATGCAGAAGTTTTTAAAATAGCGCTTTTTGAGCCTGACATTCCACAAAATACAGGGAATATTGCCAGACTTTGCGCCTGTACAAATAGTGAATTATATTTGATAGGAAAGCTTGGTTTTCATTTAACGGACAAATATTTAAAAAGAGCCGGTCTTGACTATTGGAACGATATAAAAATTGAACAATTTAATAATTTAAGTGAATTAGAAAAAAAATTTAAAGAAAATAATTTTTATTATTTAAGCACTAAAGCTGAAAAAATATATACAGAGGCAATTTTTAAACCGGGTGATATTTTAGTTTTTGGCAGTGAAACAAAAGGACTGCCCAAAGAACTGATTCAAAATAACCCTGATAAAAGTCTGAAAATCCCTATGAAAACAGATAAAAGAAGTTTAAATATAGCA
>JAZDPZ010000030.1:0-38628 GCA_043797105.1 bacterium | reverse complement strand
TAAGAAAGAATAAAAAATATGCTTAGCGAAATTAAAGAACAACCAGAAATTATTAAAAAACTTGCGGAATATTATTTGCCGCAAAATCAGCCTGTCCAAAAAATTCAATTAAATATGACAAAGCAGGATTTAAGTAATATTTTAAAAATTTATATTGTAGCAAGCGGTTCATCAAGAAATGCCGGAAATATTGCCAAATATGTCATTGAAAATATTGTTAAACTGCCTGTTGAAGTGGATTATGCAAGCGAGTTTGCCCATAGAAACCCAAATTTAACAAAAAACGATCTGGTAATAGCTATTTCTCAATCAGGAGAAACAGCAGATACTTTTTCAGCTCTAAAAATTGCGCATGAAAAAGGCGCTCATACACTTGCCCTTACAAATAATCCTCAATCAAAAATTCATAATCTGGCTGAATCTCAAATGCAAATTCAGGCAGGCAAAGAAAAAAGCATTGCCGCTACAAAGTCATTTACTGCTCAACTGATTAATCTTTATGCTCTTGCCCTTTATTTGGGAGAGCAAAGAAATACTATTTCACCCGAAGAAATAGAAAAATTTAAATCCGAGCTTCATTATTTAAAAAATAAACTGGAAAAAGTCTTGGAAAATATTGAAAAATTATCTTCAATAACAGAAAAAATCAAAGATTCAAAAAGCATTATACTGATTGGAAGAGGATTAAACTTTGCTGTTGCTCAGGAAGGCGCTTTAAAAATCAAAGAAACCGATTATATAGACGCAAATGGCTATCCTTCAGGTGAGTTTTTACATGGATATTTAGCCATTATAGATAAAAATATTCCAATAATTTCAATTATTGTTCCTGATATTAATAATAATTATAAATTAGCAATCAATAACACAGAAGAAATAAAGCAAAAAAGAAATCCGAATTTAATTATAATAAAAAGCCAGAAAGACAAGGAAATTGAGACCAGACCTTTATTTAAGGATGCTGATTTTATAAATATTCCAGAAGCAGGCGAGGAAGTTTCATCAATATTTACAGTTGTAATTTTACAGCTTCTAGCGTTTAAAATAGCAAAAGCATTGGGTTTGGATACTGATAATCCTCGAGGTTTGTCAAAGACTATCGTTTCCGAGTGATTTATTTAATTTTTTTTCAAATTTTATATAGTCCGAGGCGAATATCGTTCTGATTTAATATTTTAACAAATAATATTTTTTCAATATTTTCTATTGAAATATCGCCAATATGGCAATATTCTACATATCCAATATAATTATATTTTTTATCCTCATTGCTCAAATCTCCCCAACTTAATTGAATTAAGTTGTTATGAATATTTTTTTTTAAGTATAAAAATAAACTTATATGTTATCGGTTGAGAAGAATATTGAGGAAAGTTTGCATACCAATTATAGATATTAATATTTTTCTTTTTTAGTACTGAATAATCATCGTCATTATTAATATTTAAAAAATTAAATAAACAAACCCCCTCCTTTTTTCTACATAAACTATTTTTAGACCAATTATTACCAAGACTTCCATCTGAATTTGCTTTTATTAAACTGTCTTTTATTATTCCTCTAAATCCTTTTAAATCTGTACAATGAAAGACAGTATTTTTAACCTTTGGAAATAATTCTTTTTCCACTGTGTTTGAAAATACTTGTTTTTCTGAATCCTCCTTTGGAAAATTCTCTGCGTTTATGGTCAAAAATTCGATTTCAATTTTACAGGATTCTTTGTATTTTGTTTCCACAATGAAACCTAAAAATCTTTTAAAATAACAAAATTATAAAAAACATAACCAACAAAAAGACCAATAAGTCCAAGAACTATTAACTCTCTGACAAAAAGGCTAATTTCCATTATAATCCTCCAATGTTCTAAGAAACATTTTTGCTTTTTTGTTGATCGAAAATATTACAAGAAGTAAAAAAAATATAAATCCACCAAAATACTGATAATCCTCGAAGTTTATCAAAGACCGTCGTTAAAGAATATGATTTTTACTTTAACTTAATAGTATAAATTTTTTAAAATTTTTGTTAATTATTTAATTTATATTAAAATTTTCGCTTTCTTTTATCCATTCTTCCATGTTAATTGTACAAGCCTGATTCCAGAATTTTTCTATTGCATAAAATTGTCTTTCTTCTTTATGCAAAACATGCACTACAACATCACCGTAATCCAATAAATTCCATCTGTTTCTTAGGTCATTTTCTTCACCTGCCGGATATCTTTCAATCAAATCTTTAATTTTTACCCTTAAATAGCTTGTTAACGCTTTTACCTGAGTAGTTGTTTCGGCGCTGCATAGCACAAAATAATCAGCAAGAACGGAAACATTACTAATATCAAGGATAATAATATCTTTAGCCAACTTGCTGTCTAATATTTTTGCAATAGTACAGGCTAATTTGTATGAATTTACTTCAATCATTATGTTTTTCTCCTATATCACTAATAAATTGATCTACTAAGTCTGTCATTGCGAGCCTCGAAATGCGATAGCGGACAGCATCGCCTGCTTCGCTAAGAGGCGCGAAGCAATCTAAAAAAATGCTATTATGGATCGCCATGTCGCTTCACTACGTTTCGCTCCTCGCGATGACACAAAAAAATATTTAGTAATTCACCACTAATAAATTAATTTTTGTAATATTATTTTATTATGTTTATTGATAAAGTAAAAATAAAATTAATATCAGGTTCAGGCGGAAATGGGATAGTTGCCTGGAGAAAAGAAAAATTTGTGCCTAAAGGCGGACCCGCAGGAGGAGACGGTGGAAAAGGCGGAGATGTGTATATCATTGCAGGTGAAAACTTATCTACTTTGCTTGATTTTAAATATAAATCTAAATTTATGGCAGAAAATGGAGAAAATGGAAGAAATAAGAATCAGCACGGGAAAAATGGCAGTGATATTTTTATAAAAGTACCCTGCGGAACTATAATAAGAGATTTAAACAGCAAAAAAATAATTGGCGATCTTGTGCTTGACGGACAAAAAGTTCTTGTAGCATCAGGCGGAAGAGGCGGAAGGGGAAATTCTAATTTTGCCACGTCAACTCGAAGAACTCCGCAGTTTTGTGAGCCTGGAGAGCCTGGAATAGAAAGAGACCTTGAGTTGGAACTTAAATTAATAGCAGATATCGGACTTTTAGGACTTCCAAATGCTGGTAAATCGACTTTAATAAGCGTTATTAGCGCAGCTGCTCCAAAAATTGCCGATTATCCTTTTACTACTTTGTCTCCAAATCTTGGAGTTATAAAAAAACCTGATGGAGACGGTATAGTAGTTGCCGATATACCGGGATTAATTGAAGGAGCGAGTCATGGAGCAGGATTGGGACTTGAATTTTTAAGACATATTGAAAGAACCAGACTTTTACTGCATTTATTGGATACAACAGAGCAGGATCCTGTAAAAAACCATGAAATTATTAATCAGGAACTTAAAAATTATGGCGGAAGACTGGCAGATATTCCCCAAATCATAGTTTTAAACAAGATTGACGCAGCAGAAAGCAGTAAAATTAATTTTATTAAAGAAACTTTTGAAAAAGAAAATAATGAGGTTTTTGCAATTTCTGCAGTAACCAGACAAGGCGTGCAGGAGCTTGTTAATTATTTAATTAAAAAAATGCAGGAAATTCCGCTCCCTAAATTTGAAATTGAAGTGGAAGAGGATCATGTGGCTTATGACCATGATGATAGTGATTTTATTATTTATAAAGATAAAAAAGCTTTTACTATATCAGGAGGAAGGATTGAAAGACTGGTTTCCGTTACGGATTTAAAAAATACTGAAGCAGTTTTTAGGCTGCATAATATTTTAACATCTATGGGAGTTTCAAAAGCATTGAAAGATTCGGGTATAAAAGACGGAGATTTAGTTAAAATCGCTAATTATGAGTTTGAATATTATTCTGACAGGTTAGGAGAATTTAATGATGAAAGATAAGCAATTTTTGATGATTCCAGGACCAACACCAGTGCCTGAAAGCGCGCTTTTAGTCATGGCAAAACAGCCAATAGGACATAGAAGTCAAGATTTTTCAAATATTCTTAAAGAAACACATGAAAATTTAAAATGGATTTTTCAGACTAAAGAAGATGTTTTTATATATAGTTCAAGCGGTACAGGAGCTATGGAAGCTGCTATTTATAATCTGGTCAATCCCGGAGACAAAGTTCTTTCCCTGATTATTGGCAATTTTGGCGCAAGATGGGCAAAAATTGCAGCTTCAAAAGGAGCTGTAGTAGAAAAATTAGAGGTTGAATGGGGAAAAGCCATTGATCCTCTGACTCTTAAAAAAAGACTTGATGCTGATATTAATAAAGAAATTAAATTTGTAACTTTAACTCATAATGAAACTTCTACAGGCGTTACCAATGATATACAGGCTTTGAATGATATAATTCAAACGCATGGAGCTATTTCAATAGTGGACGGAATTACAAGTATCGGAGCTATTCCGTTTAAAATGGATGAATGGGGCGTTGATGTAGCAGTTTCAGGCAGTCAAAAGAGCTTCATGATTCCTCCAGGACTTGCTTTTTTAGCTTGCAGCAAGAAAGCATGGGGAGTTTATGAAAAATGCAAAAATCCGGGTTTTTATTTTGATTTTGGAGCTTATAAAAAATCTATTGAAAAGGACACAACCCCTTATACCCCTGCTGTTTCATTAATTATAGCTCTTAGAGAAACTTTAAAAATGATGAAGGAAGAAGGTTTAGATAATATTTATCTCAGGCATGCCAGACTTGCAAACGGTTTAAGATCAGCTATAAGAGCTATGGGTTTAAATTTATTCGTTGAAGATGACAATATAGGGAGCAATGTAATTACTGCAGTTTTGCCTCCGGATGGAATAAGCGTGGCAGATGTCAGAAAAACTTTAAAAGATGATTTTGATATAATAGTAGCGGACGGACAGGATAAAGTTAAAGGAAAAATCTTTAGAATCGGGCATCTTGGTTTTATTAACGAAAGAGATATGATAGCAACTGTAGGCGCTCTCGAAATGACGCTTTATAAACTTGGCTATAAGATTAAAAAAGGCGAAGGAACAGCTGCTTTAATCACAACAATGATGGAAATGTAAGGAGATAAAAACATGAAACCTAAAGTTCTGGTTACAGATAAAATCAATGAAATAGCCGGAAAAATTTTGGCTGAAGTGGCTGAAGTTGACTATAAAGAAACACTTCAGGAAGATCAGCTTGTTGAAATTATTAAAAACTATGATGCTTTGATGGTAAGAAGTCAGACAAAAGTAACTGCCAAAATTATTGCTGCTGCAAAAAAAATGAAAATAATCGGCAGAGCAGGAGTTGGAGTAGATAATATTGATGTTGAAGAAGCTACTCAAAGAGGAATTATTGTTGTTAATTCTCCGGAAGGCAATACTACTGCCGCAGCAGAACATACTGTGGCAATGATGCTTGCAATGACAAGACATATTCCTGAAGCTGATCTTTCACTTAAAAGCGGCAGATGGGAAAGATCAAAATTCACAGGCTGTGAAGTTTTTAATAAAACGCTGGGTATTATAGGGCTTGGCAAAATTGGAGCAAGAGTTGCAAAAACAGCACTTGCGCTCGGAATGAAGGTTTTGGTTTATGATCCTTATGTTACTCGTGAAAAAATAGAAGAATTGGGTGTAACATATATCGGAAGTCTGGATAATATCTGGTCTGTATGTGATTTTATAACCATACATGTACCAAAAACAAGAGAAACAGCATATTTAATTAATAAAAATACTTTAAACAGGATGAAAACAGGAGTCAGAATTATTAACTGCGCAAGAGGCGGCATTATAGACGAACAGGCTTTGAAAGAAGCTCTTGAATTCGGTCAGGTTGCTGCCGCAGCTGTTGATGTTTTTGAAAAAGAGCCGATACAGCAGGATAATCCTCTTTTAAGCTGCAAAGGTTCGCTTATTTTAACTCCTCATCTTGGAGCAAGTACAGAAGAAGCTCAAATTAACGTTGCTATTGACGTTGCTGAGCAAATTCGCGATGTGCTGGCAGGAAAATCAGCAAGAAGCGCTGTCAATATTCCTGCGCTCAAAGCTGAATTGCTTGAGCCTGTCAAAGAATATATGAATTTAGCTGAAAATTTAGGTTTGCTCGTTAGTCAAATAAGCAACGGGGCAATAAAAAGAGTTAAAATCACCACGAACGGAATTCTTGCTCAATTAGACCCTTCTCCTTTAAGAATAGCCGTTTTAAAGGGTATTCTTTCCCGTAATCTGGAAGGAGTGAATTATGTAAATGCTCCTATAATCGCAAAATCTCGCGGCATTGAAATAATTGATTCAAAATCGGAAAAATCAGGCAATTATGTTGGATTAATTTCTGTTAAACTTATTACTGATTCTGAAGTTCACAAAGTCAGCGGCGCCATGATTGCTGAGAAAACTCAAAGAATTGTAAAAATAGACGATTATAATACCAGTATTGCTCCGGCAGAGCATATTTTAATTACTCCTCACCAGGATAAACCCGGCATGATCGCCAAAGTTGCAGCTATTTTAGGCAGTAATAATATTAATATTAGTATGATGCAGGTTGCAAGAAAGGATGAAACAGCAGGGGGCGAATCAACAATGATTATAAATACTGATGATTCTGTAGGAACTGAACTTTTAGAGGAAATAAAACGGATTGACGGGGTTTATAATGCTATTTATGTGAACCTAAATCCTGATAAAGCTCTATTACAGGTAATACATGATTATGAAATTTCAAGTTAAAGATATTTTAAAAATTACTGAAGGCAAATTACTGGGAGATAGCGAAAAAAAATTTTTTATTTCAACTGATACAAGAACAATTTCTCCTGATGAAATATTTTTGCCTCTTGTTGGAGCTAATTTTAACGGGCATGATTTTATTGAAACAGCTTTAAACAAAGGCTGTTTTGGATATTTTACGGATAAAAACCATAAAGATAAAGCTAATTTTCATCCTGACAGAGCAAAATTTGTCATAGAAGTTGAAAATACTTTAGAAGCATATTTAAAACTGGCTAATTTCAAAAGAAATAAAATAAATCCAATTGTAATAGCCGTAACAGGCAGTTCAGGCAAGACAACCACAAAGGAAATGATTTTTTCAGTACTGTCGCAACAGTATAAAACACATAAATCTAACCTGAATCATAATAATGAAGTGGGTTTATGCCAAACTTTGCTTGGAATGCCGGATGATACAGAATTTCTGGTAGTAGAAATGGGCATGAGAGCACTCGGAGAAATTGAAATTTTATCTAAGTATGCTGAGCCTGATATAGCTGTTATAACTAATATTGGACCTGCTCATATAGGGAAACTCGGCAGTATCGAAAATATAGCCAGAGCAAAGTGTGAAATATCCAAATATCTAAATAAAAATGGTGTTATAATAGCGTATAATGATCCTTTAATAAAGAAATATCTTGATTGGAACAGAAAAATTATATATTATAGTTTAAATAACTCAAAAGATTCAGAGTTTATTTATAAAAATAATAGCTATAAACTAAGTGTTTCAGGCGAATATAATATAACTAATTCTTTGGCAGCAATCGAAATCGGATTATTATATAATATTTCCCCTGAAACAATAAATAAAGGATTGATTCAATACAGACCCATAGATAACAGATGGCAGATTATTGAACTCTTTAATAATATAAAGCTCATAAATGACAGCTATAATGCTAATCCTGATTCTGTTAAAGCTTCTGTAAACGCTATGATAAGTTCATATCCTGAGTCTAAGATCATTCTTGTGCTTGGCGATATGGCAGAATTAGGAGAATATACGGATTTTTATCATAGGGAAATTGGGAAATTTTTAAATGATAAACCTATTTTTGAGTTGATTACAGTAGGTGAAAAAGCCAAATTAATAACAGAAACAATAAAAAATAATAAAATTAAAATTAAGTCTTTTACCCAAAATAATGAAGTTGTAGAATATTTTATTAATAACTTTAATAAGCAGGCAAATTCAGCAGTTTTGCTAAAGGCTTCAAGATGTATGCGTTTTGAAAATATTGTCGAACAATTGCAAAGGAATAAACCGTGCTAGTTTATGTTTCAGCCTTAATCTCAATGTTATTGACCATGATTATAGGTGTTCCATATCTTGATTTTTTGAAAAAAAATTTTTATGGACAGTTTATAAGAGAGGAAGCTCCGGCATCACATACCAAAAAAGCTGGCACTCCGACAATGGGAGGAGTTGTTATAGTAATATCAGCTTTAATAGGAGCTATATTAGCTTTAATTATGGATGAAAAAATAGATATTGACGCTTTTATTGTACTGGCAGTCTTTAGTTTACTGGCGTTAATAGGCTTTAGAGATGATATTCTTAAAATTAATCAAAAACAAAACAAAGGCATAAGCGCAAAAAATAAGCTCCTGTTTCAAATCCTTGTGGCTTTAATACCGGCTTTATATCTAACTTTTAATGGGGAAAGAATGATTTCTGTTTTTGATGTTTTTAGTATTAATCTTGGTTTTTTATATCCGTTTTTAGCGATTTTTATTGTTATTGGAGCGTCTAATGCAATAAATTTAACGGATGGGCTTGATGGCTTGGCTGCCGGAACTTCGACATTTGCTATGTTAGCTGTTACTGTTGTATGTATGATTATTGGAAGAACTGATTTAGCCATAATTTCTGCTGCAATAGCCGGAAGCTGTGTCGGATTTCTTTACTATAACAAATTTCCGGCAAAAGTTTTTATGGGAGATACCGGTAGTTTAGCTTTGGGAGGAGCTTTAGGAACACTTGCAATTCTAGGAAAATTCGAGCTTTGGCTGCTGATAATCGGAGGCGTTTTTGTTATAGAAACATTATCCGTAATTTTACAGGTAATAAGCTTTAAAACAACAGGAAAAAGAATATTTAAAATGAGTCCTATTCATCATCATTTTGAATTATTAGGCTGGACTGAATCCAAAATTGTTTATACATTCTGGGGTGTAGGAGCATTTTTGGCAATAATCAGCTGTATTTTAAAATATTATTTATATTATTAAATTAAGAATGGTTAAAATATGAGAAAAAATTGGAATAATGACAATATAACTATATTGGGTCTTTCTTTAAGCGGAATTGCCGCTGCAAAGTATCTTGCCCAAAGAGGGGCGAATTGCATAATCAGCGAAAAAAGAGCTGAAACTTCTGAAGATCACGAAAAAATAAGAGAACTCAACAGTCTTGAAATTAAAGTGGAAATGGGCGGACATAAACAGGAAACAATACTTAAATCTAATCTTATAATTACAAGTCCGGGTATTCCTCCTCATTCTGACGTGATTAAACTTGCCAAAGAAAATAAAATTCGAATAATCAGCGAAATAGAACTTGCCTATATTGAATCAGACAAGCCTTTTATAGCAATCACAGGAACAAATGGCAAAACCACAACCACAAAGCTTGTTTCTGAAATGCTTATGAATGCCGGATATAATGCTCCTGCCTGCGGAAATATCGGTTTGCCTCCGGTTAGTATTCTTGAAAATAATATAGATTACTTTGTTGCAGAATTAAGTTCTTTTCAAATAACTACGAGTCCTACTTTTAAACCGCAAATTGCTGTGTTTTTAAATTATACTCCGGATCATATTGACTGGCATGGGAGCGAAGAAGCTTATTTTGAAGCTAAAGCATCATTATTTACTAATTTTAGGTCCCCTGTCTGGATTGTGTTAAATGCATGCGATGCAAAAGTTCTTGAATTAAAACATAAAACCCTGTCAAAAATAATATTTTTTGGCAGAGAAACGTCAGGACAATCAGTTTATATTCAGGATACCGGAATAGTCTGGAAAAACAAGACCAAAATCAGAGAAATTATTGAATTAAAGGACATCCCCCTACTTGGAAAACATAATTTTAAAAATGTAATGGCTGCCATTGCCGTGGCTTTAACTGTTGGAATTAGTCCAAAAACAATAAAATCAACTATTGTCGGATTTAAACCGCCTGAGCACAGGCTTGAATATGTCAATACCATAGATGGAATCGCTTATTATAATGATTCAAAAGCTACAAACTGCGATTCAACAATTTGCGCATTAAAGGCTTTTGAGGATAAAAAAGTTGTTTTAATAGCCGGAGGGCGGGATAAAGGAACGAATTTGGATGAATTGGCGCAAACTATAAAAAAACATGCCGAAGCTGTTGTATTAATAGGCGAAGCTGCCGAAAGATTCAAAAAAGCACTGACAGCTTCCAAATATAAAAATATTTATAATGCAGATTCATTGGAAGAAGCCGTTGATATAGCCAGTAATTTAAAATTGGGACCTGTTCTGCTTGCTCCTGCCTGCGCCAGTTTTGATATGTTTAAAAACTTTGAGGAAAGAGGAAGAATCTTTAAAGATTATGTCAATAAAAAGAGAGAAACGTTTAATCAGGCTTAATCAGGCAAGACGCAAGCTGAAGAGCCAGCAGGACGTGATTTTAAGTTCTCCTGACAAGCCACTGATTATTATAATTATTATATTAATTATATTCGGAACTATGGCTATTCTAAGCGCAGGCGCTCCTGAAGGGATAGATCTTTATAATAATCCGGCTTATTACGCAATTAAACATATTGCTTTTGTCATAATAGGCTTGGTATTTATGATAATAACAGCAAATTTTGATTATAAAAACTGGAAAGACCTGGCTATACCATTTTCATTAATAACAATAGCTTTAATTGGAGCTACTTATGTTCCAGGATTAGGCAAAGAAAGTTATGGCGCTTCACGCTGGCTTGTCGGACTTCCGATACAACCTTCAGAATTAGCAAAAATAGCTTCTATTCTGTTAATTTCATCCGCATTGGTTAATTCAAAGAGCCTCATAAACCATAAAATGTTTTCGCATTTCTTTTTAATCGGTTTAATGATATTACTTATTCTGTTTCAGCCCAATTTAAGTATAGCTGCGATGATTACTTTAATCACAGCGGTTATAATGCTTGCAGGAGGAGTGTCCTTTTGGTTATTTGGAGGATTGGCAGCAAGCGCAGGTTTATTTTTATATACTCATATATTATCCACATCCTACCAGCTAAATAGAATAACCGGCTGGCTTGACCCATGGGCTGATCCGCAGGGTACAGGATATAATCTGATTCAGTCATGGTATGCTATCGGATCCGGAGGCATTTGGGGAGTCGGATTCGGTAATTCAAAACAAAAACTGTTTTGGTTACCCTTTAGACATACGGATTTTATTTTTTCCATAATTGCCGAGGAGCTTGGTTTGATAGGATGCTTGATTTTAATAGGTTTATTTGTTGTTTTTATTTATAGAGGTTTTTTAATTGCAAACAGATGCAGTGATTCTTTTGGCAGACTTGTGGCTTTTGGAATAACTTTTATAATCAGTTTTCAGGCTTTTGTAAATATAGGTGTGGCTGTGGGGGTTTTGCCTGTTACCGGCGTAACACTGCCTTTAATCAGTTATGGGGGTTCATCTGTCGTTATAACAATGACAATGCTCGGAATTTTATTAAATATTTCAAGAAAAAGAATCAGAAAAATCCAGCCTCAGGAAGCAACAAATGAAGCCTAAATCAGAAAAAATCACTCTGGCAGTAACAGGGGGCGGAACTGGGGGACATATTTATCCTGCTGTTGCAATTATTCAAAAATTAAAAACAGACAGCCAGATTAAAAAAATTTATTACATAGGCTGTCCCGACAATATGGAAAAAGATATAGCGGCTAAAGAAGAAATAGAATTTTTGCCTGTTTCAATCTCCGGTATGCCAAGAAAATTTAAAATACTGGAAATAATTAAATGGCTTATTGCGCTAAATAAGGCAGTAAAGCAGTCTATAACCTATTTAATTAAAATAAAACCTGATA
Source organism: bacterium (assembly GCA_043797105.1). Lineage (GTDB taxonomy): Bacteria > Cyanobacteriota > Vampirovibrionia > Gastranaerophilales > CAZEDP01 > JAZDPZ01. The sequence continues at coordinate 26,769 of JAZDPZ010000030.1, read as the reverse complement.
TAATATTTGGCACAGGAGGTTATGTGAGCGGTCCTGTGCTTATATCCGCAATTATACTGAAAATTCCTTTTGTTATTCACGATCCTGATGCTCACCCCGGAATAGTAAGCAAATTTATGGCGCCCTGGGCAAAAGTCGTTTCTGTGGCATTTGAAGAATCCAAAAATCACTTAAAATCTAAAAATATAGTAGTTAACGGCAATCCAATAAGACAAAATTTTAATAAAATTTCAAATTTTGCCTTAAATGATGCTTTAGCTTCCTTAAATCTGGATGTGTCTAAAAAAACAATAGTTGTAATAGGCGGATCACAGGGCGCAAAAACATTAAATAATGCAATGCTAAAAGCTGCTCCTAGATTAATAAAAGAATATAATTTTCAGATTATCCATCAAACCGGCAAAAAAAATTTTGAAGAATATAAAGCTGAAATTTCAAAAGAATGGGCTGATTTTTTAGATTGTCCCGCTTATGTTGTCAGACCTTATTTTGATGAAATGGCTGTTATTCTGAGCGCTTCGGATTTAGCTGTTTCAAGATCAGGCTCATTAAGTATATCTGAGCTTAATTTAAGCGGTCTTCCTTCAATTCTGGTGCCATATCCTTATGCTGCCGCGGATCATCAAAAATTTAACGCAAAAGCTATGGAAAAAGCAGGCGCATCTATTTATATTGAAGATTCAAAATGTAATTCTGAAAGTTTAATTAAATTAATTGTAAATTTATTTAAAAATCCTGAAAAACTGGCAGACATGCAGGATTCCAACAAAAAACTGGCTAAACCTGATGCAACAAATAATATTGTGAAAATCCTGAAAACTATTACTTTATCTCATGTTACTGAATAATTTATATAATTTTTTAACTAAAAACAGTGGACTTTATATTTTATTTATTTCATAATTAATCAATTGTTACTATAACTATTTTATTTAGGAAAAGAGAAATTAAGAATGTTTAACCAGAATTTTGAAGATCAACAACTACAATGCGCAGATTGCGGACAAACCTTTGTTTTTAGTGCGGAAGACCAGGAATATTATCACCAAAAAAGATATTCCACTCCTAAAAGATGCCCTGTATGCAGAGCAAATAGAAAAATGGGAGATTCAAGAGGCGGCGGCAGAAGCGGCGGCGGCAGCAGAAGCGGCGGAGGAGGCGGCGGTTATAATAATAAACCCAGATTTAAAGTAATTTGCGACGGTTGTGGATGCGAGACTACTGTTCCATTTGAGCCAAAAAGCGATAGACCTGTATATTGTTCAAACTGTTACAAAAACAATTATTAAGGATATATAGATTTTGGCTAAAAATAACCAGAAAAAAGAGAAAGCTGAACGAAACAAAGCAAATGCCAATAAATATAAAAAAAGGTCAACCAGCTTTAAATATGGAAATAAAAGAAGCAGCAGCAGCGGTAGCAGTAGTAATAGCGGCGGCGGCAATAAATAAATCTTTTTTATATTAGCCTAAAATAAGCGATTTAATTACTCTGTAATATTTATCAGCAGTAATTTCCCAATCGTATTTTTGGGCTTGGTTATAAGGTATATTATTAAAGGTTGATTGAGCAGTTAGTTTTAGTGTGCTTGCATAAGTATCTATATCTCTGACATCGCATAATATACCTGCTTTGTTTATTATGGCAGCTCTTGAATCATCATTTGGAGCAACAATAGGTTTATTACATGCCATAGCCTCAAGATACACAAGACCAAAAGGCTCGTAAACAGACGGAAGTGTAAATACATCACAAGCTCTGTAATAATGAGGCATTTCATAATATGGAGCTGAAATTAGTTTAAATCTGTCTTCTCCAAGTAGGGTTTTTCCTTTTTGGTTTAGATTTTCGATGTTTTTTCCTGAACTTAAGATTAATAAACTTCCTTCATTAAGTTTTGCTACTGCCTCAATTGTTAAATCAAGTCTTTTATTATCTTGATATCTTGCTGCTGCCATAAAAATCGGTCGTGGAAGATCAATAAATTTTGGATGAACATTAGGATTAAATCTGTCTAAATCAACGCCATTTGGAATATATTCAACACAGGAATCAGGGTAATATTTTTTTACCCAGAATTTAAGTTCTTCTGATAAAACAATATACTTATCAGGCTTAAATTTTAGATTTCTTTCAGCAATTTTTCCTTTTTCCATAAAACCGCAATGTTCGGTAAATAATATTGGAGTTCCCTTGATCTTTCTTGCTGCTGAGGCAACTAAAAGACCTCCCCAATCATTATTCGGGAATATAACATCATAATTATTTTGTAATAAGTTCAATAATACAGGGAAAAAAGAAGATAAATGCTCAGAAACTATATCAGGCGTCGAAATAAACCTGCTTGATATTTTTTTTATCAAACTATATAAAATTTGATTATTTTTAGCTAGTTTTCCTCTTGAAAAGGAAAATACCGGTTTGCATAAATCATTTTCTTTTTTAGCGGAAAGTATGGTTATATCGCATCTGTCTTTAAGCCTTTGCGCAAGCTCAAGCACAAATATCTGGGAGCCTCCGAAAGATTCTCCTATAGCTGGATGAATAAAAGCGATTTTAGGTTTTTTCATTTTTCATTTTTCATTAATCAAAAGAGCTAATACCCCGACCATCTGGGTCGCATTGTCATCGCTAGGGCTAAAGCCCGTGGCGATCAACTTGTTGGATTGCTTCGCTACGCTCGCAATGACATTTTGTAGATACCCCGTATGCTCTGCATCAGGGTAATTCATTTTTTATTTCATGTTAATTTTATAAACAAGGATTTATTGGATTGGAATAATAAAAAATTTTTAAATGTATCTCTGATATGTTTAAATATAGACTTTGGAATAAGCATTATTAAAAACAGCTTGATTATTTCTAAAATACGGGATTTTTCCAAAAGTATAGGCGGATATGTCTTTACTGCCTTTAGCATATAAGCAGCCGCATCTTTATAACACATAAGATTTCTGCAAACACCCGATAAATAATGATATCTGTAAGAATAAGCCTTATTTTTAATTTTTTCTAATTTAGGATTGTTTGAACAAAATTCTCTATCAAGAATATAAAATAATTTTGTTTCCATTTGCTTATAATCTTTTGATATTCCTGTTGAATGGATTCTATATAAAGCAATATAATCTTTAACATAGCTAAATTTAAATTCTTTAGCTATTCTAATCCACATGTCCCAATCTCCGGCAGGCTTCAAATCATCAAATCCTCCTACTTTATCAAAACATTTTTTTCTTATTAAAGGAGTGCTGCCATTATCAACAAAATTTCCAAGCAAAAGATTAATATAAAAATCATCTTTAATATTATATTTTTTCCTGCCGATCAAGTTGGAATTACTGTCTATATAGTAAACCCAACCATATACAAGCCCGATTTCCGGATTTTCCTTTATTTCCCTGAGCTGAATAGCAAGTTTATGAGGAAGCCAAATATCATCAGCATCCAAAAAGGCTATAAATTCTCCTTTAGCCAAGTTTATTCCGGTATTTCTCGTGGTGTTCGGTCCGGAATTTTTTTGATAATAATATATAATTCTTGGATCACTAAAACTTTGAATAATTTTTTTAGTGGAATCTGTTGAACCATCATCAACTATAATTAGTTCATAATCAGTATATGTCTGATTCAAAACAGATATAATCGTTTCTTTTATATAATTTTCTCCGTTATAAACAGGAATTATCACTGATATTTCAGGTTTTTGAAAAGACATTTTTAACCCCTTTATTTTTACCTAAAAACTTCATTAAATTATCAAATACAATTTCATAACTTTCCTCAAAAAATATTCGAATGGATAGAGCATAAATTAATATGCCTGTTGGTACAAGAGTAATCAGGATAATGGCATTTGGTGTATTTAGGGATTTTAAAAAAATTTTCATTAAAAAAATGATTATTCCCATAATAATTGAACTAAGCAAAGAAGGACTAAGAGCGTCATAAACATCTTTAAAATGCCAGTTAAGCGCTTTTATCACTATTGTCAAATAAATTAAAGAACCGGCTATGCCAACCAGAGTAGTTGCGGCTCCGATTCCATATATTCCTCCCGTTAAAAACCCTATATACAAAAAGAAAATAAAGATCGGAGCAAAAATTAAATTCCATTTAAGGACTATATTTGGTTTTCCTATTCCCTGAAGTATAGGATTTCCGCACTGACAGACGGATCTCAACATTGAATAAACAAGAATCATTTGAAAAATTATAATAGAATCATTCCATTTATCCCCGAAAATTACATGAATATACTCACGACCAAGTATTATCTGCCCAAATGCGCAAGGAAAAGTTAAAAACGATATTAATCTTATTGTTTTAAAAAACGCATTTTTTAATTTGTCTTTATAATCCTGAAGCCTTGAAAATGCCGGAAAAGAAATCATCATTGCCGGATAAGCTATGTTATTTACTACCATCATGCTTTTATCATAGGCAAATGTATAAATTCCGAGCAAACTGGAGCCTACCATACTGCCTATGAGAATATAGCTTGAATTATTAATAAAATAATCAATAATATTGCTTAATAAAACGCTTTTTCCATAGTTAAACATTTCTATCCAATATTTAAAATTAAATTTGAATTTTGGCTGCCAATCCGACATTTTCCATAAACTTACAGAGTTAATAACCGCCACAATAATTTTAGGATAAATAAAACTCCAGACTCCAAATCCCACAAGAGCAAAAATTACATATAACAAGCTTTTAATAATACCTAATGAGGTTTCAAGGATTGATATTTTTTTGAACTCGATTTTTTTTATTAAAATTGTTTTATGCATAGAACCTAAACAAGTTATAAACATTGCAACAGCACTTATCCGTACAATATCAGCAAGTAAAGGAGCTTTATAAAAATTTGCAATAACCGGAGCTAAAAATATTTGCAGAATAACAAAAAATCCTGAAGAAATTAAAAATAACCAAAAAGCAGCGTTTAATCTTTCTTCAATATTATCCTGAAAGTGTATTACCGCTGAATTAACCCCTAAAGAGGATACTAACCAGATGACAGTATCAAGTGTGATTGCCATGGTTGCCAACCCAAAGTCTTTTGGAGTTAGCAACCTTGCAAGTACTATGCTACTGGCAAAAAAAGCAATTTTTTGAAGAATCTGGAGAGCAAATGACCATTTAATGCTTTGTCTGGTTTTATCTCCTACTTTTTCTACGGCTAGTATGTCCATAATTTTTTTGAATCTTTCTTTTCACAGTATGTCATTGCGAGCGAAGCGAAGCAATCCAAGAGATTTCAATTTCTTGTTTGGATCGCCACGTCGCTTCACTACGTTTCGCTCCTCGCGATGACATGCGCATTCTTAGACTTATGATAGTCATTCCAACATATTAAAAGGGTTAAAATCACCCAAAAGAATATATTTCCTGATCTATCATAAAAAGCGTTGCTTACAAAATTTTGAACCATAGTTATTAAAGTAATTGTTATTATAGAGATGCCAATCATTTTGGATTGATTATTTATGGTTTCCTGACTAAAAAATATAGAGATTCCCTGAAACAAAATAAGAATAAAAATAAGAATAAACGGGATTAACCCAAGTAAACCAAAATTATAAGTTGTTTCAAGATAAACATTATGAGGAGCAAAGGATTCTCCTGCATTTACAACAAATTGAAGAAAATTTCTGGAAGCATTAGCGCCTTGTCCAATCCAAATATTTCCCTGTAAAATTGAATCATAAAGGATTCTCCACATTTCAAAACGCCATTGAAGCGAAGAAGTGTTTCCGAATCTCATAAATAAAGTATTTAAAGCTCCTGTTTTACTCAAAAATATAAATAAAACAGTTCCAATAGTCAAAAAACTGCCAAATAGCTGCAATCTTCTTTTCCAGGGCAAAAATATACTCATTACAAAAAAGATTAAAGCAGTGTTTATTATGGCTGTTTTGCTAAAAGTCCCTATAAGAGCTGCTATATTAAGTCCTATTGTTGCTGCCCAGTAAAATCTTTGCTTAAAATTCTGTGAATTTAATAAAATATACAGAGCAAAACAAATAAATAACGATAATACAAATCCATAATCATTAAAATTAAAGAAAGTGCCTCTAACTCTATAAAATCCCTGATTCATCATGCCGCCAATACCCGTAAAATACTGAGTAATAGCAATCAAAGCTATAATATTTAATATATAACTAAGATATTTACTTAATTTTTGGAGATTTTCAGGTTTGCTTTTTACATAATCATAGACAGACAGCACTGTAAAAATAGCAAAAAAGCTTCTGCCAAATTCTTTTACCAGATCAATAATATCCGGTCTGAAAAAATTTAATAAAACAACTGCTATATACATTGCTATTGCCCATAAATAAAAAGACTTTGTCGAAACCTGTCTGAAATATTTATTTATGAGCCAGAAAGCGCATGGCACGGATAAAGTATAAAGAACGCCCGTAATGACAAATTTATCCTCCATTTGGAAAAAACGCGTAAGCGGATATACAAATAAAGAGAAAAACAGGAAAATTTTAGGTTTATTATACAGAAAAGGGGTAATAATAAGGACTGATACAGCTAATATAGCTAAAATCAGTCCTTTTATTCCCAGTAGAGCAACTGTAGAAATTGAAATAGCTAATAAACCTATTATAAAAAGATAACAGTAATTTATTTTTTCTATTTTATTAAGATTAGATATACTTTGCATGAATTTTCTTCCTTAACCTTGAGAATAACCTATTTGTCATCCTGAGGCTGCATAGCAGCCGTAAGGATCTATAAACGATTGTTGTGGCAGATTCTCACGCTTACTTCACTCGCTGAGAATGACACAAAACGCTTACTTAGCTGCTTCCGGTATCATACGTGAAATCATCTGTTTTATATATTCATTTGATGATACAGCCTCGCTGGTTTGTAATTCACGTGTTACAACACCAAATATCGGGATATTATACATGCTGAATTGTTTATGTATCTTTTTAAGAGTTGATTTATTCGGATTAAGCCCTGTCATTAAAACAACTCCGTCAACATACGAACCGATTATAGTTGCATCAGGCACAGCTATTGCTGGTGGAGCATCTAATAATACCCAGTCATACTGTTCTTTAAGTTTTTGAATTAAAATATTGAATGCCGGTAAATGTAAAAATTCGCAAGGATTTGATACATTCCCATTATTTGCTAAAATATGCAAATTTCTGACTTCAGGTAATTTCTGAATATAATATGTTAATTGCCGCCAGTTAAATTCACTGCTTTCTGATGTTTCTTTTGTAATATTCGTTAGTAATCCACTAAGATTAAATTTGTTATTAGCAATCAATTTAAACTCATCATGCACGGAAGGAGTTCTAAAATCGGCATCAACAACTATAACAGACTGTCCTGCATTATTTAATCCATAGGCAATATTCATAAGAACCGAAGATCTGGCTTTGGAGCATTCTGCTGAGGTAAAAGCAAAAGATTTTGATCTGGAATTATAACCTTTGATTTTTAAGCCGGATACAAGCTTTTGATAAGCCAGAGAATAAAATGAAGATGAATCATCAACAGTTAAAATAGAATCAGTTTCTTTATATGTTTCTTTATCAAGCCATGGTATTGTTCCAAGTATTGGAGCGTTTAAATCCTGCTCTATTTCATCTATTTCATCATAAGTATCTTTTGTAAAGTATAATGTCATTACATTTGTAATTCCTAAAAGAGCGCCTAAAAGAGCAAATAAAACAACAATGCTTGATCTTGACGGAAATACCGGATACAAAGGTGTTCTTGGATTATTTATCATTCCAATATTGCTTACTATTTCTGATTCTCTAATATTAGCTTCAATTTGTTTAGATTTTAAAGTATTGACTATACCTGTCCAATTAGCTTCTTCCTGCATAAAATTGGACAAAACAAGCTGTTTATTTGGAATGGATGATTTTCTTGATTGAAGAGAACTTACAGCTGACCTTAAAATATTGCTTTGGGCAAGTAGACCTCTGTAGGTTGCTTCACTTCTTGCTAATTCTTCCATCATACCTGTTCTGACAGGATCAGAAATAACAAGATTTTCTTCTTCATTATTAAAAGATTCTCCGACAGTTTGTTTTATTTGATCGCCAAGTTCTGATTTGATCTGATCAATTTTTGCGTTTAAAGCAACTATAGAAGGATGAGCCGCAGTATATTTTGTAGAAAGTCCGGCAATCTGTTCCTGTGTCTCGCCTAATCTGGTTTGTAATTCAGTAAAATTGGGATTATGTCCCAAAGCTACGGAATTGATTGCTTTATGCCAGTCGATTCCAAGACTGTCTGCCATTGAATTAACTCTGTTTGCTTCAGCTCTGGCAGAAGCATTAATTTCATGATATCTGTTTTCCAGATTACTTATTTGTCCTACAATATTTTCAGCTTCTACATCCAGATTTACAGTTGAATTAGCCTGTCTGAAACGTTTAATATTTTCTCTTATCTGTGAAAGATTTTTTTGAGCATTTTCAAGCTGTTTATTAATAGCCTTTTGACTTTGAAGAATGCCTTTTTTTTCAGTATCTATATTGGAAGAAATATATGCTGTTGCGAATTTATTGGCAATATCCCTGGCAATATCAGGATTTGACCAGCTTGCAGTTATTTCAATTATATCTGTTCCAACCGGATTCTGAACGGTTATAGCTTTTTGCATTAACTGAGCGCCAACTCTTGAATCATCTTTAAATTTATATTGAGCGCTAATTTCTTTCCATACATTATCTGCGAATGCTCCTGATTTTAGGATTTGTATTTGTGTAAGAGAGGGATTTCCGTCTCTTGTTAAAGGAGTCAGATTACTTGACATGCCAAGATCAGTTATAAAAGCCTGTTGTTTAGTATCTTTAATCAATAATTTTGCTGTTGATTTATATATAGGTTTAAATACAGCAACTGAATATAAAATCCCCGCTATTAAACCTACAACTGAAAAAAGCAATATTATCCTAATATTTTTTGTAATTATGTTAAATAATTTGCTTAAAGTTAAATTCTCCATAAATATATCTCCTCTTTATTTTCTAAATTTCTACTTGATTATTAAATAAATACTTTGTCATCGCGAGGCTACGCAGTAGCCGTGGCGATCCATAATTGTATGCTTTTTGGATTGCTTCGCTTCGCTAGCAATGACAGTTTAATTATTGGTTCTTGTAGGATCAAACATTTCAGCCCAACCATTGTATGCTCCTGAAAATAAGGCAAACGGCGCTACTACAGATGACATAAAATTAAATCCTCTTGATGTCAGCGCGGTTGATTTATCCTCTACTACCACCAGATCGTTTGGACGTAGAACAATATCATTTTTGCCAGGTTCTACATAAATTTTTGCTACATTACCGTTCGGAGTAAGTCTTTGAACGGATACAGCTTTTTTATTTGCATAAAGCTGATATCCTTCTGCTGCTGCAATAGCAGAATTTAGTCTCGGACTATCCGAGCTTAAACTATAGATTCCAGGCTTGTTTACAGCTCCTATTACTCTGACAGGAAAGCCATTAGGAGCAAGCGATGAGCTTGCAATAAGCATGAAATCATTATCTGAAATTTGCGCGTCAGTTTTAATATAAGGTATATAAATTGAATCCCCTGATCTTAAATAAAGATCCTGAGATGTATCACCTTTTTCAAGCATTTTGATTAAATCTACTTCCTGATTTTTTCCGGTTTCATTGTTTGTAACTTTGACATGCCGGAGATCTGCGTTATAATCTACTCCTCCTGCGCTTGCAATAACGTTTGCAACAGTTAATTCAGGAGTGCTTAAAATTTCTCTGCCTGTGGTTGATTTTCTGTTAACAATTCTTTCCTGCTGGTATAAACCCGGTTTTTGCACTGCTCCGTATACATATATTTTTGCTGCATGCAGGTTATCCAGTTTAACCGAAACTTTAGGGTCAATAAGGTATGATTTAAACTGTGCTTTAAGGACTCTTGTTAATTCATCCACACTAAGTCCGGCAACATGCACTTCCCCAAAAGGATCAATTGTTGTATATCCGTCAGGTCTGACCAAAATTTCAGGCTGAGTAAACTCAGGTTCCCCATAAACAGAAATAATTAAAGTATCTCCGGGTGAAATCAAATATTTGGTATTTAGTGTTTTAACCCTGGCTTTCAGTTGATTTGTTTCAGGAGTTGAAGAAAGCGCGTTTAATTCTTGTTTTAATTCTTCAACATTAATAATTTTTGTTGATTTTGCATTATTTTGCGTGTTATTAGCATTATTTTTAGGTATTTCTTCTGAATTTACCCTGCTTAAATTAAGCATTAACGCAAAAACCAACAGTGTTACGATTTTATTTCTCCTCATTATAAAGTCTCCTATGGTTCTACTTACTAAAATAAACTTAATTACTTTTATGCTGCGCCTTTTCCCTTGATAACAACCGAAATTGTTCTCAAAAGCAGGCATAGATCTAATTTAAGATCCCAATTGCTTATATATCTATAATCCAAACCAATAACCCTGTTAAAATCCTTGATTTTTGACCTGCCGCTTACCTGCCACATGCCTGTTAATCCTGGGAGTGTAGAAAATTTCAGATAATGCCATTTTTCATAGTTATCTACTTCTGCCTGAATTGGCGGACGAGGTCCGACAAGGCTCATTTCTCCCTTTATCACATTAAATAATTGTGGCAGTTCATCTAAACTGTATTTTCTGATTATTTTTCCAACTTTTGTAATCCTCGGATCATTAAACATTTTAAACATAACGCTGTTTGAATCATTAAAATCCTTTAGTGAATCAAATTTTTTCTCGGCATTTTGTTCCATACTGCGAAATTTATAAATATAAAAATTCTTTCCATATAGTCCTACTCTTTTTTGTTTAAATAATACATTGCCTTTTGATTCAAGTTTTATAGCCATAGCTATAAATAGGAGAACAGGAGAAATCAAAATAATTCCAATAATACTTGAGGTAAAATCAAAAATTCTTTTAATTTTCCAATGAATAGGTTTTCTAAGCCCTAAATTAAAATTTTTTGCAATCAAAAAGGGATTTAATTTTATTTCATGTATTTTTCCAATATTTTCAGTTTTTTCTGTTGTTACTAGACCTGAAAAAACGGATGTTTCTTGATTTCTTTCTTTAGTAAGAGTCATTTTTTACTCTCCTATCCTTGAATTAAATATTTTCCACTTGTATTGCTTATATCCTGAAAAAAATACTCAGTGTATTCCACAGGTGGATAATCCATTAATTGCTTGTTGGTAAATTAGGAGGAGAGTATTAAATTATTTGTCCAAAGTTATAAAGTTTTTTAACTTTTATAAACAAAAATAGAGTAAAATTTAAAACAAAATGGTATAATATATAGATTGAGTATTTAAAAAATTTATTAGGATTTTGTTAAATTATTAAAAAAGGGAAGTTAATCAAAGTAAATTAAATTTAGGAGACTGAACTATGCAAAACAAACTTTTAAAAAAATTCTATGCTTTCACGCTTGCAGAAATGCTGATAGTTTTAACTTTCTTGGGAGTAATAACAACTGTTACTACTGTTACTGTTTATAATAATATCCAGAATGCTCAACACATAACGGCATGGAAATCAACTTATTCTGATTTTACTCAGGCTGTTAGCAGGGTTGCTATAGATCATGGAGGGGATTTGGCAGGGGTTTTTACAGACCATAATACTTTTAGAGATAAGATTCTTGCTTATATGAACTCTATAAAGAAATGCGATGCAGGAACGGCAACAGGAGCTAATGGTTGCTGGCATGATGCTAATAGTTGGCATCATTTATCTGGAGCAACTGGCGGAAATTTTTCTCCTTCCGCTAGAGCGATATTAGGAAATGGTACCTTGATAAGATTTCACATATTAAGTGTTGGTTGTACTAATACCGTTTCTCCTAATAACGACAATTGCGGTTATCTAGAGTTTGATATAAATGGATATAGAGGTACAAATAAGGTAGGAAAAGATATTTTTGGAGTTGAAGTATTAAAAAAAGGGAATATTATACCATTTGGAACTAAAGATGATAGTTTCTATAACCATCCAACATCTTATAGTTGTGATGTAACTGCATATCCAAATACACAAGGCTGGAGTTGCTCTGCTGACTACCTGAAAAGATAATTCTTTGCAATTGATTTAAGGAGACCAAATTATGCAAAACAAATTAAAAAACTTTGTTGCTTTCACACTTGCAGAAATGCTCATAGTTAAGGCAGTCTTTTTTTAATCCAGTTTTTATAATTATTTTTTCTATTATTTAAAATAAAATCATTATTAGTGGAATAAGAATGACCTTCCTTGGTCATTAATCCATCCATGGTCTCTATTTTTGGGATAAAATTTACAAAATTATTTCCTGTAATATGACTTTCAATATGTTCAGAAGTTTTTAATATATTTACAAGCTTTTTGGATACTTCTGCTGAAATTTTATGGGAAAAATTTTTTATTTTTTCAACAGGAATAATATTCTCTCCAAAATATTGAGATGGAATTGAAAAATTTTCCATATTTAAATTTTTTTTATACGTATTTTCCCAAATTATGATTCCGCTTTGAGGATCAATGAGCGTAAGCGCAATATTTAATTTATAACTTGGAACTAATGGCGCTCCGCCAGGAATATCCAATTTATACAACAGATTTCTTTTGAGCATTAATTTCTGTGTATCAAATCCGCCTGATACGAATAAAATTTTATTAACCCCTATTTTATTTGCTATTAAAGCGCAGGAATTATAATTCAGCTTATAAGAATCTTTATATTCCTGTAAAAGCTTTTGGTAATCCTTATCTAATCCCAAAGATTTGATTAAATTTTCAGTGGAATTTAAATCTAATACACTTAAATTAGGGGTCTTGTTAAGAGAATTAATTATATCATTGGAGATTAAATTCAGTGTATCCGGATATATATTTAAACCAGCGCCTTTTTGAGGAATATTTACAGGAAAAACAGCTATTTTTTCAATTTGTTCTATACTATAAACAGAACAAATTGAAAAAATAAAAAATAACGATATAATAAAAAATTTTATTACTTTTTTCATTCAATAATTATTATTTATTAAGTTTTCTTTGTGTGAATCCTTTATTTAATTGATTTAGTAAGCGTTTATCCTCCTCCAAAAAAGCTTACTATTTCTAATTTATCTTCTTCTTCAAGATAACAGCTGTCATATTGATGGATTATCTCTTGATTTTTCTCCACAACAACCATTGGACTCTTTATATCAATATGATTAAGAACATCTTGAACAGTAGATTTTTCGTTAATTTCTTTTTCTTCTCCATTTATATAAATTTTTATTTTATGCATAATTACTCAAGACTAAAATCCGGAGATCCAAACATTCCTTCAATTTCTTCGAGAATAGCAGAAGGTTTTCTTGCATTGCCTCTTGAGTAACGTTGCTGTCTTTCAATTTCTTTAGATTCAGAAGCATGATTTAAATGATAAAAACCAGTGCCGGCAGGAATTAATCTTCCTATAATCACGTTTTCTTTTAATCCTCTCAGCGAATCTTTTTTACCTTCAACAGCAGCTTCCGTTAAAACTCTGGTGGTTTCCTGGAAACTGGCAGCGGAGATAAAGCTTTCAGTATTAAGACTTGCTTTTGTAATACCAAGAAGAACAGCATGATAGCTTGCAGGCACTCCATTGATTTTCTCAATTTCAGCATTTTCAGTTTCAGCCATATACAACTCAATAAGCTCTCCAGGCAAAAGTTTAGTATCGCCTGAATCATCAATTTTAACTTTTTTGCTCATTTGACGCACAATAACTTCAATATGTTTATCAGCAATTTCAACGCCTTGTGATCTATATACTCTTTGAACTTCATCAACCAAATACTGTTGAACCGCTCTAACCCCACTAAGTCTTATAACATCATGCGGATTTAGCGGACCATCTGTTAAAGGCTGACCTTTTTTAATTTTTTGCTTATCTGAAACAATAATATTTGCATCAATTGGCACTTTTATTTCATGTCGACCCGATTCACTTACAATAAAGAGTCTTTCGATATCTTCTTCATATTCAATCTCAGATTCACCGTCTTCTTCTGCCAAAATAGCGCTTTCTTTAGGTTTCCTTCCTTCCAATAATTCTTCAACTCTAGGAAGACCCTGGACAATATCTCCTGTTTTTTGGCGTTCAAAAATAAGAGTTGCAAGTAAATCGCCACGCTGAACCAAACTGCCGCCATCAACCTGGAGTTGTGTGCCAGAGCTGATTAAATATGGTCTTCCTTGTCGAATTTTAATGGTTTTATCTTCAATACTTATAACCTGACCGGAAATATTTGATATTTCGCCACTTTCTGAAATAATTTGATCTATCCTTATTAAATCAGATACTTGCACAATTGGATTAGTTTTTAGTTCTACTTTAGTCTCAACATCAGAAGATATAAGCAATAATCTTCTAATTTCTCCTCCTGTTTCATTAGTAATACTTACTTTACCCATATTTCTGGCAAGCACCTGAGTTTTTGAAACAGGAATTTTAGGCTGAATAATTTGTCCGTTTTCAACCAGAAGTTCTGTTTGAAGAGAAGCTTTACCTCTTGAAGTGTCTTCAATTTCTCTTCTTACAATAAGATTTTCAAGTACTACTATTTTGAGATCCTGTTGCTCTTCTTCAACTGAAATGCTTTCTGTTTCAACCAAACCTTTAAGATGGCTCAGATAACCATGCATTTGAAGAACCAAGCTGGTTCTTGTCAAAGCTGCTCCATCCAACTGTCTGATTCTGCTGCCGTCACGATATTGAAGCTGCGTAACTGGAACCATATCTATTAATTCATCTGTTGATGAAAATTTTATTGAAACTTCTTTGGGCGTAATCTCAAATTCTTGAATTGGTCTTAATAAAATATCAACTTTTTCTTCAGTTGGTTCAATATTCTCAAATTCCTCATCAATATCCGCAATTTCAAATTCATCCAAACCAAACTTAGCTGAAGAAATTACTGTTACCAAAGATTTTGCTGAAGCAATGATTCCAGGAGCAACTTCTGTGCCTGCATCGACTATATTACCGTCTTCTACTTTCAAAGTGCCAACGTCATCGATCTTGTATATTTCTCCGGGTCTAATTATTACTTCATGTATTATGTCATTATATTCTTTGATCTCTACGACACCATCAATATGAGATCTAATATCCTTTACAATTTCTGTGCCGGCTGTTACAAAAGTGCCGGATTCAACCATTTTTAATGTTGCATCTTTGCTAATCTGGTGAATTTCCTCAGGAATAAAAATTAATTTTCCAGGTTTTGTAACTATATGGTGTTCATCTATTTCAATTCCGGCATAACGAATTTCACCGCTTGAGTTTACAGTATATTCCTCATTTAAAAGTTCGGCTATTATCATGCCATTTTCAACTATTGTGCCGACTGGTGATTTTATTATATAAGTCTCGCCGGTTTCTTCAACTCGCCATATTTGCTCTTTTTTTGTGGTTTCAAGAATTGCGTTTTCAGGAGTAATAGAAGCAATTACAATAGTAATTTCCTTACCGCTGACTATTTTCTTGATTTTATTATCATCAACAATTATTTCTTCTATTTCAAGCTCGTTACCAAGTCTCACTTCACCGCCATGTTCACTTATTGTTATGGTTTCAGCAAGAATATCATCTTTATTTACATCCTGTAAATCTTTAACAAGAATCTTTGAGCTACCGGGCAAATTATAAACATCTCCTGCCAAAACCCAGATTTTACCGCTTCTATTGGCTGTTCTACTGATATTACCTTGTCTATCTCGTTTTTCATCAACCATAAATCCATCAAAAAGAATTTTACCGCTTATATCAGCGGTTATATCCTTTGTAGCTCTTTCAGTAAGACGGTTTGCGTCTCCACGAACAGCACCAGGTTCAAATTCGGCTATTATATCATTCTTCTTGATTTTGCTTCCATTATTATAAAAAATAGTAGCGCCATGAGGAATATTATATGAATGAATTTTTCCTTTTTCATCCTCAATTTCCAATTTTCCTTCTTTAACGCTAACTTCTACAACATCGCCGTGCCGGGTTCTTAATTCACGTGTAACCATTTTTGAAACAAGTTTTCCATCGACTTCGGCTTTTATCCGATAAGTAGTTGATGATCCTCTAAATACGCCTCCTGTATGGAATGTTCTCATGGTAAGCTGTGTTCCTGGTTCCCCAATGCTTTGAGCAGCAATAATTCCTATAGCTTCCCCAATATCTACCAATTTATTATTAGTTAAAGCCCAGCCATAACATTTTTGGCAGATACCGTAATCACACTCACAGGAAAGAGCAGAACGAACTTTTATTTTATTAATACCGGCTTCAGTTATCTTAGAAATTTCCTCTCTTTTCAGGACAGTATTAGAAGGCACTATAAATCTTCCTGCTGAATCGATTATATCTTCTGCTGTTGTTTTTCCCAATAAACGATCTTCAAGTCTGACAATAACCTTATCACCTTCGGTAATTGCCGTCATATTAATACCACGGGAAGTATTACAGTCATGTTCTCTAATAATAACATCCTGAGCTACATCAACTAATCTTCTTGTGAGGTATCCTGAATCAGCAGTTTTAAGAGCAGTATCTACAAGCCCTTTTCTTGCGCCATAACTGGAAATAATATATTCTGTTACATTTAAACCTTCTTTAAAATTAGATTTAATAGGAAGGTCAATAATTTGTCCTTGCGCGTCAGCCATTAATCCACGCATACCTACAAGCTGGCTTACCTGACTAATATTACCTCTAGCGCCAGAAAAAGCCATCATATAGACCGGATTTAACTTATCAAAATTCTTAACCACACACTGTGTAAGGGTTTCAGTAGTTTCACTCCAGGTATCAATAACTTTTGTATAACGTTCAACCTCTGTTATCTCTCCTTTTAAATAACGATTTGTTGCTTTTTCAATTTCATCTTCCGCTTTTTTTAAAAGCTCTTTTTTAATTTTGGGAATATCCAAATCAGCTATAGAAATTGTAGTTCCTGCCTTTGTGGCATATTTAAACCCAAGATCTTTCAATATATTAGCAAGATAAGCGGTTTTAGCAGTGCCAAATTCCAGATATATTTGAGCTAATAGCTTATTCAAAGCTTTTTTATTCATTGTATCATTTATAAAATTAATTGATTTTTTAGCATTTTTTGATAACAGAGCATTCATAATTTTAAATTACCTCATTTAAAAACAAATTTATGCGCTTAAAGCATTACAAACAGCTTCATTAAAAATAATTCTGCCAGGGGTAGTGATTATTCTTTCACCTTTACCGTCTCTGACTGAAATTTTTGCATGCAAACTGATGACACCGGCTTCACAAGCGGCAATAACATCATCAAAGTCTACAAAATGCCTTTCAACAGCATTATCTTCGTCAGGACTTATTGTAAGATAATATATACCAAGCACCATATCCTGTGATGGTGTTATGATAGGTTTTCCGGTAGCCGGAAGAAGGATATTATTTGTAGAAAGCATCAACATTCTTGCTTCAGTTTGGGCTTCTATTGAAAGAGGAACGTGAACAGCCATTTGGTCACCGTCAAAATCAGCATTAAAAGCCGTACATACAAGAGGATGCAGCTGAATAGCGCGTCCTTCAACCAATATAGGTTCAAATGCCTGAATGCCAAGCCTATGTAATGTTGGCGCGCGATTCAACATTACCGGATGTCCATCAATTACTTCTTCCAAAATATCCCAGACAATATTTTCCGCTCTTTCAATCTTCTTTTTAGCGGATTTGATATTTTGGACTATGCCTCTTTCAATTAATTTATTCACAACAAATGGTTTAAATAATTCTATAGCCATTTCTTTTGGAAGCCCACATTGATTTAATTTAAGTTGAGGACCGACGACTATAACACTTCTGCCTGAATAATCAACTCTTTTTCCAAGCAAATTTTGTCTGAATCTTCCTTGTTTTCCTTCAATAATATTGCTTAAGGATTTTAGTGGTCTGTTATTAGGTCCAATTACTGTTCTTCCTCTTCTGCCATTATCAATTAATGCGTCCACAGCTTCCTGAAGCATTCTTTTTTCGTTTCTAACGATGATTTCGGGAGCTCCCATTTCCAAAAGTCTTAATAAACGGTTATTTCTATTAATTACTCTTCTGTATAAATCATTTAAATCGCTGGTTGCAAATCTTCCACCATCAAGCTGTACCATAGGTCTTAAATCTGGCGGAGTAACAGGCAATACATCCATTATCATCCAGGTAGCCTCTGTCTTGCTTGAAATTAGAGCTTCAACCAAACGTAGTCTTTTAATTAATTTAGCTCTTTTTTGGACTGAACTGCCTACAGATTCCAAGTCGCTTCTTATTTCAGTAATTAATATATTTAAATTAATTTCTGAAAGCAGCTTTTTAATTGCTTCTGCTCCAATACCTACTTCAAGTCCAACTTCTCCTTTTTCAGTTAAGTAATTTTCATATTCTTCTTCTGCTAAAAGCTGAGTTTTCTTGAAATCTGAATCTCCCGGATCAAGAATTATATAGCTATTAAAGTAAATAACCTGCTCTAAATCTTTTAAAGACATATCCAGCAATAATCCAAGAAAACTAGGAATGCCTCTTAAAAACCAAATATGAGTAACTGGAGCAGCAAGCTTGATATGTCCCATTCTATGGCGTCTAACTTTGCTGTCTGTTACTTCAACTCCGCATCTTTCACAAACTATGCCTTTATGTCTTACTCTTTTATATTTACCGCAATAACATTCCCAATCTTTTGACGGTCCAAAGATTTTTTCACAGAATAAACCGTCTCTTTCCGGTTTTAATGTACGATAATTAATTGTTTCAGGTTTTGTAACCTCTCCGTATGACCACTTTAAAACACGTTCCGGAGAAGCTATACCAATCCTTATATAATCGAAATAATCTATACTAGTAGACAATGTTTTTCTCCCTTTTTTACATTACAAGTCGCTTTATTTAGCCTGCTAACACTTAGTCAGTTAAAGCTCCCGGCGATTGAAAGAAATTTATATTAAGCAATTCTGAATCAAGATCGCTCAAAGTACGTTTTGGAGCTGATTTTCTAATATCATCAGTATCACTCATTAAATCAACTTCAACTCCGCCACGCTTGGCAACAGTAATATCCAGCCCAATACTTTGAAGTTCACGCACAAGAACTTTAAATGATTCAGGAATACCGGGTCTTTGTAAATTTTCACCTTTTACAATAGCTTCATAAGCCCTGCTGCGACCACTAACATCATCAGATTTTATGGTTAGCATCTCCTGAAGTGTATAAGCAGCGCCATAAGCTTCTAATGCCCATACTTCCATTTCTCCAAAACGTTGACCGCCAAATTGAGCTTTTCCACCCAATGGTTGTTGAGTAACAAGACTATAAGGACCGGTGCTTCTGGCATGAATTTTGTCATCAACAAGGTGAACCAACTTCATAAGATAAATCACACCGATTGAAACAGGCTGTTCAAAAGGCTCACCGGTTCTTCCATCATAAAGAACAGCTTTTCCATCTTCGTTTATCCAATAACAGCCGGAATGTTCTATACCCTTTAAAACCTCGCTGGCTGTGGAGTCTTTGGAAGCTTCTTTCCCAAACATCTCATCAAAAGGAGGCACTTCATAATAATTTTCCAGTAAATAGGATGCCAAACCAAGAAGAACCTCGTATGTCTGACCAACATTCATACGACTTGGCACTCCCAGTGGATTAAGAACTATATCTACCGGAGTTCCGTCAGGAAGGAAAGGCATATCTTCTTTTGGCAGTATTTTTGAAATAATGCCTTTATTGCCATGTCTTCCTGCCATTTTATCTCCGACGCTAATTTTACGCTTTTGCGCAACATAAACTCTTATAACAGTATTAGCGCCTGGTGGAAGTTCATCTCCTTTTTCACGGTCAAAAACCTTAACATCAACTACTCTTCCTCCTTCGCCGTGAGGAACTCTTAAACTATTATCTCTTACATCTCTTGCTTTTTCCGCAAAGATCGCTCTTAAAAGTTTTTCTTCGGGAGGATGTTCAGATTCGCCTTTTGGTGTTATTTTTCCGACAAGTATGTCATCTGCGTAAACTTTTGCGCCAATTCTAACTATACCTCTTTCATCAAGGTGTCTTAAGCTGTCTTCACTGACATTAGGAACTTCTCTTGTTATCTCTTCAGGTCCCAGCTTTGTGGTTCTTGCGTCAATCTCTAATTTTTCTATATGAATACTTGTAAATACATCATCATGCACCAGTCTATCACTAATTAAAATAGCATCTTCAAAATTGTAACCTTCCCAAGGCATAAACGCGGCAAGAATATTTCTGCCCAAAGCCAGTTCACCAAATTCAGTAGCTGCTCCATCCGCTATTACATCACCTTTTTTAATTTCTTGTCCAACCTTTACAATAGGTCTTTGGGTCAAACAAGTATCCTGGTTACTACGCACATATTTCATAAGAGTATATTTATAAATATTTCCATTTTTATCGTCTATTTGAACTTCATCGCCGGTAACCCTTTTAACAATGCCATCTTGCTGAGAAAGTATAACCATACCTGAATCTCTTGCGGCTCTTTTTTCAAGACCAGTACCAATAACAGGTCTTTCTGCCTTTAAAAGAGGAACGGCCTGACGTTGCATATTTGATCCCATAAGCGCTCTGTTAGCGTCATCATGCTCCAGGAAAGGAATAAGCGCCGTACCGACAGAGATAATTTGAATAGGTGAAACTCCAACATAGTCAACTTTGCTGGATTCACCCATTGTAAATTCACTACGATAACGAACAGGCACAAATTCTTCAGTTATTGTTCTATCCGGATTTAAACGAATATCACCTGGCGCTACACGAAAATTATCCTCTTCATCAGCGCTTAAATAGTGAATCTCATCAGTTACCTTACCGTCTTTTGCAACGAGATAAGGCGTTTCTATAAAACCATATTCATTTACGCGGGCATAGGTACTGAGACTTCCGATTAATCCGGCATTAGGACCTTCAGGAGTTTCAACGGGACATATTCTTCCATAATGGCTAGGATGAATGTCTCTAACTGCAAAACCTGCTCTTTCTCTTGCTAATCCACCTGGTCCTAAAGCTGATAATCTTCTTTTATGGGTTAATTCAGCAAGAGGATTGGTCTGATCCATAAATTGCGATAATTGTGATGAACCAAAAAATTCCTTAATTGCCGCAACCAAAGGTTTTGTATTTAAAAGATTCACCGGAGTGAGAGTTTCAGAATCCTGAAGAGTCATTCTTTCTTTAACTATTCTTTCCAGCCTTGTTAAACCTATTCTAAATTGATTTTGCAACAGTTCTCCGACAGATCTGATGCGCCTGTTTCCTAAATGATCTATATCATCTATATAACCTTCATCAAAAGTAAGGTTTATTAAATATTCAACAGAAGCGACAATATCCTGTACAGTTAATGTACGTTGTGTTTCCGGTAAATTAAGCCCTAATTTTTTGTTTATTTTATATCTTCCAACTCTTCCGAGATCATATCTCTTGTCATCAAAAAATCTGCTTTCAATAATGGATCTGCCGCCGCTTGCGCTAGCCGGATCACCTGGTCGAAGTTTTTTATATACTTCAATTAATGCTTCATCTGTATTTTTTGATGTATCTTTATCAAAAGTCTTCTTTAAAAACTCACTATGTCTAAAAATACTTTCTATTTCGCTTCCACCGATACCTAACGCTTTAAGAAGAGTGGTTGAAAGAATTTTCCTATTTTTATCTATTTTAACATAAACTAAATCATTAACATCAGTTTCAATTTTTAGCCAAGCGCCTCTGTTCGGAATAAGCGTAGCATTATAAATACGTTTTCCGGTTGGAGCGGTTTCACGTTTATAGTATATACCCGGTGATCTAACTATTTGACTGACTATTACTCTTTCTGCTCCGTTAATTATAAAAGTACCTCTGTCAGTCATCATAGGAATATCGCCTACATAAACTTCCTGTTCTTTTATCTCTCCGGTATCACGGTTAATTAACCTCATCATAATACGAAGCTGTTTTGAATAAGTGGCATCATGAAGCCTGGCTTCTTCAACAGTATATTTGGGATTATCAAAAGTATAATTCGGCAAAAAGTGTAATTCCAACCTGCCTGTATAATCTTTTATGGGAGAAAAGGATAAAAGTTCTTCTTTTAAACCTTCTTTTAAAAACCATTCAAATGAATTTTTTTGAATTTCGGTTAAATCAGGTAATTCCGCCAGTCGAGAAACTTCAATTCCCTCTGGTGTTATACGCTCAATGTATTCTATAGCCATTCTAACCTCGCCTGTATACGGTGCACCTAACAACGAATAACGTTTAAACTAAAAATATTAAAAAAGATGCTATCTAGTTAATTATTAACATAGTATAGTAAAAAACATCATAGTCAAGGTCTTAGGGAAATTTTACCCATTGACCTTAACCAAAAAATTTATAACTTTGAAGTTTCAAGAAATTTATCTTACTTACCTCTTAGCATAAGTATAATACATAATATTTTTAAAAAGAAAGTTTGTCAAATTTTTACTTAATTTCAATAGTAGCGCCTTGCGCTTCAAGTTTTGCTTTAATTTCCTGAGCTTCTTCTTTCTTAATACTTTCCTTAACTGGTTTTGGAGCTGTATCAACAAGTTCTTTTGCTTCTTTTAGTCCAAGTCCCGTGATTGTCCGAATTTCTTTTAGAACGTTAATCTTGTTAGCGCCAACATTTGTAAGGATTGCGCTTACTAATACTTCTTCCGCTTCTTCAGCCGGCGCTGCTGAAGTTGGCGCTGCTGCAACTGCAACCGGAGCCGCTGAAACTCCAAATTTATCTTCCATTTTTTTGACTAATTCAGCAGCTTCTAATAATGTTAAATTTTCTATTTTTGAAAGAATATCATCAATAACTGTACTCATTATAGTTTTTTCTCCTTTTATCTAATATCTAAAAATATAACTCTTATAATAAATCTAAGCTTGCGCAGCTTCTTTTTGCTTTCTCACTTCTTCCATTGCAATAACCAAAGATCGCATCAAGCCACTAAGAACATTTACCATGCCATATGCCGGTGAACTTATACTGCCAAGCATCTTAGCGTAAAGTTCTTCTTTGCTTGGCAATTCAGAAAGCATTTGAACATCTTTTAATGAAAGCAGATTACCGTCCAATACCCCACCTTTTATTTGAAGTTGAGATTTTTTAGCTTTTTTTATAAATTGGGTAATGATTTTTGCAGGAGCAATCTGATCGCCATATCCGAAAGTAAGAGCTGTTGGACCTTCAAAAAGTCCTTCCAGAGCTTCGTAAGAAGTGTCTTTAATGGCTATTTTCGCTAAAGTATTTTTAACTACTGTATAACAAGCATTTTCTTTTTGAAGAGATCTTCTTAAACTGGTAATCTCTGAAACTTTCAAGCCTCTATAATCAGTAATTATAGCAACTTTAGCATTAGATATACTATCTTTTATTTCTTTTATTTTTTCGTTTTTAAAGGCTTTAGTTGCCATTTTTATATTATTACCTCCTTTAAATTTTTCAGAATAAATAAAAAATTCTGCTATTAACCGCAGAATTACCTAAAAGAGATAATTATCTTTTTTAATTTAAAAATTTCTCTTTTGACAGATTTTCTAACCTAAGTTGGCAAGTAAATTAAATTACTTATTAAACTTTTTAATACCAACTATCTGCGGTTGTATAAAACAATAACAAAAGAATATTATAAAATCAAATTTTTTATAAAAATTTCTGTACCCACCCACTACCCTTGTGGCTAAGCCGCTTCCATATTCCTCTCGTTTAGAATGATTAAAATAAGGAGAAAAAACATGCCTGAATTTAGCAATGCATTTTCCGGTCTTACAAATAAAGAAAAAATAACTCACAGTGAATTGATCCGTGCTATAAGACTTATGATCGCCTCAGAATATGAAGCTGTTCAGCTTTATATGCAGCTTGCGGAATCAACTGACAATGAATTGGCAAAAAAAGTTCTCATAGATGTATCGAATGAAGAAATTGTGCATGCAGGCGAATTTTTGAGACTTTTAAAAGAGCTTAAACCTGACGAAGAAAACTATTATGAACAAGGCGCTCAGGAAGTTGAAGAAATGATGAAAAAATAAAGGCTTTTTAACAAATTTGTTCTTGCAAATTCTTTTTCAAATAAGCTTCTATAAAACCGTCCAATTCCCCATTCATAACAGATTCAGTGTTTCCTGTCTCAAAATTTGTCCTGTGATCTTTCACTAAACTATAGGGATGGAAAACATAAGATCTGATTTGACTGCCAAAGTTAATGTCCACAACTTCACCTTTTAATTGAGATTTTTTTTCTTCGAGTTCAACCTGTTTAATAGCCAAAAGTTTTGAAGCTAAAAGCTGAAGAGCAATTTCTTTATTTTTTAGCTGCGATCTTTCCTGTTGGCATTTTACAACTATATTGGTTGGTTTATGGACTATTCTGACTGCTGTTTCAACTTTATTTACATTTTGTCCGCCTGCTCCGCCTGATCTCATAGTATCTACTTCAATTTCTTCGGGTTTTATTTCCACTTTTGTTTCAATACCAGGCATAACAGGGCTGACTTCTACTGAAGCAAAACTGGTTTGTCTTTTGCTATTGGCATTAAATGGCGAAATTCTTACTAATCTGTGCACTCCTTTTTCAGCTTTAGCATAGCCATAAGCATATTTACCGCTAATTTTTATTGTTGCGCTTTTTATGCCTGCCTCTTCTCCTTCTGAAACATCAAGAATTTCGACTTTCCAGTTTTTTGCTTCTGCCCATCTTGTGTACATTCTAAGAAGCATTTGTGCCCAATCCTGAGCATCAGTACCGCCGGCTCCGGCATTAACAGTTAAAATTGCATCAGAGCTATCATATTCCTCTCCTAAAATCTTTTGGAGTTCCCATTTATCAAGCTCCGAATAAAGACATGCCAGCATAGATTCTATTTCTGCATAAACAGAAACATCTTCTTCCTCGTCAGAAATATCGATCAAAACCTCAATATCCTCAATCTGAGCTAACCAGGTGTTATATTGTTCCAGGTTATTCTTTAGCTCACTAAGTTTTTGAGATAATTCCTGCGCAATTTGAGGATTATTCCAAATATCAGGATTTTGAAGTTCTTTTTCTAAATTCCAAATATTTTCTTTAAGCTTGGCTGGTTCAAAGACAGTCTCTTGCTTTAGATAATTTTTCCTTAATTTCTTCTAATTTTTTTCTATATTCACTAATCATAATTTTCTCCTAATATAATTTTACCAATTTAAGCTATAAAAATCATTTATTCAGGATATCTTGAAGTAGCTTTAATAAGCATTTGAGCAAGTTTTTCTGATCCTTTAAAAGGAAGCCTGGCAAGTTTGTCTGCTGCTAATTTATAATTATATGAAACAATTCTGTAATTTACATGAAATTTTTTTTCTGCTAAATCAGGATAATCCAAAATCGCATAACAGGCTTTTGTTTCATTGGTAAAAGGTCTCCCCACACTGCCGGCATTAACTATTGTTTGTTTGCCAACGTGATAAATAACAGGTATATGGGTATGTCCGCAAAAAATCAGGTCTTCCCGTGTTTCACCAAGTATTTTTTTTAGAGTTTCTTCGTTTATATTTGGTAATATATCTTCATTATTTTTTCTAGGCGACCCATGCACTGCTAAAATCTCTAATTCTCCTATTTTTTCCTTATGTTGGGCAGGAAGTTCAAATAAAAATTCTTTCTGGTCAGCTCTTAAAATCTCCTGGCTATATTTAAGAGACACAGCCATTATTTCGTTTGGAGGAGTATAACCGTCATCAGGACTGCCTGTAGATTTTATAATCATTTCATCGGTATTACCCTGAATTATTATAACTTCTCTTTTTTTCTTAAGTTCAATAATAAAGTCAATGGTTTCTTCTGGTTCAGGTCCAGCCATTGCTAAATCACCGCATATAAAAATTTTATCTGCTTTCAGATTATCAATATCAATCATAACTGATTTTAAAGCATCTAAATTTCCATGTATATCTGATAATACTGCTATTTTCATCTTTTTCTCCCGTTATTTAAAATCAATAGTAATAGCGGGTTAGGTTTTTAATTGTAATATATAGTTCCTTGCCTGGGCTGGAATAATATTTTTACAAGAGTTCCAAATATAAGTATAATTCTTAATTTTAGAACCTTTATCAATATTTTCAAATAAGCAATCCCCTTGTTCCCCGTTATACCTTACTAAAACACCTTCTTTTAAAGCAAAATAACCACAATTCATACATACTTTTAAAGCAAAACCATGTGATTTTAATTTTTCTGTTAACTCTTCAAGAGCATGATCAATTCTGGGATGTTTTGATGAGGTTAGCTTCTTGTCTTTGAATAAAAATATTATCTGTGAATAATTATTATTTTGTCTTATTTCAAGCTTACATGCCAGTTCTTTTTTCCCGTTGGTTACGGTAGTATTTATAATTTGTTTGGAATAATCTTCTTTTTTTGCAGATTTTTTCTGATTTAAATTAAATTTAAAATTAAAATTTATCCTGAATCCTTGTAGAATCGAGACAAAAAATATAATCGGACTAAAAAATATCCACAAAAAAGCTCTTTTATAATCATTAAAGTTAAATCTTGCAACCAGCATTATGCAAAATCTGCTAAACAGATAAGCAAACATTAAAACCAGCAGCAATTTAAAGTTTATAAATTTTGCAAACAATAAGCCGGTATAATTAATGGAAATATACATTAAAACCAGGTTTAAAATAATAAAAACTACGCTGG
>JAZDPZ010000029.1:0-18269 GCA_043797105.1 bacterium | reverse complement strand
CAAGGCAGTAAAAGCAGCAGTACCTGCAAAAACAATTTATAGATAGGGAAGCAAAACATCGCCCCTACGTTTCTAAAAAATCGTCTAATTCCTTGCTATGGACGATTTTGGTGTTTTTAAGGTGTCAAACTTCCGTTAGTTTCTATATATATATATTTGTCTGTTTTTGGAGTTTTTTAAGGCGCCAAACTTGCGATATATTTAAAATTTTTTTTACGTAGCATAGAAAGATTTACACTTAGAAGATTTTAAGATTTTTTGTTGCATTTATGAATCTATATAAAGAATGAAGCAAAAATATTGAGATAAATATACCAAATTTATATAAATTCAACTTTCATCTATGGTTTTTTTAATATCTAACATAAATTTAACAAGCATTATTCCTAATGCCAAAACTCCAACAATCGAAAAAATTTCAAAAAAATTCATATATCTATTCTCCTTTTTCTAATTTATTAAAAAGTTTTGCTATCTTAATATTGCAGGAGCTAATATTATTTATCAAAAAACAATCTGCTAAAAATCCTGTCATAAATAACCCAGCTTTCATATAAGTATTTATATTATGAATAAAATTTATGCTTAAAAGCAATCCAGCAGTGCCGCCTGTTAAAACAATGAAAGCAGTCCAAAGATTTTTTCTAATTTCGATAAGATTATCTATTCTTTTGTTTAAAACTTCTCTGTTCATAAATGATATTTTACTTCTTTTATAGAACAATAGCAATCACACAAGATATTCCTAATAATCTTGACCCTTTAGTACCTTTGCAGCACAACCATAACCAGTACTTGAAGTAGTACAGCTACTATTATCACCCATAGTTCCCCGCGGTTTAATACCATTTTCCTGTATCCAAAGTAAAAATATATCTTTACCAATAGTATTAGGTCCTTTCCATCCGTTAACATCCAAAGTAATTCCTCCACAATACTGCAATGATCCGACTAAACCTGTACAATCGGAACTATCAACTTCAAATCTCAATAAACTACCATTATTTAAAATAATACCTGCTACAGTATTAGACCAATTTGTTTTTGGAGTACCATTCAAATATTTTGCACTGCCATCATTAGAATGCCAACAATTACCATTAGCCTGCCCATTATCACAAGTCTTAATAGTATTCAAATACTGAGCTAATTTATCTCTCATAGTATTATTATTTGTAAAAACCCCTTTCAAACTATTGCAGTTATCAGCTGCAATCTTGGAAGTAACCTGAGCAAGAACAGAATATTCTGTTTTAAAAGCTGTCTTATTCTGAGCATCCTGAATATTTGGAACTACAGTTACCATAACAATAGCAGCAACAACTCCCACAATCCCTAAAGCCATCAAAACTTCCGCTAATGTAAACCCCTTTCTGAAAATATTGGTTTGTTTAGCGAGTTTCATTTTTAAGCTCTTTATGGCAAATACAAAAAAAATATGCGCCATTAATATGTTCATTTTAGTCTCCTTATCTTTTAATAAAAAAATTGCCCTATATAAAACATATTTTTTATATAAATGATTATATCATGCTTTTCTTTAAAATCAAACTTTATTAAGAAAATCGTTACATTTTCAGGGGGTAAAGCACGCTCAGGGAGTGGGTTTTGGTGATAATGGAGCTAAATCATTGATAGAATTTTGTTAAATATGCAGCAAAAATATGATCTTTCACAGGCAAGACAAACGACTAATGTTGATAATATCCAAAAGAATGTATGGTTAAACGCTTTATCAGAGCAACTATGTATTATTTGTGTATTTTTGAAATTTTTTAAACTATAAGCTTACGATTTGCTATAAATTTGTATTTAATATAACATTTTAGTGAATGATTATTTGAAAAATTACTAATTTTTTATAAAAAATTTATTTAGCGAGGTAAAAATTTTTAATGAAAATTATAGTATGCGTAAAACAAGTTCCAGATACAGCTGATATTAAATGGACTGAAAATAATACCATGGTCAGAGATGGTGTTGAAAGCATTTTGAATCCTTTTGACGAATATGCGCTTGAAACCGCAATAAGAATTAAAGAGTCTAATTCTGACACAACTATTGTTGTTTTTACAATGGGACCACCCCAGGCTAAGGATGTGCTTAAAAGAGCTATTGCAATGGGAGCTGATAATGCTTTTTTAATTACAGACAAAAAATTTGCCGGAGCTGATACTCAATCTACAAGCCGTACTTTAGCAAAAGCAATTAAAGAAAAAGCAAATGATTTTGATTTGATTATTTGTGGACAATTTGCTATTGACGGAGATACAGCCCAAACAGGTCCAAGTATTGCAGAGCATCTTAATTTACCGCAAATAACCTATGTGAAAGAAGTTGAATCTTCAGGCAAAGATACTATTATTGCCAGACGTGAAATAGAAGAAGGTCTTCAAAGAGTTGAAATGCGACTTCCAGGATTAATTTGCATGTTAAAATGTGATTATGAACCAAGAATACCCTCTATTAAAGGTACTATGAAAGCTAACAGAGTTCAAATTCCGGAAGTAAATATGGAAGAACTTGGTTTAGATGCTTCAGAAGTTGGGATAAAAGGATCTCCAACTTTTGTATCAAAAGCATTTAGACCTCCTGTCAGACAATCCGGAGAAATAATAAATATTTCTGATCCGAAAGAAGCGGCTAATGCTCTACTTGAAAGACTTAAAAATGAAAAAATTCTTGTATAATTTTAGGAGAACAATAAATGAGTGAAATAGATTTATCTTTATATAAAGGCATTTGGGTTATTGCAGAAAGATCGAGCAATAATAAACTTGTTGGAGTTACTTTTGAGTTGATTGGCGCGGCAAAACAACTTTCAAATCAGCTTGGAGGAGAAGAAATCAGTGTTTTGTTAATGACAGGCAATGACGATGTTAATCCTTTAATAGAAAAAATATCAGAAGCAGGAGCAAATAAAGTTTACTTAGTCCAGGATGAAAATCTTGCGGAATACTCAACCGAACTTTATGCAAAAGCTGTTTGCAATGCTATTGACGAAAAAAAGCCATCAATAGTTCTTATTGGCGCAACGACCATTGGCAGAGATTTAGCTCCAAGAATTTCATCCAGACTTAATACAGGACTTACAGCAGATTGCACGGGATTAAGCATTAATGAAAAAAGTCTTTTGGCAGCAACCAGACCGACATTTGGCGGAAATTTAATGGCAACGATTTTATGCCCGAATAAAAGACCTCAAATGGCTACAATAAGACCTAAAGTTCTTCCAAAACCTGAGCCGGACAATACAAATGTTGTCCAGATTGAAAAACTTAATATTAATCTTGACGGGTCAAGCTTAAGAACTAAAATTTTAGAGTTAATACCTATTATAGAAAGTTCCTGCGCCAGAATTGATGAAGCAGACATAATAATATCCGGCGGTCGCGGCATGAAAAATGCTGATAATTTTAAAATTCTTGAAAATTTAGCGCAAACACTTGGTGGAGCTGTTGGAGCAAGTCGCGCGGCAGTAGATGCGGGTTGGAGATCTCACTGTGATCAGGTCGGACAAACAGGCAAAACCGTCACGCCAAAATTATATATAGCATGCGGAATTTCAGGAGCTATTCAACATTTGGCAGGCATGAATTCCAGTGATATTATTATTGCTATAAATAAAGACCCTGATGCTCCTATTTTTCAAGTTGCTTCTTATGGAATAGTTGGTGATTTGTTTGAAATTGTTCCGGCTTTAACAGAAGCTATAAAAAACGAAAAATTAACCGCTCTTGCCGGTAGAAGCTAAAAAATTCTAAAAGTTGACAATAACTAAAATATGCTTCATTATTAAAGGATATTTTAAAGTTTTTTGGAGTTTTTAGTTAAGAGGATAGAGAGTTTAACAATGCTTGGATATAGATTAAATTTAAAAGTTTTTTATCTTGCTTGTATATTGTTTTTTTCAAGTTCCTGCACTTATGCGCAAGTTCTTCCTCCTGCAAATTTAAATGCAGGAGCTGCGACTAAAACAAATCAAAATTTTATTGAAAAACACATAAAAGAATCTGTTAAAGAAAATGATGCTAATATTAAACCAATTTCTGATATTGAACCGGCAAAACCGGTCGAAGGAAAGATTGAAGCAATTGATAATTCAATATTTATCGAAAAAATTATTGTAGAAAATTGTGAACTGCTAACAAAAGAAGAAATTAACAATATAATATCCAAATATGAGAAGAAAAATCTGACAATAAATGATCTTAAGGCAATAGTAAGAGAAATTAACAATATATATATTGATTATGGTATTCTTACTGCTCTTGCATATTTGCCTCCGCAGGATATTACTGGTAATACCGTCAAAATTAAAGTTATTGAAGGCAAAGTCGGAAAAATAGAAGTTTTGGGTAATAACCATACCCGAAAAAATTATATTAAAGGCGCTTTACATCAAAAAGAAGGCGATATAATTTTTCTTCCGGAGTTAAAAGACGATATTTTAAGCTTTAACAGAAGCAATGATGTTAAACTTAAAGCTAGAATAACAAAAGGAAAAGCATTTGGCACTTCTGACATAATAATAAACGCTGAAGAATTAAATCCTTATCATTTATTATTTTCTTTTGACAACACAGGAAGGGAAAATATAGGTATTTTAAAATATGGAGCCACTGTGCAGCATGACAGTTTACTGGGTTATAGAGACAGATTAACAGTAAGCTACGGAAGAGCAAAAACTACAGACGTTGTATCCACAAGCTACAGTCTTCCAATAGGACATAAAGGCTTAAGAGTCGGAGGATCATTCGGTTATGGCGGAATAGCCATATCTTCCGGCATTTTAAAACCTCTTGACATTGAAGGAAAATCTTTTAGTTATTCTGTTTTTGCAAATAAACCTATTATTAATACACCAAAATTTTCACTATCATCAAATACCGGCTTTAACTTTAAAAAAGTAACTACCTTTATTCAAAAAAGACCTTTATCAGAAGTTGTTGTTGATAGTCCTTCAACTCAGGTAAGATCATTGGTATTTTCATTAGCGGCATCTGAAAGGGATAAAACCGGTCAATGGGCGCATACATCTGATTTTCATACTGGTTTTGATATTTTAGGAGGAAAAGAAAGTTTCTTTAAATATACAGGTGATTTAACAAGACTTCAAAGCCTTGGCAAAGGACATTTATTAATATTAAGGGCAGCAACTCAATTAACCGGAAATGAACTGCCTCCATGCGAGCAATTTCAGATTGGCGGTTCTTCGTCTGTGCGCGGATATTCAGAAGGATTGTTAATAGGAGATAAAGGATATCTTTTTAGTGGAGAATGGCGTTTTCCTCTTAAATTTCTGCCAACAAGCATTGGTAAATTAAGAATAAAAGACAATTTTCAAGGTGCTTTCTTTGCTGAAACCGGCGCAGCATTTCCTAAAAACTATGTCAGATCCAGACAAACCGCAACAAGCGTTGGAATTGGTTTAAGAACCCAGGTTACAAAATATGTTTCAGCAAAAGTTGATTATGGCTTTGGTCTTGTGAATAGAACAAGCGATCAGCCTGTTGCAAGATTGCATTTTGGCTTGGAAGCAATGCCGTTTTAAATTTTTTAAAAAAGTTTTATAATTAAATTGCAAGTTCGCAGAATTTGCAATTTAATATGTTAATATACTGTTAGAGTTGATTTATTAAAAAGTTTAATTCCATTATTAAGGAAATAGAATGAATAATAATTTTAAATTTATTGGATCTTTTGAGGAACTAAAATCAAAAATTGGTGATATGAGTGATCAGGGTGAATGGATTGACCTTAATGATAACCAAAAGCAATTCAGACATAAATCTAATAAAGGTATATTAAATTGGTTTCCATCTACTGGCACAATAAGTTTTCAGGGAAAGCAAGAAGGTCAATTACTTCTTAAAGATGTCTTTTCGCGGATTTTAAATATAGAAAATCCTGTAGAAGAAAATTTATCTATAATT
Source organism: bacterium (assembly GCA_043797105.1). GTDB lineage: Bacteria > Cyanobacteriota > Vampirovibrionia > Gastranaerophilales > CAZEDP01 > JAZDPZ01. The sequence continues at coordinate 12,333 of JAZDPZ010000029.1, read as the reverse complement.
AATTCTATTTCTTCAGAAAAAACTGAATCTATGGAGGCATCAAGTTATATTTCCGACAAATCGGAATTAGTTATTGGTTTAGTTGGAGCAGTAGGTACTAATTTAAAATCGATTGTTGGGCATTTGCAAGAAAGATTAAATATATTTGGTTATTCAAGTGATGAAATAAGAATTTCTAAAGATATTATTTCTTCGATAGTTAATATTGAATATAACGAATCAGACGAATATGACCGTATTAGTAAACTAATGGATGCTGGAAATCTGGCTAGAGAAAAATCTAAAGATAATTCTGTTTTGGCTTTAGGAGCTGTAGCAGAAATTAATAAATCAAGACTAAAAAATGAAGAGGATGAACCTCAACCTCAACCCAAAAAAGCATATATTATAAATTCTTTAAAACATCCTGAAGAAGTTGCCAGATTAAGGGAAATTTATTCAAGTGGATTTTTCTTAGTAGGCGTATTTGCCGATAAAAAAAGAAGAGGAAATTATTTAATAAACGAAAAACGTATCTTAAACGAAAATGTTGAAAATTTAATTGCTAGAGATGAGGATGAACACTTAAGTCATGGTCAGTGTACAAGTGAAACATTTCATTTATCTGACTTTTTTATTCATATTGATGAAAGCATTGATGAAAGCCAAAATAAAATGAAAAATAGTTTAAATAGAATTTTGGAAATTCTATTCGGTCATCCATATAAAACTCCTACATTTGATGAATTTGCTATGTTTATGGCTTTTTCTGCTTCTTTAAGGTCAGCGGATTTATCCAGACAAGTAGGGACTGTTATAGCAAAAGATGAACAAATATTGGCAACAGGCGCTAATGATTGTCCTAAATGTGGAGGAGGATTATATTGGCCATTTTATGATAGTAAAAATTTTGAAATAAAAGATATGGAGGGTGGTAGAGATTATAAAAGAGGTTATGACTCTAATAAAGAAGAGCAAAATTCTATTATCAGTAATATTATTAATGAAATAAAATCAGAGTGTCCTGATATAAATCTTGAAAATTTGCAAAAAGTTCTAAAAAAGACAAAAATTAAGGATATTACTGAATATGGTCGTGTTGTTCATGCTGAAATGGAAGCGCTTTTATCCTGTTCTCGGAGTAATATTAGTACCAAGGATGCTACATTATATTGTACAACCTTTCCCTGTCATAACTGCGCAAAGCACATAATTGCATCTGGAATTAATAGAGTTGTATATGTTGAACCATATCCAAAAAGTAAAGCAATAGAATTTCATAGTGATTCAATAAAATTTGATTTTTATGGTAAAAATAATAGCAATAATGTTTGTTTTGAACCGTTTATAGGAGTAGGACCTAGAAGATTTATTGACTTATTTTCTATGAAATTTGGGTCTGGTTACTCATTAAAAAGAAAAGAAAAAGATGGTTCAACAGTTGAATGGAAAGAAGAGTCAGCCAAACTTAGAATACAATTATTGCCATTATCATATTTAGAAAGAGAAATAAAAGGAACAGCGGTTTTTAATAAATTCCGTATTCAATAAAATAAATTATTATAAATAGGAGGATAAAATGGATAAACAAGATAAAAATCAAACTACTAATATAGATTCTAAAGGGAACGATTTTGTATTGAACCTAGAAAGAGCATCAAATGCAGTAAAAAAATGGCCTGAATGGAAACAAAATGCTTGGGGACCTGTTATAAATAGAGAGAATAGCTAATTTAAATTTAAAATACTTTTGAAATTAATTAATTTAGAAAGGATAAAGAAAATTGCTAAAGTATAATAAAAAATTCGTATGGGCTGCTGGTTTAACACTATTAATATATTTTTGTTTGCTTATAAACGCTGTTTTAGCTTATACGCCGCAATCTCTATATGATGATGTTTGGAAACTTGTTAATTATAAATATGTTGATGTGACTCAAAATCATCAAAACTGGTATCGCTGGAGACATAAGTATGACAATGTAATTAAAACAGATGAAGATGCTTATATTGCTGTTGAAACAATGCTGTCCAGTCTAAATGATCCATACACAAAATTTTTGGATCCTTATGAATTTGAAGAAGAAAGCAGATCTATTAAAGGAACTTTGTTTGGTATTGGAATTCAGATAGGAGTTAGAGAGGATAAACTTCTCATAATAGCGCCTATTGAAGATACACCAGCTCAAAAAGTAGGTCTTCAAGCAAATGACGAGATTATTGACATTAACGGAGACAGCACAAAAGGTATATCTGTTAAGGAAGCGGCTGATAAAATCAGAGGAGAAGAAGGAACCAAAGTCGAACTTTTAATTAAAAGAAATAATGAAGAAAAAAAATATACAATTATTAGAGGAAAAATTGATATTAAAGCAGTATCAATAAAACCTCCAAAAACAGCTAAACTGGACAAAAATATAGGTTATATCCGTTTAAATTCTTTTTTAAACAATGATGCTGCCACTGAAGTAAAAAACGCCCTCAAAAATTTACAGGATAAAGACGGATATATACTTGATATAAGATCAAATCCGGGTGGTTTATTAACCAATGCAATATTTGTATCGGATATGTTTCTTGATGAAGGAGTTATAGTTAGCACTGTTGATAGAAACGGCTATAAAGAAACTCAAAAAGCAGCAAGAGATATATTAACAAATAAACCTTTGGTTATATTAATAAATGGAGGAAGCGCAAGCGCAAGTGAAATTTTAAGCGGAGCCTTGAAAGATCATGACAGAGCAGTGCTTGTTGGCACAAAAACCTTTGGAAAAGGACTGGTACAGCAGATTAACAAACTTTCTAACGGATCAGGAATTAATATAACTACTCAAAAATATTTAACTCCCAATGGTACTGATATAAATAAAATTGGTATTCTTCCAAATGTTTTGGTTGAAAATACAGAGCAGGATATAAAAAATAATCATGACGCTCAATTTGAAAAAGCGCAGCAAGTATTGGAAAATTTAATTTCACAATATAAAAATAATGAATCAAAAACAGTTAGGTCTGAGTCTGCATTAAAAATTCTTGCTCGCTAGGATTCAAAAGTGAAAGTTTGGATAGAAGTTCCTTTTTCATTTAAAAATAAAACAGGAATAGGCAATTATTTTATAAATTTTTTAAAAATGCTTGATGATCTTGGAATAGATAATAAAACTATTTCAGTTGAACATAAAATGTTTAATTTTCTGCGTTTTAGAAATTTGCAGTATAAAATTTGGTTAAATATTTTTCTTTTTATAAAAGCTTATATTGAAAAACCTGATTTCATAATATTTTCAAATATAATTACGCCTGTTTTAAAGCGTAAACAAACAAAATATTTAACAACTATCCATGATTTAACTCCTTATATCGAAAATACTCTGGATAAAAAAATAGTTTCAACTTATATATCTTATATAAATACAGCAATAAAAAAATCTGATTTAATATTGACTGTTTCTGAAACCGTAAAAAAAGAATTAATAGAAAAATTTAAAATTTCGGAAAACAGAATAAAAATTTTATATAATACTTATGATAAATGTTTTTTAAGCCAAAACAATGATTTAAGCTGTTTAGATTTAGATAAAAAATATAAAATTTCAAAAAATAAATATATACTTTCAGTTGCAACATTATTTAAAAGAAAGAATTTAACTTCGCTTATTAAGGCTTTTAATTTAATTTCTGATAAATATCCTGATTTAAAACTTCTTCTGGTTGGAGATACAGGGAATGCTCAGCACATAATAAAAGAATTAATCAATAATAATAAAAAAATTATTATTACCGGATATATAAAAAATGATGATGAAATTTCAATTTTATACCAAAATGCTTTAATGTATGTTTTTCCATCAATTTATGAAGGATTTGGCATACCTATAATTGAAGCTCAAACAAGCAAAACGCCTTTAATAGTCAGTGATATACCTGTATTCAGAGAAATAGCAGGAGATGGAGCATTATTTTGCCAGCCTGATTCAGAGGGTATAGCTAAAAAAATAGAAGAACTAATTAATAATAAAAATATTAGAATGCAATTTATAGAAAAGGGTATAGAAAATATTAAAAGATTTGATTTTGAGATTATTAAAAGCCAGATAAAAGAGATTTTAAACAGCTAAAAATTAAATGAAAATAATAACTCGTGAAGTTTAAAGCTTTCCAAAGTTTTTGCTATTGGATTGTAATTTAATATTTTTGATGATATTATTTAATCAATCTCGAAAGAGTGGGTCAAGTTTTGCCCACTCTCTTGTTACTAAAAAATATTTTTGAAAAAATTCAGGACTGTCTAATGACAAAAGAAGAAACAATAGATAAAAAAGAAATTTTAAGTAAAATAACTCCTGTAATTGAAAAATTTGCAAGTCAATCAGGATTGATTTTATTGGAAGTTAATTTTGTCAAGGAGTCAGGAAGATGGCATCTTCGGATATTTATTTATAATCAAGAACATCCTATTTCCCATGAAGACTGCGAAAATTTGACAAAAAATATTGATGAATCTCTTGATTCATTTATACCGGTACAATATTGTCTTGAAGTCAGCAGTCCTGGAATTGAAAGAAAACTTAAATCTGTAAAAGAGTATAATATATTTAGAGATAAAAAAGTTGAAATTAAATTAAAACAACAGGAAGGTCCAAAGTGTTTTTTGGCAAAAATTATAGAATATTCTCAGGAAAATGGCTTGAAAATTCAAGTTATTGATACAAATGAAATAATGAATTTAAGTGAAAAAAATATTTCTTCCATCAAATTAAAGACAGAATATGAAATTAAATAAGGAGATAAAATGTGATTAAGATGGGGACGGCGCTTCTCGATGCAACAGAACAACTGGAAAGAGAAAAAGGAATTCCAAAGAGTGTGGTTATTAGATCTCTTTGTGATGCAATGGTTACAGCTTATAAAAAACATATTAAAAGTCAGGATATAACTAATGTTGAAGCAAGAGTTAATGAAGCCAACGGTGAAATAGGAGTTTTTCGCATTAAAACAGTGGTTGAAAACGTAGAAGACGAACTTTCTGAAATAACTTTGAAAGATGCAAAAAAAATTGATCCTGATGCAGAGCTTGAAAGTACTGTTCAAATAGAAGTTACTCCTGTTGATTTTGGAAGAATTGCTGCTCAAGCCGCAAAACAGGTTATTGTTCAGCGAATTAGAGAAGCGGAAAGAAAAATAATTCTTGAAGAGTTTCTAGAAAAGAAAGGAACTTTAACAACAGGAATTATTCAACGCAGAGAATCACGAAATGTAATAATCAGTATAGGCAAAATAGAAGCTGTACTCCCTTCAAAAGAGCAAATACCGGGTGAATATTACAGAATTAATGACAGAATCAGAGTGTATGTTTTAAATGTCAAGGAAACTACACGTTTGCCTCAGGTAATAGTTTCTCAAATTCATCCGAAAATTGTTCAGGAACTTTTTGAATTGGAAGTTCCTGAAATTGAAGACGGAATAGTTGAAATAGTTTCTATCTCAAGAGAAGCTGGTTACAGGACAAAAATAGCCGTATTAAGCAATGATCCTGAAATAGACCCTGTAGGCGCCTGTATCGGACCAAGGGGCAGCAGGATTCAAACCATTGTAAATGAACTTAAAAATGAAAAAATAGATATAATCAGATATTCTGATGATCCGGCAGAATATTTGATTAATGCGCTTTCACCCGCAAGAATTATTTCTGTTGATATTTTGGACGACTCTCAGGAAAATCAGGAAGCTTTGGTGATTGTGCCTGATGATCAATTAAGTCTTGCAATCGGAAAAGAAGGTCAAAATGTAAGGCTTGCTCACCGTCTGACAGGTTGGAGAATTGATATAAAAAGCTATAGTCAGGCTGAAGCTGAAATGGAAGAATATAATGAAGAAAATGAGGAAAATCAAGAACAACAGGAACAATATGAAGAAAGTGACTAAAAATTGATCAATAGAAAATGTGTCGGATGCGGCGAAATAAAGGATAAATCTTTTCTTGTAAGGATTATGAGAGATCATAAAACCGGAGATATAGTTTTGCTGCCTAATTCCAGACAATTTGGTCGCTCTTTATATATATGTTATAATAAAGAATGTTTAAAGAATGCTTTTAAAAAGAAAAGATTCCAAAAAACATTAAAAAAAGAAATCTCAAATTCTGTATTGAAAAATTTGGAAGAAATTGTTTTTTGTAATAAAGGCAATGACTAACGGGGTAATTTTAGGAGATATTTTTAAATGACAACAGAAAAAATAAGAGTTTATGATATAGCAAGGAAATTAAAGCTTCCTAGCAAGGAAGTTATAGATTTGCTTGATAAAGAAATGCAAATTAAGGTTAAATCTCATACCAGCACAGTTGATAAGGATGAGGCAGAAAAATTTTTTAATATTTTGGAAAAAATATCTCCCAATCAAGAAAAATTGCCTGAAAAAACTAAATTAACTGAAACTAAACCAGATGAAAAATCTCCTGAAACTTTGCCTAAAAGAACTCTAGCACCTCAATATCAACAAATTAGAAGAGAAAATCAACCATTTCAAAGAACACCGCAAAATAGAGAATTTCCTAATAGAGAATTTCCTAATAAAGAATTTCCTAATAAAGAATTTACAGGACCAAGAAAATATCCGCCAAGACAGGATTCAAGGAATTTTTATCCAAGATCTCCTCATACAATTAGAACTATACAACCAGGCAGGGCTTTAGATAGACCTCCTCATCCGGAAAGAGGGGTTTCACATATTGAAAATAAGCCTAAAACAGAAATGCCTGAAAAACAACAGCATACAAGCAGACCTCAAATTCCTGTCAGAAGAACTGTAGTTCCAAGAGAAGGCGGAGGAGCAGCAGACCTTAAAACTCCTGGAAGACGAGAAATTTTTAATAAGAAAAAAGATAGATTTAATAAAGAAAAAGAGGGTCCCTCTAAAACTGCTAAATTTGAACAAGCTAAAGGTTTACATGATAAATATAAGAAAAAAAAGACTGTAAAAGAAGCGCCGCCAATAAAAGAAAAAATTACACAGGTTTTAATAGATAAACCTCTTACTGTCGGAGAATTAGCTTCAAAACTTGAAATTAATATATCTGAAATTATAAAATATCTTATGATATCCGGAATTTTAGCTACTGTTAATCAAGTAATCGATGAATCTATGGCAAAGGAAGTTTGCAAAAAATTAGGTTTTACGATTATTGATCAAGAAGCTGAACAGGATGGCAAAAAAGAACCGGAAGAACAACCAAAATTTATTGATAAATCCAAATTAGCATTTAGAGCTCCGGTAGTTACTATTATGGGGCATGTGGATCATGGTAAAACAACTCTTCTTGATTCTATCAGAGCTACAAAACATAAGATTGTAAATACTGAAGTTGGCGGCATTACTCAATCTATAGGAGCTTATACTGTAGAAATCGATAATAAAAAAATAGTATTTATTGATACTCCCGGTCATGAAGCTTTTACCGCAATGAGAGCAAGAGGAGCTCAAGCAACAGATATTGCTATTCTTGTTGTAGCAGCGGATGATGGTATAATGCCTCAAACTGTTGAAGCTATTAATCACGCAAAAGCTGCTAAAATTCCAATAATTGTAGCTGTAAACAAAATTGATAAGGCGAATGCTGATCCTGACAAAGTTTTACAGCAACTTACGGAATATGATCTTGTTTCTGAAAAATGGGGTGGAGATACAGTTACTGTGTCAGTAAGCGCAATTCAAGGCACTAATATTGATGAATTGCTTGAAATGATTCTTCTTGTTGCAGAATTGGAAGAATTAAAGGCTGAGCATGATAAAAATGCTTCCGGAATTATCATTGAAGCGAGACTTGATAAGGGTAAAGGCGCTGTTGCAACACTTTTAGTGCAATCAGGCACTTTAAAAATAGGGGATTATGTTGTTGCCGGTAATGTAGGAGGTAGAGTCAGAGCTTTAATAAGTGATACAGGGGAAAGAATAAAGGAAGCCGGTCCAAGCACACCTATTGAAATTTCAGGACTTACAGAAGTTCCTCAGGCAGGAGATAAATTTGAAGTTGTTAATGATGATAAATCAATGAAAACATTGGTTATAGAAAGAAAAGAAGAAGAAAGAACTTCTCGGCTTGAAGCCATTACACCGGCTCAAATCAGAAAAGAAATGATTCTAAATGACTCATCAAATAAAACCCGAGATCTTAACATCATAATTAAAGCAAATACGCATGGTTCTGCTGAAGCAGTAGGTAATGCTCTGCAGCAATTAACATCCAAACAAATATTTGTCAAAATAATACATGTTGGTATTGGCGATATTACAGAAGCAGATATAATGTTAGCATCTGCGAGCAATGCAATAATTATAGGATTTAGTGTAAAAGAAGATCAAAATATCCTTAAAATTGCTGCTAATGAAGGTATTGATATTAGAAGATATGATATTATTTATCAAATTATTGAAGATATTGAAAAAACTATGCTTGGTTTGTTACAGCCTGACTTAAGAGAAGTTGAGCTGGGAACAGCAGAAATTAGACAGGTGTTTACTATCGGAAAAACAGTAAAAATAGCCGGTTGTCATGTGCTTGAAGGTAAAATTATACGTAATAAATTAGCTAAAATTTTTAGAAACGGCAAAGAAATATACAAAGGAAACATAGATCAGTTAAAACGTTTTAAAGATGATGCGAAAGAAGTTGCGGCAGGATTTGAATGCGGCATATCTTTCAGTAAATTCAATGACATTCAGGAAGGCGACATTATTAAAGTATCGATTTTTGAAGAAGTAGAAAGAGAAACTTTGGTTTAAATTTATTTTTTCAAGTAAAAATAAATTTAATTTTGGGGTAAATAAATATGTCTGTAAGAAATGACCGTATTAGAAAAGCGCTTATTAAAGAAATTAGTGATATAATTCAACATCATATCAGAGATCCTCGTATATCAGGCATAGTATCTGTTACTGATATTGAACTTTCCTCGGATTATAGATATGCTAAAATTTATATCAGCATTTATGGAAGCGAGGAGGAAAAAGAACAAACAATGGAGATTATTGAATCCTCAACCCCTTATATTAGAAGAGAAATAGGAAAAAGAATACGACTTAGACATACTCCTGAATTAGAATTTAGAAGAGATGATTCTATTGAAAAAGGAAGCAGAATCACTGATTTAATCGACAAAATTTCAAAAGGTGAACTCTAGGTGCCTAAGGCACATTCACAAGCTGACGATTCTTCCAGTAGGGACAATCTGGAAGCACCTCAAGTGCCGGCTGAGCCGCTTCCATCGGCTACTAATCATTCCAATGAGGAGGATATAGGAATGCCTCAGGCACATTTACAGGCTGACGATCATTCCAACGAGGAGGATATAAAAATGCCTGAAATACTTGGAATTTTAAATATTAATAAACCTAAAATTTTTACTTCTCATGATGTGGTAAATAAACTTAGAAAAATTTTAAAAATTAAACAAATAGGACATACAGGAACTCTTGATCCAATGGCAGTAGGGGTTCTTCCTGTTTGTATAGGCAAGGCAACAAAAATTATTCAGTATCTTGATAATTCTAAGTCTTACAGAGCTTTTATTAGGTTGGGTATTAAGACTGATACTTATGATTTAGAAGGAAAAATCCTTGAAACTAATCCTGTTAAATTAAGCTTTACTGAAATCAAAGAAGCTTTAGAAGAATTTAAAGGAGAGATCATTCAGAAACCTCCTATTTACTCCGCTGTTCATTATAAAGGAAAAAGATTATACGAATATGCAAGAGCTAATATTGAAATTCAGGATATCCCTGAAAGAAAAGTTTATATAGATAATATAAATTTAATAGATTTTCAGGAAGATGAAAATCTTATTATTATTGACATTGATTGTTCAGGAGGCACATATATAAGGACTATTGCTAATGATTTAGGTATTAAATTAGGTTGCGGCGCCAGCCTTGCAGATTTAATAAGAACTAAATCAGGAAAATTTTTAATAGAAAAAAGTTATACACTTGAAAAAATTGAAGAGTTTTATCAAAAAAATTTATTAAGCGAAATAATTATTAATCCTATTGAAGCAATTAATTTAAAACAATACGAGATAAATCAAAACCAGATTGAAAAAATTCAAAAAGGTCAATATTTTCAAGTTCATGATATAAAAAAAGAAGATGAAAACGAAAAAATCCAACTTATTTATAAAAATAAATTAGCTGCAATTGCCCAGATCAAAGAGAATAAAATTTTTCCTGTTAATGTTTTTGTTATCCTCAGCGAACGAAGCAAGTGTGAGGATTTGGAAATAATTTCAGAATAACAGTTAGAAAATTTTTAAAATAAATTTTAAAATAAAGTAGCCCTACAATCTAAATTATGCTTTAATAATTAAAATAGGTTTTAGTTTTTTAAAAAAATGGAACTGGTTAATGAAAATTGATACTAGCAGATTTGGTGAGATAGAAGTTGATGAAAATTTAATATTTGATTTTATAGAGCCTATTTTGGGTTATGAAAAAATTTTCAAATATGTTCTTGTTGATCACACGCCAAATTCACCCTTTAAATGGTTACAATCTTTAGAGACAAAAAATATTGCTTTTCCCGTAACTTTTCCAGGTTATTTTGGTTTGGATTATAAATTTGTTATTCCTGAGGAAGACGCAAAAAGACTTGAGCTTTTCAATTCAGAAAATCTTTTAACATTGAACATTGTATGTATCCCGCCCGGAAAGCCACAATTTACAACCATAAACCTTATTGGTCCCATAGTTATTAATATTGAAAATAAAAAAGCAATGCAGCTTGTCTTAATTAATACTAATTATTCAGTAAGACATAGGTTATTTCCAGAAAATATAAAAGAAGAAAAAATCCCGATTAACTAATAAAAAGATAGATTTTTAGAGGATTCATAAATAAATGTTAGTTCTTACAAGGAAGACAGGTCAAAAATTAATAATAAATGATAATATAGAAGTTATTATCCTTGAAACAAAAGGTGATGCGGTTAAAATTGGAATAAAAGCGCCTAAAAATGTTACTATTTATAGGGAAGAGATTTATGAAGAAATTAAAAAAGCTAATCAGCAATCCAGTAGAAATATTTTAATTGCTGATTTAGATATTGCTCATAATTTATTTGAAAATAAAAAATCTTCTGTAAATAATGAATATTTAAGTAAATTTCAATCTATCATTAATAAAACCAAAAAAAATAAAACTACTGACGAACAATAATCCTTTAAAGACTTATGGATAACATTAAAAGGATAATAATTGAAGCAAGAAACGAGATTTTAGTTAACAATAATCCGGCAAAGGCTATTATTAGCATTATAGAATTGCCTGAAAATATTAAAAACAATGCCTTGCTAAAAAATACTTTGGCTTTAGCTTATTTGGAAAACAAAAACTATATTGAAGCCGCAAAAATTTATTATGAACTAGATGAAAAATATCAGGCGGGTTTTTGTGAATTATTATTGGGAAATAAAGATACTGCAAGAAAATTATGGTTTAGCGCTCCAAATTCCAGTGCAATTTGCTGGGGAAAGTGTTTAATTGATTTTATTAATTTAAAAGTTGGACAAACTCCAAGTTTTTTGCAGATTCGCAATCATCTTGAGTGTAATATTGGATATTTTATTCAAGCTAATCAACTAGTATATATTGAAAATATCATCAAATGCAGTGAAGTTTTAGCTTCTATAAATCTTGAAACTTATAAATTTATTGGCAGAGCTTTGATGAATCATAATTTTCCCAATTTAGCCGTGGCATATCTTTTGAAAAGCCAAAAAATAGTTCCGCATGATCCTGAAATTTACTTTCATCTGGCTCAATATAGCTATCAGACAGAAGCTTATCAGGAAGGGAAAAATATGATTTTAAAGTGTTTAAGTTTAAATAAAAATTTTCTTCCGGCTAAAAAATTACTGGAAAAAATGGAAGAAAAATTATAACAAGCCAGCAAGGGGAGTTGAACCCCTAACCTATCGCTTACGAAGCGATTGCTCTGCCATTGAGCTATCTCGGCAACTCTGGAATAATTCTACCACAAAAGGCGTAAATCTCAATGTTAAATATTGATATTGATGTTGTTATTAAAATGCGTTAGAATAAATTTACTATTATAAATACAAGAATATGGATTTATTTAAAAATTTTTATGCCCCGCTAATCATTTTAATGACCGTGAGCCTCTTTCTCCCGCAGATATCTTTGGCGGTTTGCCCGGTTTGCACGATAGCTGTAAGTTGCGGCGTAGGACTATCAAGATGGCTTGGGATAGACGATGTTATCACGGGATTGTGGATTGGAGGATTGATTGTATCAACCATTATCTGGTTTTTAAGTTGGCTCGAAAGGAAGCAAATCCGTTT
>JAZDPZ010000028.1:0-52491 GCA_043797105.1 bacterium | reverse complement strand
TAGACGTAACGCTATGTTTTTGTAAAAAATTTTTCTTCCAAGAAAAATCAAAACGAAGCCATGCGGTTTTCAGCCTCGTTTTTTATATAATTCTTTCAAATATTGTCTATTTTTTGAACTTTTGCTATCAAAGTTCCGCTAAATTTTTAATTTTTTATTGAATTTGTTATTGCCTCTATTAACCTTGAAACACTTATTATTTCAATATCTTTAGGAAGATTTTTTAATGGGAAATTGGATTTTGGCACTATAGCTTTTTTAAATCCAAGTTTTTTAGCTTCATTAATTTTAGCTTCAAGGTGTCTTACACTTCTTATTTCTCCGGAAAGTCCGACTTCACCTATTATTATTGTGTCTGATCCTACTGAAACATTTCTTGCGCATGTTGCAACAGCAAGAGCAACGCCAAGATCAGCGGACGGTTCCTGTATATTTATTCCTCCTACGGCATTAACATATACATCATGCTTGCTTAAATTAAGCCCCACTCTTTTTTCAAGCACAGCAAGAATCTGTAATACTCTGTTATATTCAATACCGGTAGCAACTCTTCTTGGAGAAGGGTAAAAAGTAGGACCCACCAAAGCCTGAATTTCTACTAAAAGCGGTCTTGTTCCTTCACTTGTTGCAATAACTATACTTCCCGGAGTGTCGCTTTTTTCAGACAAGAAAAGTTCGCTGGGATTCTTTACTTCTACAAGTCCATTATCTTCCATACTAAATACACCAATATCATTAGTGCTGCCAAAACGATTTTTGATTGTTCTTAAAAGCCTGTATGACTTGTATCTCTCACCTTCGAAATAAATAACAGCATCAACCATATGTTCAAGAACTTTTGGTCCTGCTATCATTCCGTCTTTTGTGACATGCCCTACTATAATAATTGTGATTCCCGTATTTTTAGCTATTGTCATTAAAATATTGCAGCATTCCCTGACCTGGCTTACACTGCCCGGAGAGCTTGTAATATTTGGATTATATACTGCCTGAATACTGTCTATTACAACAATATCAGGATTAAAATTACTAATTATTGACTGAATTTCTTCTATATTAGTCTCAGAGTAAATATATAGATTATCTGAACTAATAGACAGCCTGTTTGCTCTTAATTTTATCTGATTTGCGGATTCCTCTGATGAAACATATAAAACTTTAAGTTTCCTATCAGCTAAAGACTGGCAGGACTGTAAAACTATAGTGGATTTACCAATGCCGGGATCTCCTCCAATAAGAACAAGAGAACCTCTTACAAGACCACCGCCTAAAACCCTGTCGAATTCTTCCAATCCTGTTGAAAAACGGATATTTTCATCCATATCCAAATCTTTTAACAGCTGAGGAGATGTATTATTAACCAGAAAAGATTTTTTTATATTGGCTTTTTCTATTTTTTCTTCTATTAAAGAACCCCACTCACCGCAATCCGGGCATTTACCCAAATATCCCGGAGCTTCATAAGCGCAATTTTGACATATCCATTTTGATTTTAACTTTGGTGCCTTAGGCACATTCATAGGTTTCCAATCTTTCCAAATAATGACACTTTTTTTAATATTATTATAGTTTATTTTAAAGACTCAAGCACTTTTTGTTTTAATTCAGGGTATGGCATTAAGCCTTCATATTTTTTAAACCCTATAATATAAGTAGGTGTTCCGGTTATTTCAAATTTATTTCCGGCTTCAATATTTTTTTTAAGCTCTGCCTTTAAATCTGGACTATTAACATCTTTTTTAAGCTTATTTATATTAAGTTTTAAATTTTTTGCAATTTCTAAAATCTTATCCTCAGATAAATCTTCCTGGTTTCTAAAAAGTAAAGTGTTAAACTCCCAGTATTTCCCCTGTTTTTTAACTGCCAAGCTGTATAAAGAAGCTTTACATGAGTTTTTATGAAAATTAAATTTTATAAATTTATTACATTCACTGCTCAATGGAAAATCATGATGAATTACCTGAACACCCTTAACTTCCTGTACTAATTTATGCATCATAGCATTTGAGATAGAGCAAAAAGGACACTCAAAATCTGTATATTCGTGAATTATTAACTTTGAATTTTTTGCTCCCAGGATATTTCCTTTATAAATTAGAGGCACACTAAGAGGATTAAAATTAATGGGAAAATTATTTAGTGGAAGGAGATGGTTATTTGTTACCGGTTTTTCAGGTAAAAAAATCTCTGATTTATTGAAATAATATAAACATCCTCCGGTTAAAACAACTAAAATTGCTAATATAACTCTATATATTGGTTTGGATAATATATTTATTATATTTTCAACAGTATTTTTATAGTGCTTTAAAATACTTGCGCCTGGTTTACTTAAAATAAATATAAATATATTTATAAAATAAGTAGCATAGCAAAGAATACAAATCTTGTGAATTTGAGTTGAAGAAAGCCATGCAAGGAAAACAGAAGTAAACAGAGATATAGAAGTAAGACTAAAAATATAGCTTGTAGGATTTTTAATTTGTTTAAAAAAAGCATGGTCTTTAAAACTTGAAGCAAGACTTAATAATAAAATAATGCTATAAAATATTAAGCCGTAAACAGATAAAGGCAGACCTAAAAAGTGTGAATATTCAGTCTTTGCTACCGCATCACAGTTAATAATTTCATTTACAGCACAGAAGCTAGGGGTAGCTTCAGGAATAAAATTAACATTATAATAAATTATAGTTAATTCTATACTAAGTAAAACGCCAATTATAGCAAATACTATTAATAAAAAATTTGCAAATTTATTATTAATATTTATTATTGATAAATCATTATTTTTAATCACTTGCATTTTTTATCTCCAAAAATCTTTTAATATTAATATTTCTGAACTATATTATAAGAAATAAATCAGAAAAAAACAGAATAAATTTTAAGTTAAATTTTAGTTTACAGATTTCACCTAAATTTATGGTTATTTTTTTTCTAAATATTAAATATAATATAAAATGTCTTAAAGAAAGAAAGCTATTTTATATTTAAATAAGGTTAAATTTCAAAAATGGATAAATTAGAAAAATTTCAATATATTATTTCGACTTCTTCCAAGAAGCAATTTAAGCATACTATACTCGTAGTTGATGATGAAAAAGATAATTTACAGCTCCTTGAAAGGACTTTTAAAAAAGAATATAATGTCATTTCTGCTCAAAGTGGTCAACAAGCCCTTGAAATAGTTGAAAAATTCGGTAATGATATTTCCTTGATTTTAAGTGATCAGCGCATGCCAGATATGACAGGCGTGGATTTTCTTGCCGGAACTATTGAAAAATATCCTTATATTATTAAAATGCTTTTAACCGGTTATACTGATATTGAAGCTATGATTGACGGAGTTAACAAGTGTCAATTGTTTCAATATATAACAAAACCTTTTGATACTGAAGAGCTTTTAATTATTATTAAAAACGGGATTAATGCTTATGAACTGAAATTAAGCAAAAATACTCTTTTACAAGACCTTAAAGAATTGTTTTTTACCACTATTAAATCAATTACAAATGCTCTTGACGCAAAAGACACATATACGCATGGACATTCTCACAGAGTTACTCTTTACTCTCTTATAATTTCAAAAGAACTTGACATGGAAGAAAATTTTATAAAAGAAATAGAGATAGCAGGGCTTTTGCATGATATTGGGAAAGTCGGAGTTCCTGAAGAAATACTTTGTAAACCAGGCAGATTAACAAATGAAGAATATGATATTATCAAATTACATCCCGGATGCGGCAAAAAAATACTAAATGGCATAAGAAAATTCAGTAATATTTCTTCATGGATTAACAGTCATCATGAAAGATGGGATGGATGCGGTTATCCTAATGGTTTAAAAGATGAAGAAATACCTCTTCCTGCAAGAATTCTTGCCATAGCTGATACTTATGACGCTATGACTTCAAACAGACCTTACAGGCAAGGTTTGCCTCATCAGGTTGCCCTGGAGGAAATTATTAACTGTGCCGGTTCACAGTTTGATCCAAAATTAGTAAAAATATTTTCCAATGTTGAACATATTTTTAGAAAAGCTGTGGAAAATCCAGGTCAATATTATAATGAATACAGCATTTTAAACAAAATTCTCGAGGTATAAAATTTAGAATGCAGGAACTTATTTTATTTTTTTATGTCGTTTATAATTAGAACCTATAGTTAAAATTTTAAAAATAATTATAATTTAAGGATATTTAAAACAATGATTAAGCTTTTACTTAAAGTTTTGGGAGATCCAAACGAAAAAAAAATAATAAAAATCCAGTCTATAGTAGAATATATCAATAGTCTTGAGTTTGAAATCAGTAAACTTACTGATGATGAATTAAGGGCAAAAACTATAGATTTTAAGACAAAATTAGCTAATAGAAATAAATCTTCAAATAAAGACAGAGATATAATTTTAGAACAAGAAGCCTTAGACGGTATCCTGCCTGAAGCTTTTGCGGTAGTTCGCGAAGCCGGAAAACGCGTTCTTAATATGCGGCATTTTGATGTTCAGCTAATAGGCGGCGTTGTCCTTCATGAAGGAAATATTTCAGAAATGAGAACCGGTGAAGGAAAAACTCTTGTAGCTACATTACCGGCTTATTTAAACGCTTTAACAGGAAAAGGCGTTCATATAATAACTGTAAACGATTATCTTGCTAAACGTGACAGTGAATGGATGGGAAGAATTTATAATTTTCTTGGTCTTGATGTTGGCTTGGTTTTGTCAAACAGGTCTTTTGACGAATTTACCAGAAAAAAACAGGCTTATTATGCTGATATTACCTATGGAACAAATAACGAATTCGGTTTTGATTATCTAAGGGATAACATGGCGGGAAGTTTGGATCAGTGTGTTCAAAAACCATATTATTACGCTATTGTGGATGAAGTGGACAGTATTCTTATTGACGAAGCCAGAACACCTTTAATTATAAGCGGTAAACTTGAAAAATCAGCAGAAACCTATCAAATAATGGCAAAAATTGCTCCATTATTATCTAAAGATATTGATTATACTGTTGAAGAAAAAAATAAAAATGTCATTCTTAATGAAGAAGGCATAGATAAAGCTCAGGAACTCTTAAACGTTAAAGATATATTCGATATTTCAACTCATTATGCTCATTATTTATTACAGGCTTTAAAAGCAAAGGAGCTTTACAGGAGAGATACTGACTATGTTGTTAAAGACGATGAAGTAATAATTGTTGACGAGTTTACCGGAAGACTTATGGATGGTCGCCGATGGAGTGACGGACTGCATCAATCTGTAGAAGCAAAAGAAGGGGTTCAAATACACGATGAAACTCAAACCCTTGCAAGTATTACCTTTCAAAATTTGTTTAGATTATATCCGAAACTTGCAGGCATGACAGGCACAGCTATGACTGAAGAAGCAGAATTTGGCAAAATTTATAATCTTGAGGTTACAGCAATTCCTACTAATAAAAAAGATAGAAGAAAAGATTATCCTGATGCAGTATATAAAACAGAAGAAAGAAAATATATTTCAGTTTTAGAAGAAATAGAAGAAATCCATGTAACCGGCAGACCTATACTTGTTGGGACAATAAGTATAGAAAAATCTGAATATTTATCAGATTTGCTTAAGGAAAAAGGTTTGCAACATAATGTATTAAACGCCAAATACCATGAAAAAGAAGCAAAAATAATAGCTCAAACTGGTCGTTGGGGCGCTATTACCATAGCAACCAATATGGCAGGACGCGGCACTGATATATTACTTGGCGGTAACTCTGAATTTTTAGCAAAAGAAATGTTAATTTCCAATAATATTACTCCTGAAAATATTGACCCTGAGGAATACAAAAAAATAAAAACTGAATTTTTTGAAGAAGCCTGCAAAATTACTCAGGAAGAACATTCAAAAGTTGTAGCAGCAGGTGGATTACATATTATCGGGACAGAAAGGCATGAATCACGGCGTATTGACAACCAGTTAAAAGGAAGAGCAGCTCGACAAGGAGATCCAGGTTCGACAAGATTTTTTATGTCTTTGGAAGACAGTTTAATGAGGATATTTGGCGGAGATAAAGTTTTATCGCTTATGAATTTTTTCAGATTTGATGAAAGCACAAGAATGGAAGACCCTATTCTTACCGGAAGCATACGAACTGCCCAAAAAAGAGTTGAAATTCATCACTTTGATATAAGAAAAAATGTTCTTGAATATGATGATGTTATGAACAAGCAAAGAGAGCTTTTATATAATCAGCGCAGAAAAGTTCTTGAAGGCAAAAATCTTCAGGAAGACATATTTTATATGATTAATCAGGAAATTGACAGAATTATGGGAAGTTATATAAGTCCTGAAATACCTCCTCAGGAATATGATAATGAAACACTGGAGAGTTTGTTAAAAGAAATTCGCTCTATTATACCTCAGCTTTTATATTTAACTTTGTCAGATATTAAAGGATTAAAATACAGCGCGCTTTATGAAAAACTTAAAGAAGCTGCTCATAAAATATATGATAAGCACGAAAAAGAAATTGTTAACTTTTATAACAGCATGGTAGCTCAGTCAGTTCAGGCTGATTCTATGGATACTCAGGAAAGCGGTGAAACAGATAACATAATGAGAAGTCTGGAAAGAGATATTCTTTTGCAGATTGTGGACAATAAATGGATAGATCATTTACATAATATTGATATATTGAAAGAAGGTATTAATTTAAGGGCGTACGGACAAAAAGACCCTCTAATAGAGTATAAACGCGAGGCTTTTGAAATGTTTAACAATATGATGCATGAAATTCAAAAAGAAACAGTTATGCATTTATTTAGAACCAAGCTTGAAATTCAGGTGATTCATTCAAAAGATACGCATATAAGCACTGATTTATCCAGGGCGGCAGAAGATTTAGTCTCTCCTGAGTCCGAACCGGAATCTGAACCGGAATCTGCAAAAAATGATGAAAAAAATGAAAAAATAGGCAGAAACGATATGTGTTCCTGCGGAAGCGGCATTAAATATAAAAAATGCTGTGGATTAAGCAGCACCTCTAAATATAAAAAAACATAAAATAAAACTTAAAATATTTTTGTAACTTTTTTAACCCATGCTCTTGACAAAAATTACTCAATTAGATTATGCTTTTATTTAATTTAATAATTAAAATTATTAAAAATTGATAATATCTAAAAGAGAAGGTAAATTTTTGGAATGGCTATAGGTTATAATAAACTTAATAATTATTTCCCGAATAGTAAGAAAAAAATATTATCTATAATACATGTCGGTTTTTATAATATTTTGAAAGAGAGGATTTTAAAAAACCTCTCTTTTTTACATAGTTTTAGTTTTTTAAAAATCCTGATTTCTGAAATCGGGATTTTTTATGAAGTTTTGTTTAATTTCAAAAAAAAAATTTACATTATTTTACAAAATATCAATTTATGTCCTTGTTTAATTTTTTAGTAATTTTATTTAATTGTGAAGTGAAAGGAGAGAAAAATGGTAGTACAAGAATTAGTAAGACAAGAAGATTCAACCCTGGCTCATTTTAGGGTAAGAACTCCAAAGAGCATAGAACTTACAGAAACAAGAGCAGAAGTATTAAGAGCAACAAGAAGATTTTTAGAAAATGAAAATTATCTTGAAGTTACTACCCCGACTATTACCGGCGCAACCGGAGCATGTGAAAATACAAATACTATTTTTAGAATAGATTATTTTGGTCATAGCGCTTTTTTAATTCAAACTTCTCAGCTCCATTTGGAAGCTTTTGTATTTGGCATTCCAAAAGTTTACAGTATTAATCACTCTTATAGAGCTGAGCCTAAAATTGATGACAGAAGATTATGCGAATTTACCTTAATTGAATTTGAAGTTAAGGATATGGATCTTAATGAGCTTATGGACTTTGAAGAAAGATATCTCAGATATGTATTTAATCAGGTAAGAGACAGAATTTGCCCTGAAAATCGTAAATATATCGATCAGAAATTTCCTAGAATAACATATACAGAAGCAATAAATCTTCTTAAAGCTGAAGGCGTAGACATAGAATGGGGCGCTGATCTTTCTGCAAAAGACGAAAAAATCATTACAGACAGACTTGGAATTACTTTTGTTACACATTATCCTGAATCAATAAAATTCTTTAACATGAAATACAACAGAGAAAATCCTGAAGTAGTTGATTGTGTAGACCTTTTATTACCAGGGGTAGGAGAATCAATCGGAGGCAGTGTAAGAGAATACGATCATGCTAATCTGGTAAACAGACTCGAAACTTCTTCTATGTTAAGACAGCTTACAGAAAAGGGCGGTAAACGTGAAGATTTTGACTGGTATCTGGAATTATTTGAAGATGTAGAAGTACACAGAGCCGGTGCTGGAATTGGATTTGAAAGAATTATTCAATTCATCAGAGGCACAAATTCAATTAAAGAATGTGTTGAGTTTGTACGTAACGCAAGTTCAGTTCTTCCATAGGAGAATATGTCAGAATTACTTGTGAAAAAAACAGAAAAACTTTTATTAATAGCGAATGTTATTAATAATCTAAAGTTAGATGATAATATATATCAAATTACTTTAAATTGCCGGGAAGTTGCTGAAAATGCCCTTCCCGGACAGTTTATTTCTGTTTTATGCAAGGATAAAGTTCTTAGAAGACCTTTTAGTATAGCTTATACGGATCAGGATAACTTTGAAATTATTTATAAAATCAAAGGAGAAGGCACTAATTATATTTCCAGCCTAAAATCAGGAGACAATCTTGATATTATTGGACCTTTAGGCAACGGGTTTAATATATTAGATAAAAATAAGAAAGCATTATTGGTAGGAGGAGGAGTTGGTGTTGCTCCATTGATTTTCCTGTCAAAAATTCTTGAAGAAAAGCAAATATCTTATGTTTTACTGGCAGGATTTCAAAAACTGCTTAATATTCAAAACTTTCCTCATTCTAAAAGCTTTATAGTAACAGAAGATGAGTCTTCGGGGTTTGCAGGAAGAATTAATGATTATCTGGAAGATGTCATAAATACTCATAAACCGGAAAAAATCTATGCCTGCGGACCTAAACCTGTTTTAAAATTTGTTACAGAGATGGCAATTCAGCATGATATTGAAATTGAAGTGGCTTTAGAAAGGGATTTTGCCTGTGGTATAGGAGTTTGTATGGGTTGCACCATACAAATAAAAAAAAATAATAAATTAGTAAATAAAAGAATTTGTAAAGACGGTCCTGTTTTCGACGGGAGGTCAATAATATGGTAACTGTTGCCAATCCTGATTTGTCAGTTAATATTGATGATTTAAAATTAAAAAATCCCATAATAACAGCATCAGGGACTTATGGTTATGCTGATGAATATGAAAATTTTGTTGATTTACAAAACATAGGGGCAATAATTACTAAAGGCATAACCTTAAACCCTCGGGAAGGAAATCTTCAGCCAAGAATCAAAGAAGTTAAAGGCGGTTTAATAAATTCTATAGGGCTTGAAAATATAGGAATACATGCCTTTATTGAAAAAAAATTGCCTTTATTGCAGGAAAAAAATATTAATTTTATTTTAAATATAGCCGGATTCAGCATAAAAGAATATATTGAGCTTGCTCGTATTTGTGAAGTCAGTAATATAAAAGCTATGGAGCTAAATGTTTCCTGTCCAAACGTTGAAGAAGGCTGTCTTGAATTTGGAAAGGATAAAGATGTTTTATATAAGCTTGTAGCAAGTGTGAGGGAAGTATTTTCAGGAACAATAATTGTAAAATTAAGCTCTAATGTATCAAATCCATGTGAGCTTGCCCTTAAAGTCGAAAAAGCTCAGGCAAATGCCATTTCTGCAATAAATACGGTCAAGGCTATGAATGTTAATTTAAACATCGAAAATAACAAATTTAGTCATTCATTTATTAAGGGCGGGTTATCAGGACTTACAATTAAACCCATTGCTCTTGGCTTTATTCATGAAATCAGGCAGGTTTCAAATATACCTATAATTGGCATGGGAGGAATATCAAATATTAATGATGTTCTTGAATTTTTTGCCGTGGGTTCTGATGCTGTCCAACTTGGAACTGCAAACTTTACACATCCTGACATAAGCGAAAAGCTTGCTAAAGAACTTGAAAACTTATTAATTAAACATAATATGTCAAATTTACAGGACTTGATTACAGAGGTTAGAAAGATTAGAGATGAATAATAAATATGACATAATAAATATGCTCGAAAAAACAGGCGGTTTATTAAAAGGACATTTTGAACTCAGTTCAGGTTTTCACAGCAGTCAATATTTTCAGTGCGCAAAGCTTTTGCAGTATCCTGATCTGGCGCAAACAGCAGGCAGTGAACTTGCAAAATTATTTGAATGTCAAATTGACGTGGTAGTTAGTCCAGCTTTAGGCGGACTAATAATAGGACATGAAACAGCGAGAGCTTTAAATAAAAAATTTATTTTTGCTGAAAGAAAAGACGGAGTTTTATGCCTCAGAAGAGGTTTTGAAATTTCAAAAGACGAAAAAGTTTTAATCATAGAAGATGTCATAACAACAGCAAAATCAGCATTGGAAACAGCCGGGCTTGTGCAGGAATTTGGCGGGGAAATTGTGGGTTATGGATGCATTGTGGATAGATCAGAAGGAAAAACTAATTTAAATATAAAATCTTTAATAAAAATGAATGCTGAAGTATACGATCCTGCTGATTGTCCTTTGTGTGAACAGGGAATTGAATCCGTGAAACCCGGCAGTAGAGTATTATATTGTTCACAGGATAAAATATAGCTTTTTTTCATTTATAAAAATAATTATTTGTAAATATTTATTAAATCGGTTAAACCGCTGCTATAGACTTCAAATCCTTCCTTTTTTTAAAAATATCTCTAAAGTTTTTCTGACTTTAACCGATATATTATATAGAAGCAGTTGAAAATAATTTGAGGTAAAAATATGAATAAAAAAGGGTTTACACTGTTAGAGGTAGTGATGACTTTAGCTATTGTGGGAGCTATTGCAGCTATTGTTTATACAACTGTACTTCCAAAGATTGAGGATGCCCAGCATAAAACGGAATTTAAAGAGACTTACTCTGTGCTCGATCAGGCTACTTCACGGATCAAGGCGGATAATGGAGGGAGTTTGAAAGGGGTTTTTCCTAATAATAATGCTATGAGAGATAAATATAAACAATATCTCAATACTGTTAAGTCTTGTGATGCAGGGCAAGCTTTTGGTAATTGCTGGCATAATGATGGTAGTTTAAAATGGTTAAATGGTTCTCCAATAACAGGTTGGAATGATAATGCAGGTATGATTTTAAATAATGGTGTTTTACTTTATTTTGGTATAAGTAGTCCTAGTTGCACAGCTTTATCTGGAACATTATTGTCTTGTGGATTTATTCTCATAGATGTTAATGGCTGGAAAGTACCAAATACTATAGGTAAAGATATATATGGAATTAGGGTACAGGAAACCGGTATTAAACCTATGGGAACTAAAGGTGAATCTTATGAAAATACCTGTACTTCCTCAAATAATGGTTTAGGTTGTGCTGCAAAAGTCCTTATGGGGCAGTAGGGAAGGACTATAGCCTAGTGTGCCTTAGGCACCCACTTTAAAAAATATGATAAGTGAGAAAGAAAAAACACATGCAAAATATAAATTAATATGCTATGGTAAATATTAAAATAAGTTAGATAAAATAATAATAATAAAAAATGCCTAATAAAAAAATATTAGATAAAATAATAGAAGCTATTTTGCAGGTAGTAATACCTGATAAAATTATTCTTTTTGGTTCTCAGGCAAGAGGAGATGAAAGAGAGGAGAGCGATTATGATATTTTGGTGATAAAATCAGGTATTATTGATGAAATAGAAACATCGCAGGATATTTATATGAAACTTTTTGATGTAAATGAACTTATAAGTGTAGATGTTATAGTAGCAACTCCTGAAAATGTTGAAAAATATAAAAATACTATTGGATGTATAATAAAACCAGCTTTAAAAGAAGGGATTGCAATATATGGATGATAAGTCAAACCCTGAAATATGGCTTGCCAGAGCAAGAAGCAATCTTGCTTTGGGTAAAAGCATAGATGTAGAAAATGTTATTATTGATGATTTGTGTTTTGAACTTCAACAGTGCGCTGAAAAAGCTTTAAAAGCATTGCTTATATATTATGGGATAGAATTTCCTAAAACCCATGACTTATCGGAACTTTTGAAGCTTCTGATAAATCGTACAACTATAGTTATTCCTGATAAAGTAAAAGAAGCAATAAAATTAACACTTTATGCAACTATAACAAGATATCCTAATTGGAATAAAATAACAAAACAAAAATACAAAGAAGCTTTGATACTGGCTGAATCTGTTTATAATTGGGTAGAAGAGCAGATTAAAGATAATGATTAGAAGCTTATAAATGTGCCTTAAGTCGTTTTAAAAATTATTTTTATTTAAGAATTATCAATTTTTAGACAAAATTTTTGAATTTTTTGCTAATATTTTATTTGAATCAATACATGATAAAATAAATGATATGGAGAATAAATAATGGATAAATTCTATGAGATTTTCCCTTATATCGGCGCTTTTTTAATGGCAGGATTAATTTTTTATTTTGTTATTGTTGTTGATAAGACTCAAGAATTTGAAAAACGCACTTATGAAGATGAATTTTAAGCATACAGTTGACGATATGAAAATGGTTCAGTTGCGTCTGGTAGAGGAGGAATAGCAAAATTAAAGTTTCATTTCCACATATGGGTACAATTTATATAATTGTTTCTTCTTTGATAAAGTCATTAGGCGGGGAAGTTATAGTTCCTCCATATACAAACAAAAAAACTTTATCAATAGGGACAAAATATAGTCCGGAAGCTATTTGTCTTCCTTATAAACTTCTTCTCGGAAATTATATCGAAGCTATAGAAGCCGGAGCAGAAGCTGTCATAATGATAAGCAGTCCTGGAATATGCAGGCTCGGCGAATACAGCAAAAGCATCAGAAATGCTCTTGAAGACCTTGATTATCATATTAAATATATTGATCTTGATCTTTATAAAGGCAAATTTATTGAAATGTTCAATTGTCTAAAGAGTATAACCGGCAATAATAATATTATTGAAATAATAAAAGCTCTTCATCTTGCAATAAATAAGGTTTTTGTTCTTGATAGCCTTGATAATATTTTATCTTATTATAGAGCAAGAGAATTTAATCACGGTCAGGCAGAAAGAGCTTATTTAAAAGGAATTAAATGGATAGATGAGGCTTCCTGTAAAAAAGAATTGACAGAAGCGCAAGTAGAGGTTGTTGATGAAATCAAAAAAACACCTATAAATAAAGATGCTGATATTCTCAATGTTGATCTTACAGGTGAGATTTTCATGGTTCTGGATGCTTTTTCCAACCAAAATCTTGAAAGAGAACTCGGAAAACTGGGCGTTCAAACAAGAAGAAGCATGAATTTAAGCGGATGGATTAAAGCAGCATTGATTCCTAAATTTTTAAGAAAAGATGAGACCCACCTTGAAAGAGCGTTTAAATTTGCTAAACCTTATCTTTTAAGAGATATAGGCGGAGATGCCATAGAATCAGTGGGAGATATAGCTTATGCGACAAAAACAGGAATTGACGGGATTATTCATATAAGCCCGTTTACCTGTATGCCTGAAATAATGTCCCAAAATATATTTCCGACAATGAGACAGGCAGGATCAGTTCCTATTCTTGCTTTAGTCTTGGATGAACAAACAGGACGCGCCGGTTATGTAACTCGGCTTGAGGCTTTTGTTGATCTTATGAGACGTAAAAGACAACAGCTTGTCGCTGCTACAGTATAAAAATAGGGTGTATGTGTGTAGGGGCAAAGCCCCTATTTAACAAGAAATTGTCTTATGAAAGAATTATTTTATTTTTATCCAGAAAGATTTGGTTATATTTTTTCATCTATAGATGATGTTTATGTTGTTGGAGAATTTAATAACTGGGGTAAAGATTTAGAAAATCTGGAAAAATATAAACTTATAAAAGATAAAACAAATAAATGGATAGGTTTATTTGAAGTTCCGCAAGGCAGAGGCTTTTATAAATTTTTCTTAAATAAAAATACGTATTGCCCAAGTGTAAGTCTTTTGTTTTATTCTGCTGTTTCCACGCCTGACTGGGCAAAAAGAGTTATCTGGTATCAAATCATGCCGGACAGATTTTATAAAGGCGATAAATTAAATCATACTCCTAATTTAATCCCTTGGGATTCGCCTCCGAATTTCTTTAATAATTTTGGAGGTAATTTTAAAGGAATAAAAGAAAAATTGTGGTATTTAAAAAATTTATTCGGCTCTTTGGAAAATACAGCTTTATACTTAAATCCCGTTCATAAATCTTTGGCTTCTAATCATAAATACTGGGCTGAGGATTTTGACGCTATAGATTCGCAGTTTGGAAGCGAAGAAGATTTAAAAGAGCTGATAGATTCTATTCACAAAGAAAAAGGCAAAATAATACTTGATTTGGTCTATAATCATACTGGATTAAATCATTATGCTTTTTTGGATATTTTAAAAAATGGTGAAAATTCCGGATATTTTGATTGGTATAGAAAACTTCCTTTGCCTGAAAAAAAAATTGAAATTCCAATTTTAGAAAATTATCTGGATAATAAACCCCAAAATATTTATATAGAAAATGATCCGAGAAATAAAAATTATGATTTTACAAAAGAAAGTTATATAAATATTTGGGATGGAAAGTATAAATTTTTTATAAATAATCCTGATAAATTTAGAGAATCCAGTATAGAAGAAATTTTAAATAATCAGCCGTATTATAAATTAGTCCATAGTTATAATAATCCAAATTATAAATGTTGGTCTGGTTTTTTTGAAATGCCTGAATTAAATAATAAAAATCAGGAATTAAAAAAACATTTGTTTAAAGCGGCAAGAAAATGGATAAAATTAGGTGTAGACGGCTTTAGACTTGACGTTCCCGATATTTTAGAAAATGCTCATCAGTTTTGGCAGGAATTTAGACAGGAAATAAAAGAAGAAGCAGCCTTAAATAAAAATAAAAATCCTGATGATATTTATATTGTTGGGGAAATATGGTCATGTGAAAATCTAACCGCAAGTTTTCTTTATGGAAATGAAGACAGTGAGCCAATAAGATTTAATGCAATTATGAATTATCCAATCAGAGAAGAGGTTTTTAATTTTTTATCAGGAGAAATTTTAAACAAAGCGGCTGATTCAGTTGCAAAAACAGGAGAAATTTCAGTATCTGATCTGGATAAGAATCTTCATAAAAATTTAGCTTATATATCCTGGGGAGTCAGTCAAAACCAGTTTAATGTGTTTTCAAGCCATGATACAAGAAGAATTAGAAATATTTTTAAAGATGACAGCCTGTTAAAAGCAGCTTTAATAATGCAGTTTACTTTTCCAGGAGCTCCTGTGATTTATTATGGTGATGAACTTGGAATGTCAGGAGGGAAAGACCCTAATAACAGAGCAGCTATGAAATGGGATATTTTTGAAAATCTTTCTTCTTATTATAGTGAAGAAAAATTAATTTTTAATTTTTTTAAAAAATTGATTAATTTAAGAAATAAATACTCTTGTTTTATTGAAGCGCCTGTTTTAACTGTTTATATTGACGATAAAAACAAAATTTATTCGTATGCCAGATATAATGAAAATAATGACTGCGCAATAATTATAATTTCAAAAAATAATATTAAAAATAATATTAATATAGATATATCTGATTTGCCTTTTGAAGATATATTAAGCTGGGAAAATTATTTAACAGGAAAAAAATATATAAATCATAATAAAAATATAATAATTCAGCCGGAAGATTTGGATGAATGTTTTGGTTTAGTGCTGGTATCAGGTTAAAAATTTTAACATATTAATAATTGTTAAAAAAACACGCATTTTTAGATGTTTATTTAACTTTATTTGTATTAGATTATTAGTTGATAAAGATTATTAGTTGATAAAGATTATTAGTTTTTTTTAGGAGGTTCTTTAAATGTCTAACACAGATTGCAGATCACCGTTAACAACAGCGGAGCAAATTACAAATACGGTTATGCCTGGCAAAGTAAACTCAAGTTTTATAAAATTACTTGTTTTAGGTATTTTAGCCGGAGTTTACATTGGATTTGGCGGTGAAATAGCTACACTTGTCGGTTCCGATGCTGCCAAATTTTTTGGATTTGGAGTAAGTAAATTAATTGTAGGCGGAGTATTTAGCCTTGGACTTATGTTAGTAATAATTGCAGGAGCTGAACTTTTTACAGGAAACATTCTTATAATCATGTCAGTATTAAGCAAAAAATCATCTTTTTCAGGTTTGTTAAGAAACTGGGGCATAGTTTATTCAGCAAATTTAATAGGCTCTTTATTACTGGTTTTATTGGTTGTTGGTTCAGGATTATGGTCGCAGCATGATTATATTACCGGTATTGCAGCATTAAAAATAGCCAATGCTAAAGTTAATTTAACCTTTGGAGAAGCATTTACAAGAGGAATATTGTGTAACTGGCTTGTATGTCTTGCCGTATGGATGGCTGTTGCTTCAAGAAACGTTATTGGTAAAATCTTTGCTATATTCTTTCCGATTATGACATTCGTTGCATTAGGATATGAGCACTGTATAGCAAATATGTATTTTATTCCTAAAGCGATTATACTAAAATCAATACCTGCATTAGTAAGCGCAGCAGGACTTAGCGCATCTCAACTCGGAAATCTTAATGTGCACGGTTTTGTGGTTAATAATCTTATTCCTGTAACATTAGGAAATATTGTGGGCGCGGCTGTATTTGTAGGAGTCTTTTATTGGGCAGTATATATGCAGGATAGCAGCAAGTATGATACACAGGAAGCAATGAAAAGATTAAAAGAGCAAATGGATAAAGATATTGATAAAGAATTGATCGGAACCAACAGATAAATTTTAATGACAGGTTATAAAAATATTATTTTAGAAAATAAATATACTGCTGTTATTCTTGAAGGCGGGAAAAGCTCCCGAATGGGAACTGTAAAAGCTCTTTTACCCATTAACAATAAACCCGCTGTTGAAAATATTATAAATATTCTTATTTCTCATTTTGAGGAACTTTTAATAAGCGCAAATCAGAATCAGCAAAATATATTTGAATATCTTGAAAAATCTGTTATTAAAGATGAAGTAGATAATCAAGGTCCGCTTGGCGGAATTTATTCAGCCTTAAAGCAATCCTCCAGTGAAAAAAACTTTATTATTGCCTGTGATATTCCAGTTATCAATATAGAGTTAATCAAGAAAATGTTAAAGCTGTCAGCGGACCAGGATTATGACATTGTAATCCCTTGTAATAACGGTAAATATGAACCTTTATACGCTGTTTATTCAAAACAAATAATTCCTGTTATTAAAGAACTTTTAAATGCTAATTCCCGCAAAATTATTTGTTTACTGCCTTTGTGCAAAACTAAAGTAATTAATATTTCTATGGATAGCTGGTATAAAAATTTAAACACAAAATATGATTATGAAAAATTTCTTCAGGAGGCTGGTTAAAATGATTCATCCGGATAAAGCTTTTGAAATTATAATAAATAGCAAAATAAATTTGGAAAATCTGAAAAAAGAGAATATACCTGTTATAAATGCACAAGGCAGAGTTATTGCAGAAGATATTTATTCGAGTATAGATTATCCTGCCTTTAATAAGTCTGCTATGGACGGATTTACCTATAATTCATCTGATAATTCAGAAATATTTAAAGTTATTGAAACTGTGCCTGCCGGTTTTATAGCAGAAAAAAATATCGGGCATGGAGAATGCTATAGGATAATGACCGGAGCAAAGGTGCCTGCTGATGCTGATAGAGTCGTAAGATTTGAATATGTGGACGAAAAAGACGACTTTATAAAAATAATCAAACAGGAAAAAGGAACTAATATCTGCTATCAAGCTGAAGATCTGAAAAAAAACGATAAAATTCTTAAAACAGGCACTTTGATAAGATCTCAGGAAATTGCTACCATGTCAATGCTGGGTTTAGCTGAAGTTTCAGTTTATAAACAGCCTGTTGCAGGGTTAATTATAACCGGATCTGAAATAATAGATCAGGGTAAAGAAATGGAACAGGGTAAAATATACAACAGCAACGGACCTCAATTATACAGCCAGATAGTTTCTATGCCTATTTTATGCAAATATTACGGAGTAGTAAAAGATGAAGAATCTTTAATTGCAGAATTTTTTGAAAAAGCGTTTGAGGAATGCGATATTATAGTTGTTTCAGGCGGTGTGTCAATGGGTGATTATGATTTTGTGCCGCATATACTAAAAAAACTTTCAGTTGATCTGAAGTTTGAACAGGTTGCTGTAAAACCAGGAAAAGCCCTCTTATTTGGACAAAAAAACAAAACTTTTGTTTTTGGATTGCCGGGAAATCCTGTATCAACTTTTATTTCATTTGAAATGTTTGTAAAGCCTCTTATTTTCAAGATGATGGGGCATGATTTCAAGCCGGTTATATATAAAGGCAAATTAGCAGAAACAATAAAAAGAAAAAATCCTGACAGGCTTGAATATAGACCCGTTTATTTTGACGGAAGACATATACATAAGATAGAATACCATGGCTCAGGACATATAAGCGCTCTTATTAATTCAAATGCAATAATAAGGATTGAACAGGGTATTTCTGAAATTAAAAAAGATGAAATAATTGATGTTAGACAGATTTAACAGAGAAATTAACTATATAAGAATTTCAGTAACAGATAAATGTAATCTTCGCTGTATTTACTGCATGCCGGAAGAAGGAATATCTTTAAAAAGCCACAGTGAGATTCTTCGGTATGAAGAAATTGAATTAATCCTCAAAGAAGCTGTTAAACTCGGCATAAATAAAATAAGGCTCACAGGCGGAGAACCCTTGTTTAAAAGAGATATAGAAACTCTGGTAAAAAAAATATCTTCTATTGACGGTATAAAGCAGCTTTGTATGACTACTAACGGAACTTTGCTCTCACAAAAAGCCAAAATCTTAAAACAAGCAGGTTTAAACAGTATAAATATATCGCTTGATACTCTTGATCCTGAAAAATACCGAAAAATAACAAGAATCGGGAATATTAAGGATGTCTTTAACGGAATTGAAGCTGCTCTTGATGAAGGCTTTTTTGTTAAATTAAATATGGTGGTATTAAAAGATATAAATGAAGATGAAGTACAGGCTATGCAGGAATTTTGCCAAAAAAGACATATATTATTACAGTTGATTAATCATTTTAGTTTAAATTCAGTAAAACAAAACGAATATTATTTTGACAGACCGCCAAAATGTAAAAATTGTAACCGTATCAGGCTTTTATGTGACGGTGTTTTAAAATCATGCCTGCATTCTGATGAAGAATACAGGGTAGATTTTAATAACATAGCTAAAAGTCTTAAAAATGTAATTCTTTCCAAGCCTGAAAAAGGCAGTTCATGCACTTTGAAAAAAATGGTTGAAATAGGAGGATAATATGGAATTAACTCATATTAATTCAGAAGGAAAGGCTTTTATGGTTGATGTTTCTCAAAAAGAAACAATAAAAAGAACAGCAAGCGCCTACGGTAAAATAATTCTTCAAAATAATACCATTAACCATATAAAAGAAAATTTGCTAAAAAAAGGAGATGTTTTGTCAGTTGCAAAAATAGCGGGTATTATGGCGGCAAAGAGAACTGATGATCTTATTCCCCTGTGTCATTGTCTGGCTTTGGAACATGTTGACATTGAGTTTAATATTGTTGAAGATGGAATTGAAATAATCAGCTTTATAAAAACATCGGGAAAAACAGGGGTGGAAATGGAAGCTTTAACGGCTGTTTCCCTTGCTGCTTTAACCATATATGATATGTGCAAGGCAATAGATAAAAACATGCAAATAGAAAAAATTTATTTAATTGAGAAAAAAAAATATGAAAAAATTTAAAATTTTATCCGTAAATATCTCAGAAAAAAAAGGCGAGAAAAAAAAACCTGTAGCTGAAATAATATTACAGGAAAATTACGGAATAACAGGTGATGCTCATGTCGGAGACTGGCACAGACAGGTATCTTTGCTGGCTAAGGAAGATATTGACACAATGATTGAAAAAGGAGTAAAAGTATCTTACGGTGATTTTGCCGAAAATATTACAACTCATGGAATAAATTTAGCTGAATTACCTGTTGGAACAATATTATATATTGGAGAAGCAGTGCTTGAAGTAACGCAGATAGGCAAGGAATGCCATAGCCACTGCGCTATTTTTCAGCAGATCGGGGATTGTGTCATGCCTCGCAAGGGTATTTTTGCAAGGGTAATAAAAGGCGGAAAAATAAATAATGAAAGTAACTGTTATTACAGTATCTGACCGAGCTTCAAAAGGAATATACGAAGATTTGTCAGGCTCTGTGATTGAAAATATTTTAAGAGAAAATATTAAAAATATTGAAATTACAAAAATTATCGTTCCTGATGATAAAGATGAGCTTCTTCATGCTCTTGAAGCTTCATTTTTGGCTGATTTTATCGTTACAACAGGAGGAACAGGTTTATCTGACAGAGATATAACCCCTGAAGTATGCGCAAATTATTGCGATAAATCACTGCCTGGTATTTCTGAAATACTGAGAGCTGAATCTTACAAAGAAACTCCTAATGCAATGCTTTCAAGAGCTTATGCAGGAATTAAAAACAGGACAATCATTGTTAATTTTCCAGGTTCAGTTAAAGCAGCTGCTTTATGCGCAAAAATTTTTGTTCCTATAATGGAACATGCTTTAAAAATGCTAAATAATGAGGGGCATTAAAATAATGCAAATAAAAAAATATCCTGTAACTAAAGTTATTCATAGCAGCACAATTAATTTTCAGGATGATATAGTTGTTGAAGAACCGCTTGAAATATTTATAAACGGAAAAAGTCAGTATTTTTGCATGCGTTTAGACTGTGATGATATTGCTCTTGCAGTGGGTCTATGCTTTATTGACGGAATTATAGAAGCTTATTCAGATATTAAAAATATTTATTTTAACCCTGA
The DNA here is from genome assembly GCA_043797105.1 of bacterium. GTDB lineage: Bacteria > Cyanobacteriota > Vampirovibrionia > Gastranaerophilales > CAZEDP01 > JAZDPZ01. The sequence goes on along the minus strand of JAZDPZ010000028.1, from coordinate 31,416 downwards.
AGAAAATCCTAACAGGCTTGATATTGAGCTTTTTGAAGAAAAAAAAGATTTTAAAAATCTGGAACAGCGTATAATCAAAAGCTCTACAGGAAGTATCAAGAGTAAAGATATAGCGGATTTTTTTGAAAGCAGGATAAAAAAAATAGAAAAGACTGATACTATAGCATATCAGGATATATTTAAGCTTCAAAAAGATTTTCTGGATAGACAAAAAGTATTTTATCAGACAGGCGCAACTCATGCTGTTTCTATATATAATCAAAAGGGTGAATTTTTAGCTTTTGCCGAAGACATAGGCAGGCATAATGCTATGGATAAATGTATCGGTAAAATTCTTATGAATAATCAGAAGCAGGATGCTTTTATTGCAATATTATCTTCTCGATTAAGTTATGAAATGGTATCAAAAGCCTGTAACTTAGGGATACAAATAATAGCCGGAGCATCTGCCCCTACTTCTCTAGCTGTTGAAATTGCAAAAAAATGCAATTTAACATTAGCAGGCTTTCTCAGAGAGCGAAAATTTAATATTTACACCTGTCCTGAACGTATAACAGGATTGTTGACTTAAAAAAAATTATGAGTAAATTAAAATTTATTTTTATAATAAAATATGATAGTGGTATAAAAAGATTAGGAGAAAGAGATTATGAGTGAAAAAACTTGTTTTAAACTTTCTAATGAGCTTATTGAGTTCATTGAAACCTGGAAAACAAAACCTGGAAATTTAATTATGATTTTACAAAAGATTCAGGAAGAATACGGATATATTCGTAGAGATAATATTTCTGAACTTTCAAAGATTTTGGGCATTTCTCAAGCTAAAATACTTGGTGTTTGCACATTTTATCATTTCTTTAAGCTTGAAGCGCCCGGAAAAAATAAAATTTCCGTATGCACAGGCACGGCATGCTATCTGAAAGGCGCCGGTAAAATTCTTGAAGAAATAAAAAAAGAACTCAATATTGATATAGGTCAAATTACTGAAAATGGAAAATTTTCACTAGAAGCTGTCCGCTGTATAGGCTGTTGCGGATTAGCTCCTGTCATGACCATTAATGGCGAGGTTTTTGGTAAACTGGAAGCCAAAAAAGTAAAAAATATCCTTAAAAAATTCAGAAAAACAATAACAGTATAAGGAGGGTAAATAAATATATGAAAAAATTAAATTTGAATGATTTTGAAAAATTACAACAGGATTTAAAAGAAAAACAATATAAAGATGAAATTATTGTCAACTCAGGCACATGCAGTATTGCAGCCGGAGCTAATGAAATAATGGAAACTTTTATTTATGAAATAAACACTAAAAATCTTGATATAAATATTAAACAAGCCGGATGTATGGGGCTTTGCTATAATGAACCGACAGTTGAAGTAATAAAATCAGGCATGCCAAAGACTATATATGGAAACGTAACACCTGAAATCGCAAAAAAAATAATTGAAGAACACGTAATAAAAGGAAATATTCTTTCGGAATTTTCTATGGAAAGACCTGCAAATGATCTTTTATCAGACTGTAAAGAACCTGCTGCTAAATCAAAACAATTAAGAATTGTTTTAAGAAACTGCGGAATCATTAATCCTGAAAGAATTGATGAATATATTGCCAGAGAAGGTTATTCCTCAATTAAAAAAGCCCTTTTTGAGATGAAACCCGATGATGTTATTGAAGAATTAAAAAAATCAGGTTTGCGCGGAAGAGGCGGAGCAGGATTTTTGACCTGGAAAAAATGGGATTTCAGCAAACAGGTTGAAAGTGAAATTAAATATATAGTCTGTAATGCTGATGAAGGCGATCCGGGCGCTTATATGGACAGAAGCACTCTGGAAGGCGATCCTCATTCTGTTTTAGAAGCAATGATTATAGCAGGCTATACTATCGGAGCTAAACAGGGATTTATTTATATAAGAGCAGAATATCCCCTTGCGATAAAAAGACTGGAAATAGCTATTAAACAGGCTAAATAATACGGTCTTTTAGGTGAAAATATTTTAGGAAGCGGCTTTAGTTTTGATATAGAGATAAGACTCGGAGCAGGAGCTTTTGTATGCGGTGAAGAAACTGCTTTGCTTGCATCAATTGAAGGAAACAGAGGAATGCCCCGCACAAGACCCCCATATCCAGCTATTAAAGGTTTATGGGGTTATCCTACTGTGATAAATAACGTTGAAACTTTAGCAAATATATCTTTTATTTTATTAAAAGGCGCAGATTGGTTTTCCTCTATAGGAACTGAAACTTCAAAGGGTACCAAAGTGTTTGCGCTTACCGGTAAGGTGAATAATACCGGTCTTATTGAAGTGCCAATGGGAACAACGCTTAAAGAAATAGTATTTGATATAGGCGGCGGAATAAAAGACGGCAAAATGTTTAAAGCTGTTCAAACAGGCGGACCGTCAGGCGGTGTAATACCTGCTGATTTTCTTGATACTCCCATTGATTATGAATCATTAAAACAACTTGGTTCAATGATGGGATCAGGCGGAATGATTGTAATGGATGAAGATGATTGTATGGTTGATGTTTCCAGATTTTATCTTGACTTTACTGTAGATGAATCCTGCGGAAAATGTACACCTTGCAGAATCGGCGGAAAACAGATTTTATCCCTGCTTGATAAAATCTGCGCCGGTAACGGAACTATGGAAACTATTGAAAAAATTAAATATATTGGAAATTCACAAAAAAAGGCATCTCTTTGCGGTTTAGGGCAAACTTCGCCTAATCCGGTGCTTTCAACTTTAAATTATTTTGAAAATGAATATATAGCTCATATTCAGGATAAACGCTGTCCGGCTGGAAAATGTAAGGAACTGTCCGGCTATTTTATTGATTCGGATATTTGTATAAAATGCGGTTTATGCGCGCGTAATTGTCCGGCTGACTGTACAGAAGGCAAAGTAAAAGAAACTGCTTTTGTTATAGATGCGGATAATTGTGTAAAATGCGGTAACTGCTACAATGTATGTCCTGTTTCCGCAATAAAAACAGTGCCAATGGCAAAAAAAGAAAAAGTAATCGGCTGAGCCGCTTCCATATCTCCTCGTTTGGAAGGATAAGACGAAAATTTATTGTTTATTATTATACCCAACTAAAATTGGTTTTTGGTTTTTAAATTATGTATAACTAAGAAAAAGTTATCTTTTCCCAAAAACATTTATTAAATTTAATTGGGGACTTGTATAAAAAGGAGACTAATAATGAGTGAATTAGCAACTATATTTATAGATAGAAAAGAAATAAAAGCTAAAGTCGGAAGTAATCTTTTAAGTGTAGCTTTGGAAAATGGCTTTGATATTCCTAATCTTTGTCATCAAAAAGATTTGACGCCAACAGGCGCTTGCAGACTTTGTATTGTTAAAATCGAAGGAATGGGAGGTCTTGTAACTTCCTGTTCCACAACTGTTTCTGATGGCATGAAAGTTACGGCTTTTGATGAAGAGCTTGAGGAAACCAGAAAAGCCACTTTAGAAATGATGCTTTCCGACCATAACGATGATTGTATTAACTGCACAAAAGACGGTATTTGCGAGCTTCAGGACCTTGCGTTCCGTTATGAACTCGGTCGTTCTGAAAGAAGTTTGGAATCATTAGTGCCTAAAACAGAATATTTCAGCGATTTTACCTCATCGTTTCTTAATTATGACGCTTCAAAATGTATTAAATGCGAACGCTGTGTAAAAGCATGCTATGAACTACAGGGCAAAGGCGTTCTTTCTCTTTCTGAAAGAGGCATTAAAACCCATATAATTGCCGGTCAGGAAAACTGGAAAGATTCAGAATGCGATGGATGCGGACAATGTCTTCAATCCTGTCCTACAGGAGCTCTTTCGCTAAAGACGGAAGCCTTTGGAGCAAGAATCAGAGAAAAGGATATAGAAAAGAAAACTCTTACAACATGCCCTTACTGCGGTGTTGGCTGTAAAGTCGAAGTTTCAACCATTAAAAATAAAGTTGTAAAAGTTGAAGGAGCTGATGAAGTTCCCAACTATACAAAAACCTGTGTTAAAGGCAGATTTGGTCTTACCTTTGCGCAGAGTCCCGATAGAATTAAAAAACCTTTAATCAAGAAAAACGGTAAATTTGAAGAAGTTGAATGGGATGAGGCACTTGAGTATACAGCAAAAAGATTATCTGAAATCAAAGCAAAATATGGTTCTGATGCTTTATACGGCATTACTTCAGCGCGCTGCACAAATGAAGATAATTTTGCTCTCATGAAATTTATGAGAACAATAATAGGCACAAATAATGTCGATCACTGCGCAAGAGTTTGCCATGCGCCTACTGTTGCGGGTTTAAATATTTCTTTCGGCTCAGGAGCAATGACTAATTCAATAGCAGAATTAGAACATACTGATCTTCTTTTTATAATAGGATCAAACACAACCGAAGCCCATCCTGTAATAGCAACCTTTATTAAAAGGGCAAAACTGCTCGGAAAAGCAAAAATTATAGTTATTGATCCAAGAAAAATAGAAATGGTCAAATATGCTGATATTTGGTTAAGACAAAATCCTGGCACTGATGTTGCTTTAATTAACGGAATAATGAATTTTATATTCAGTGAAAATCTTCATAATGAAGAGTTTATTAAAACTCGTACAGAAGGTTTTGAAGAGTTTAAAAAAGTTGTAGATAAATATACACCTGAATATGCAGCAGAAATAACAGGAGTTCCCGCTGAAAAAATTAAAGAAGTTGCAAGAATGTACGCAACCGCAAAAAATGCAAGTATTGTCTATACACTCGGTATAACCGAACATTCTCATGGCGTTGATAATGTAACATCACTGGGTAATCTTTCAATGATTACAGGGCAGATAGGCAGAGAAAGCACCGGTGTAAACCCTCTTCGCGGACAAAACAACGTGCAGGGCGCCTGTGATATGGGAGCGCTTCCAAACGTATATGTAGGGTATCAGAAAGTCGATGATCCGCAGGTACAGGCAAAATTTGAAAAAGCCTGGAATACCAAACTTTCTGCTAAACCTGGTGTTACAAAAGTTGAAAGTCTTGAAGAAATTCTAAAAGGCAATATCAAGGCAATGTATATTATGGGTGAAAACACTATGGTGTCTGATCCTAACATTAACTATGTAAGAAAATCTTTGGAAAATATTGAATTTTTGGTAATGCAGGATATTTTCCATACAGATACCACGCCTTTTGCTGATGTAATACTGCCTGCTTCATCTTTCCTTGAGAAAGAAGGCACGTTTACAAGCACAGAAAGAAGAGTTAATCCTGTATTCAGAGTTCTTGATCCTATAGAAGGAACTAAGGCTGACTGGTTAATTGTTCAGGAAGTCGCTAAAAAAATGGGTTATGACTGGAATTATGGTTCAGCTTGGGATATTTTATCTGAAATTAACAGTCTTGCTCCGATTTTTGCAGGTATAACACCAGAACGCATTAAAAACGGAGAAAGATTGCAGTGGCCCTGTCCTTCAGAAGATCATCCCGGCACCAAATTCTTACATAAAGGCACATTTACAAGAGGTCGTGGATATTTAAAACCAATAGAATACAGAGCTTCATTAGAACTTCCATGTAAGGATTATCCGCTTATTCTCGGAACAGGCAGAATGCTTTATCATTACCATACAACAACAATGACAGGAAGATCCCATGTAATTAACAGCTTTGCAAAAGGCTTATATGGTCCTTGTATAGAAATGAATGCCGAAGATATGAAAAATCTCAACATAGAAAACGGTGATAAAGTCAAGGTCTCTTCAAGAAGAGGAGAAGTCGTAACAACTGCCATAGAATCCGACAGAATCATTAAAGGACATTCATTTATGACAATGCACTTTCCTGAAGCGCCTTGTAACCTTGTAACCAATGATGTTCTGGATCCAATATCAAAAACGCCTGAATATAAAGTCTGTTCCTGTAAAGTTGAAAAAGTAAAATCAGAAGAAATTAAAAAACAGGAAGCATGCAAATGTATGAAAAAATAAAACAGGCAGTTCTTGATAATTTAAAATATTCAGAAAAAGAAAAATATTTAACTTGTAAAACAGCTTTGCAAATAGCTAAAGAGTTAAACATAGACCCAAAACACATAACTGAATTTTGCAATCAGGAAAAGATTAAAATTCGTGAATGCATGTTGAATTGTTTTTAATAAAAAGTGATGGGGCGGGGATTTCTCCGCCTTATTACTTTTCCTTGTTAACTCTGAATGTCATCGCGAGGAGCGAAACAAAGTGAAGCGACGTGGCGATCTATAATTATACACTTTTTAGATTGCTTCGCTACGCTTGCAATGACATCCCTGTAAGGATTTTAGATGAAATTGAAAATAATAGTAATATCAGGTTCATATAGCAATATAGGGAAAACAACTCTGGCTAAAAATATAATAAAAAATTTAGAGCCTAAAAGAATTGAATTTATTAAGTTTGGGCATCATCCCAGCAATCCTGCTAAAAAAACAAAACTTTTTAATGATATTAACGAAGGCTTGAATTATATTAATTTAGATAATATATCAAAAAATTTTGATTATCTTATTATAGAAAGTAATTCAATCTTAAAATTTATTGAGCCTGATTTAGCTATATTTATTTTTCAGGATAAAAAACCTCAAAAGGATTCGGCAGCCTTTGCTATGCAAAAAGCTGATATAATTATTGACCAAAATTTTAATACTTTATCTAAATCTAAAAAATTTAAAAAATTTGTTTTTGAGAAATTAGGGGATGATAATATTATGTCAGCTCTTTTTGATCAGTATCAATTTTTGTATGAATTTAGAAAGGAACAGTGAATAATGTTTGATTGTCTGGAAATCGGTTATCAGGAAGATTGTCCGTATTGCGACCTTACAACAGAAACTCTTAATATAAAGGGAGAAGGCGTTTTAAAATTTATTACACGAGAAAATGCTATTATTTCAGGAACACCAAACCTGAAAAGATTTTTTGAATCTAAAAATCTCAAAGTTATATCATTTAAAAATCCCTGTGAATCAGTAAAACCAGAAGATATTATATTTGAGGCAACAGGCGATCTTAAGACTTTATTTAAAATGTGGAGAATATGCCAGACCTATTTGACTGTTTTATGCGCAATAACAACACAGACAAACAAACTGGTCTGTGAAGCGCGTAAAGTAAATCCTGATGTTTTGATAGTTGCGGCAAGCCGTAAAACTCATCTGGGAATGAGAAGAGAAGAACTTCAGGCTGTAATTGACGGCGGCGCAGAATGCCATAGGAATTCTCTCAGTGATTCAATCATGATTACTCAAAATCATCTCAGAATGATCGGAAAATTAACCCAAAAACCATATTCGTTTTCGCATAAAATTGAACTTGAACCTAAAACAGAAGAAGAAGCTTATGAATATGCAGATAAAACAGATATTATGATTTTGGATCGCTTTGAAATTGATAAAATAACACGAATGGTTAAAAAACTAAGAGAACTTAATCCTGCTTTAAAAATTGGAATAGCAGGGCAAATTACACTGGAAAACATAAAAAATTATGTGTCTCTTGCTGATTTTATACTTTTAAGTTCTGTTTTGTATGCAAAACCATTGAATTTTACCTGTAGAATTGAGAAATTAAATAATTAAAAGTGTAGGGCTACGCTCTACACTCATCTTTAAATAACAAAGGAGAATAAAAAATGAAAAAATTAACAGTATTTATTTTTATATCAATTTTATTAATGGCTATGAGCTTTTTTATGTTTAACAAGTTTTTAAATAGTATTAAGCAGGGTAAAACTGAACTTACAATTATGGTTGCTGCCGGTTTAACAGATATATTCAAAGAATTTAAAACTGAATTTGAAAAAAAACATCCGAATATTAAACTTAATCTTAATATTGCAGGAAGTCCTGAACTTGCAAGCCAGATAGAAAACGGTGTAGATGCCGATATATTTGTTTCAGGAAATATAAAATGGATGGAATATCTGGTAAAACATAATTTAGTCGATAAATATTATATTCTTGCAATCAACAAAGTAATAATCGGCGTAAATAAAGAAAAAAGTCTGGTAAAAAGTATTTCTGATCTTTCTGATAAAAATGTGAAATTATCAATGGGAGATCCGAATCTGCCTATGGGAGAATATGCGTTAAAAATTCTGGATAAACTTCAAAAAAGCGGGAAAATGCCTGAATCATTTACAAAAGATGTTCAAAAAAATGTTGTTTCAAAAGAACTTAACGTAAAAAGCATTGTTGCTAAAATAGAATTTGGTGAAGTTGACGCAGGTTTTATTTATAAAACAGACATTACCGATGTAAATAAAGATAAAATTTTTGCAATACAAATACCGGATGAGTTTAATGTGATTGTAAAACATCCTGTAGCTATTTTAAAAGACTCTAAAAACAAAGAATTATCAAAACAGTTTCTTGATTTCATCCTTTCGAAGGAAGGAGATGCAATTTTAAAGAAATACTCTTATACAAAAAATTAAAGGATTAAACAATTGATTTCAACTAACCAGTTAAGAAAAATATGGCTTAAAGAAAAAAATGAACAAACAAAATCCTTTTTTAGTTTGAATTTAAGCATTTCAGAGATAGTAATATATTTTATTGCTCTTTCAAATATGTTGTTTTTTGCATTGGTTATTGGTTCATTATTTGTTAGAGTAAATATTCAGGATATAATTGAGCTTTTGCATTCCGGAGTTTTTAAAACTTTTGTTATTACATTCGGTTCACTTTTTATTTCAGTCATAATAACTTTAGTAATAGGCTTTCCAACTGCTTATGCAATAGTCAGGGAAAAAAATTTTTTATATAAAATTATTGATATAATTTCAATAGTTCCAATTATAATACCGCCTTCTGTTACAGGTCTGGCATTGCTAATGACATTTGGGCGAAGAGGAATTTTAGGACATTTTTTTTATCCAATGGGAATTAATTTAGCTTTTAATTTTATTTCATTAATTATTGTTCAGATTTTTATAATGATGCCTATTTTTATACTCATTGTAAAAAACGGCTTAAAATCCTTTGACCGATCAATATGTGAGTCTGCAATGCTGGAGGGAGCCGGTGAAAAAGAACTTCTTTTCCGAATTTATTTACCTTTAAGTGCCAGATTTATTTTAACAGCCGTTATTTTATGCAGCTTAAGGGCGATCGGAGAATTTGGCGCTACCATAATGTTTGCGGGAAATATTCATGGAAAAACTCAAACAATTACAACAACAATTTATTCACTATATCAGACAAATATAACAGAAGCTATTTCTCTGGCAGTTATAGTAATTTTATTATTTTTAATACTGCTGGCTATCCTGAATTTAGTTCATATTATAAATAATAATTAGTTTATTATGAAAATTTCTTTGTAAAGTTCAATCAAAATGCAAGGTTTTCAGTATAAACTAAATATTTTTTAGTTCACCAAGAGAACTAAGATAATTTTTTGTATTTTTGATAGTATCAGCGCTGGCAATCATTGAGATAACCGAAGGTTTATTCAGGTATAAATTTGCGGCTTTTTGAATATCTTGAGGAGTTATATTATTAATAGCTTTTAACAGCTCGTTTATATAAGTCAAACCATACGGAGTACTAAAACTTCCTTGAATTAAACCGGTTTTACCTAACGATGATTCAGCATCAAGCTCTATATTGAATTTTATTGTTCGTTTTGCTTTTTCTGCTTCTTCCCGACTTACCAGCATTTGAATCAGATTATTTATATGTTTTTTAAATCCTTCAATAGATTTAATAACATTTTCATATTGATTATGATTATTAAAATTATTTTTTGTTGTAGTTTTAATTTCAAGCATTATTTCACCGGTTTTTCTATCGCTTGTATAGGATGATCGAACTTTATAAGCAAGTTTTTGCGATTCTCTTAAATCAAGAAATAGGCGAGATTCACTATTTCCGCCAAGTATTTCATTTAATAATAGTAGAGCGGCTTGATCTTTTACATTTCCGCTTTCTTTTATTTTGAATATTTGGACTATATCAGCCTGATTTCGATCTTCAGCTTCGGTTATCACTTTAGTTTGAGCAAGAGGCTGATTTATAAAAGTATTGCTGTAATGGGGCTTTTGAACCAGAGGAAATCCACTTTGCAAAGATCGAAATATATTATTATGCAAATTTGGAGTCTTAGTTATTGGACCAGTAATTACAATTTTTGCCTGAGAATTTTGAATTATATAATTATAAAAATCAATACAGTCCTGCAGCTTAATTTTATCTATATTTTCAAGTATTTTTCTTGGACTGTATCCATAAGGCTGATTTCCGTATAAAAATTCATAAGCTCTGTCTTTTGGGTCTTTCATCATGCTTAAATAGCCATTTTTAACCTCTTCTTTTGCTTTATTAAAATTTTTTTCAGAGAAATCAGGATTATACAAAATTTCTTTCATTAAATCTAAAGCTAAAGGCAAATTTTCACACGGACAATTTGCATTGATAAATATAGAATTAAAATCAGCAGAAGAATTAATCCCCAGAGTATGTAAATCAATAATATTTGATATTTCCTCTTCACTATGCTTTCTTGTGCCTTTATTAAGCATTAAAGTAATAATATCTCGAACTCCTGGCTTGGAAGGAGGAAAATTATCAGTTTGGAGATTAATAACAGCGCTTGTTTTAATAGGCGCAGGATCATCATTAAGAATTAAATGCAGATTATTGGGGGAAACATACTCAGTTAAATTACTCTTGTTTATTTGGGATAAATTGCTTCCAAAATTTATTTTTTTTGATGCAGTCTGCATAAATTGAGGCTTTTGTAATTGATTATTATTAATTTGTTGGAATTCAGGATGCAAAACTACTATTGAAACTTTATTCAGGTCAAGATATTTTTTTGCCAGATTTTGAATTTCCTGTGAAGTAAGACTGTCTATTGCTTTTAAACTATCAGTATAAATAGCTAAATTTCCATGTTCTGTCAGCGCATTGCCAACAAGATTCGTTATTCCCATTGAATGTTCGCTCATATTAGCCAGATTATCTTTCATATTGTTTTTAATTATCTGAAGTTCTACTTCACTTAACGGCTTGTAAATCAGTTCATTTAAGGCTGCATAAACAGCTTTTAAACCATTTTCCTCTTCGCCTGTCTTGAAATTTAGATTAAAATTAATTACCTGAGGATCATTAAAATTTGAACTTATAACTTCCATACTGGCTGAGGGTTTTGTATTAAAGGGTTTTAAAATTTTTGTCAGTCTTGCGTTATCATAACCTGCCAAAGCGTAACATAAAGCGGCTAAACCGACTGTTTCCCTGATATTATTATTTTTTGTTCCCACAAAAGCCATATTCATCATGACTGAATTTATATTAGGAGTTTTAACATCTGTTCTTCTTGTTTTTTGTATAGAATTACCTAAATATTCATAATATTTATCAGAAGGCTTTGAATTTTTAGAATTAAAATATTTACTGACAATTTTTATTGCCTGATTTGGATTTACCTCTCCAACAACAACTGTAATCATATTATCAGGTGTATACCATTTATTATAATAATTTAAAACATCTTCTCTTGTTATATTTTTGATATTTTTTTCAGATCCTGCTATTAATCCTTGATAATCAGCTTTAATATTAAACAAATTTTTTAACATTAAATTATGTATTTTATCATAGGGATCATCTTCATACATATGGATTTCTGAAATTACCGGACCCTTTTCTTTTTCCAGCATTGGAATCGTAAAACTTGGATTTTGCAGCATATCGGCATGAGCAGCTATAAATTTTTCAAAATCATTTTTATCATAAAGCTGAGATAAAATATAATAATCTGTGCAGGAAAAATTAGTGCTTGCATTATATTTTGATCCTGTGTTATTTATTATTTTTGCGAATTCACCCGGAGCTAAATGCTTTGAGCCATTAAAAATATTATGTTCTATATAGTGACTAACGCCTCTAATATTGTCAGGCTCATTAAAAGACCCAACTTTTACGAATGTTTTTATTGCAGTAGGTCCGTGTTTAGGTATAATTACTACTTTTTGACCATTATTTAACTCGTATAATTTTCCATTATCATAAAAAGGAACTTTAAAAGTTTGCAGTTCCTTATATCCGGTAGGAGATAGAGCAAGCATCCTGTTTTTAAAAATTTCATTTACTTGGGTTGTTGATATATTATTAGAAATTTGTTGAATCTGTGGGATAGTTTGATTATAGTTACTATAATTTTGAAGCGCCTGATTATTATAAATATTATTACAAATATTTTTAGGTAAAATATCAATATTATTCAATCCCATGATGTTTTCCCCTTCTATCCCTTCTATAGAAATAGAAAACATCTGAAACAAAAAAATTGCTTTGAATTTATTTTTTGCTTATATAATTTTTATAAACACTCCACAGTCCGGTTATTATTCCTATCAAAATAAACACAACTGTCCATAGAGGAAATTTATTAGAATATTTAACATCTAAATAATGTCCCAAAAAAAATCCTAGAATTACCGGAACTACAAGTGAAAAAGCAATATCCATCATATTAGTTCCTCTTTATATAAAATTTAAATGGATTTTATTAATTAATTCGCTGGCATCAGGCTTTAATATACCTGCTTCTGTTATAATTCCTGAAATATATTTTGCCGGAGTAATATCAAAAGCCGGATTCATTACTTTTGTGCCTTCAGGACAAATTCTTTGACCGTTTATACAGGTAATTTCATTTTCATCTCTTTCCTCAATAGGAATTTCATCTCCTGATGATATTGAAATATCAATTGTAGAAAGAGGCGCTGCAACATAAAAAGGAATATTATGCTCTTTTGCTGCTATTGCTACTGTATAAGTGCCTATTTTATTTGCAGTATCACCATTTGAAGCAATTCTGTCCGCTCCAACCACAACAATATCAATCATGCCTTTTGACATAAAATATCCGCACATACCGTCTGTAATTAAAGTAACCGGTATATTATCCTTCATTAGCTCCCAAACAGTAAGTTTTGCTCCCTGTTGGCGAGGACGTGTTTCATCAGCAAAAACCTGAATTGATGAATCTTTTTCATAAGCTGCCCTGATTACGCCTAAAGCTGTCCCATAACCAACCGTAGCCAAAGCGCCTGCGTTACAGTGAGTAAGTATTACAGCTCCTTTAGGCACAATATTTGCTCCATGTTTACCAATTTTTTTATTAATTTCAATATCATTATTTTGCATTGCCATTGCATTTTTTATTAATAATTTTATTAAAGAATCAATATTATTTTCATTAGAAGACTTAACAAGATTGATTTGCTGATTTATTGCCCAGTTAAGATTAACTGCGGTTGGGCGGGTTAAATTCAAATTTTCGCTGATTTTTTCAAGCCCGCTTATAAATTCATCTTTATTATTTATAGCAGATAAAGACTGAGCGCCCAAAGCAACACCAAAAGCCCCTGCTATACCGATTGCAGGAGCGCCTCTTACCAGCATGTCTTTGATTGCCTTGCTCATTTCCTGATAAGATTTTATTTCAACCGTTTCAAATTCATACGGCAGTTTGGTTTGATCGATTAATAAAACATGATCTCCCTGCCATTCTATTGTTTTAATGCTCATAATAAATTTTTTCCTTGATTCTTTATAATTATACTAAACTAATATAAATAACTACTAATAATAATGAGACAAAAATGAACAAAAATCAAAGAATAATAGGTATTTGGGGATATCCTCATCCTGACATACTTAAAAAAGCCCGAGAAACTCATCCTGCCCATAAAATCACTGATCTTGATATTAATGCAGGTTTTCCTTCCTCAAATATTCTGCCCGATACCTGCTGCAAAATCATTATGAATATCATAGACAATGCTGTCTGGCTTAAAGATTCTATTGACTTTATAATAGCTTCTGTTGGCGAGGAAAAATGCGATTCTGCAAGATTGATCTCAATTATTCTGAAAGATATGGGATTTAAAATCATTCAGACAACTTATACAACTTATAATAATGAAATTTATACCCCAATTTCAGTAAGTAACATGCCTTTAAAAGATAAAATCTGTAAAATAATGGATAAAATCATAAATCCGGTATTTTTAGAAACTCGGGAATGTAAGCCGACTTTTGGATTTTGGGGAGTGCCTCCGAATGATATGAGCATTTTAGAGCTGTTTCCTGATGCAACGCATGTTTTTGGATGGACAAGATGCGTTGAAGCCAAAAGACCTGCTGATATTGACCTTGAAATGTTTGTGGATGAATCTGTGCCAACTGTTTTTTTTGCTCAGACATTTTGTGCTAAAATGCAGACAGCTAAATATTTAGCAAGAAAATACGACGGATTATATGTTGATATTGATGATAAAGCATCTAATTCAGTTAAAGCAAAGATTGAAGCCTTTATAAAATTGAGTTAAATATATGAATAAGCTGTTAATAGATGCAGGAACAAGCTGGAGCAAGGTTTTAGAACTTTATACAAATCCTGAAAATCTGGAAAAAAGCCCCATAAATAAATTAAACAGAATTATGGGAAAATTTTATTTAAATACTGAAAAAAATCTTTTTACAGATAAATCAGGAAATGCTTTAAATGGACGTATATTTTTATTTCCAACAAAATTATTGCCTAAAATAAACATATTTTTTGACAGTGCAACGGGTCATATGGTGAAAAATCACATTAAACCCGATGGCAGCTATGAAAATGAGGTTTTGGCTCTTGCATACGGAGCAAAGAAAATATTAAATAATCCTGAAAACGCTACAATAGTCGATCTTGGAAGCAGAGACATAAAATGGATTAAATTTAAAGACGGAAAATACAAAGACCTTGACTGGAACAGCAACTGCGGTAGCGCAACAGGAGCAACTGTCGAGATGTTATGCAAATTTTATAATGTAGACCCGGCTAAAATCCCTGTCCAAAAAGAAAAAATCCCTGTAATCTGCGGAGTTTTTGCTATGGAAAAAATAATGGATATCATTGCTTCCGGAGTTTCCGCAAATATTGCAATAGCTATGTATATACACGGAATTTCCTATAATACCTGGCATTTTGCAAGGCAGCCAAAAGAAATATTCCTGTCAGGAGGATTTTGTATGAATCCCTGTTTTGTAGAATCATTAAAACTTTATTGTAAAGTTATATCTCTTGGCAGATTTGTTCTTTTAGAGGGATTATATTAGAATCCGCTTTTATTTTATAAAAACAATTTCTTCATAAATCTTAAAATATGGTGTTTTTTACTGAATTTTTTTAAAAAACAACCGAAATATATTGTAGAAGGTCTTATTTAGTTTTTAATTTTTATGGGGTAATTATAATGTCTCAAGAAAATCACAATCTGGAATCTATGTCCAAAGAAATTAGAGATTTAGTTTCAAATATGGACAAATTTCTCAGCAAGAAAAATGAATTTATAGATAATTTTAAAAAAAATTATCTGAATTGTTCAAACAATAACTAACAGGGCTTTCAAACAGAGGGCTTAAGCCCTCTGTTTATAAAGAGTTTGCTAAATTTTGGACTGTTAAATAATCATAACTGTTTGGAGCTAATTCAAGGTATTTTTTTAACATGCCTTTTGCTTCTGGTTTTCTCTTTTGATTTATCAAAAAATATCCAAAGTATTTATATGTATTTGCGTTATTTGCGTCAATTCTGATTGCTGTTTGATAATTAGTAAAAGCGTTTTTAGAATCTTCGTTTTTTTCGTACGCTCTTGCAATTGCCGTATATATCTCAGAGTCTTTAGCATTTATAGAAATAGCTTTTTTATAATAATCAATTGATTCTGAATATTGATTATTGATAAATAAAAAATCACCCAGCTTCTTTAAAAGAAAACAATTGTCTTTAGAAAGTTCTATGGCTGATTTATAAATATTAATCGCAGAGTTATAATCACCTTTTAAAGCTTGAAATAATCCCAAAATCTGTTTTGCGGCAACATTTTGCGGTTCTTTTTTTGTAATGGATTCAAGATATTTTATTGATCCGTCGAAATTTTCAAATACAGTGCCTATTAAACATACAGCTTTGTTATTATAACCTGATGAATAAGTTTTGCCCGCTTCAATTGCAAGATCAAAATATTTATTTGCTTCATTAAAATTTTTAAGCTTTTGATAAGCTATTCCCAGATTATTATAAGAATAAGCCGCAGTTGAATTAAGTTCTAAAGCTTTATTAAGATAATAAACAGCATTATTATTTTTATTTTTATCCATATATAACAAACCAAGATTATTATAAGCTTCATAATTAGCTTTTTTTGATTCTATTGATTTTATATAAAATTTTATGGCTTCCGGATAATTTTTGTTAAAACGAGCAAGATTTCCCTGTGAAAGATTAATATCCTCAGAATTTTGGTAAAAATCGCTTATTAAATCAAGCTTTTTTAAATTATTATTTTGAAAATTCTCAAAATTACTGATTATTGTTAAATTACTCGGACATAAACTTATTGCTTTTGCCATTAATAATTTAGCATTTTCGATCATATTCAAATATGACTGATATAACGCTTTTTGGGCATGTATTTTATACAGAGAATTTTTGGGATCAAGTTTGATTGCAGTATTATAATTGGAATAAGCCTGGCTATATAATCCTTTTTTCAGATAAACATCTGCCATGCCGTCATATAAAGGAGCTGAATTGATATAAATGCTTATTGCTTTTTTATACAAAGAAAGAGCGGAATCATAATTGCCCTTTAGATAAAGTCCATAAGCTTCTGCGTTTAAAGAAACCAAAGTTCTTTCTGATGCTGTGGCTTTAACTGTTTGGACAGAGAACAGAAGAAATACAGCTATAATAAATAAAATTTTTTTATAAATAGATTTTTGTGTATTCATTGCTTCAAATTACTTTATTTCTATTAATTTTAGCCATTATTAAAATTAATCATTTTTCCTTAAGATATTTTGCTGAATAACCAAGACCAATACTTAAGTCTGAATAATAAGCAGCATCTCCTTGAAAACCCATAGGTTTAGTCGAGTTTTCTGTGGCGTATAATCCAAATATATCTTTACCCAAAGTATTAGGACCTTTCCATCCGTTTATATCCACAAGTATATAAGTACATTTTTTATTATAACCTCCACTTGTACAGTTTTTTGAAGCATGCCAAAATTGTATAAGATTCCCATTATTTAAAATTATTGCTGCTATATTAACTGAACCATTATGAACTGAACCATCTTCCCTTTT
Organism: bacterium; assembly: GCA_043797105.1. Classification (GTDB taxonomy): domain Bacteria; phylum Cyanobacteriota; class Vampirovibrionia; order Gastranaerophilales; family CAZEDP01; genus JAZDPZ01. The sequence goes on along the minus strand of JAZDPZ010000028.1, from coordinate 14,244 downwards.
TACAATACTATGCCAACAGTTACCAGCAGCAGCTCCAGTATTGCAAGATTTTATAACGTTCATATATTGCGTATATTTATCTCTCATACAATTATTATCACCATCTGAACATATACCCTTCATGGTTCCGCAATTATTCATTTTAATCATTTCTGTAACCTGAGCCAAATCAGAAAAAGCGACTATCCATTTCGTTATGTTTTGAGCATTCTGAATATTTGGAAGTAAAATTACCATAGTAATAGCTGCAACAACTCCCAGAATCGTTAAAGTCATCAGGACTTCCGCCAGAGTAAAACACTTTTTTACAATGTTAGTTTTTTTGGAAAATCTTGTTTGCACATCTTTCTTTAAAAATAAACAAAATAAAAGTATTCTTAAATCCATCTCGGTTTGTTCCCTGTTTAATAAAAATTGTTATCCTGTATGAAATATATTATTGATATAAACAAATTATATCACATTTTTATTAAAAATCAATCTTATATGAAAAAATTATTACATTTTAGGGAATAAAATAGAGATAAAGCAAAATTTTTAAATCTTGCTAATATAATATTGAGCAGTCTATAATCAAGAAGTTGCAGCCTGGAGACTTGCAGGAGTAAACTTGCAAAGTGAAAAATGAATAAAAAAAGTTTGTTTGAAATAGCCGGTTTAATAGCATTTGTTACAATATTCAGTAAAATAATCGGATTTGTAAGGGATGTGGTAATTGCGCATGCTTATGGCGCTTCTACAATCAGCGATTCTTATTTTTATGCTTATCAAATTCCGGCTTTAGCGCTGATTTTGCTGGGAGGATTAGGCGGACCTTTTCATACTGCGACTGTTGCAATTTTCACAAAAGAAATTCCTGACTCAAATAAAAATGAAAAACCATCCATAAAAATCCAAAGCGCTTTAAATTCTTTTTTAACTCTGACAGGTATTGTATTTTTTGTTTTAACAATCTTAATCTGTCTTTTTTCAGATCAGATTATCAAACTTATTGCTGCAGGAGCAAGTCCTCAGCTTCAACAGCTTGCATCAACACAGCTTAAAATAATGTCTCCAATGATGCTGATTGGCGCAATAATAGGAATTCTTTACGGAATTTCCAATATGTACGGGCATTTTTTTATTATAGCCTTAAGCCCTACTATTGCCAGTATTGCCATTATAATAGCAATATTTTTATTCAAAGGACAATACGGAGGCATGGTGCTTGCCTGGGGAACTTTAGCAGGAGCGGTTATTCAGATTTTAGCTCAAATGCCCTCATTTTTTAGAGCTGGTTTCAGTTATAAACCGGAATTTGAGTTTTTTAATGAAAAAATTAAAAAACTTGGCGAAATGCTCTTTCCTGCAATGCTTGGAACTACTATAGGACAGGTAAGTATATATGTAGATATGTTTTTTGCTTCTCAGCTTGAACCTGGCAGTTGGTCTGCCATTGGTTATGCGAACAGAATTTTTCAGGTGCCGGTCGGAGTTATGACATTGGCTTTATTAACACCGTTATTTCCTATATTTTCAGGCTTTGTCGGAAAAAAAGACTGGAAATCACTTGGAAATTATTTTCGTGATGGGTTAATGTCATTGTGGTTTATCTCTTTCCCGATATTGGCGTTTATAATTGTATTTTCTCAGGATTTTATAAGACTGTTGCTTCAAAGAGGCGAATTTAATGCCCTTGATACAATTATGGTAAGTGAAGCTCTTATTTTTCTTTCATTATCTATAATTCCTTATGTGGCAAGAGATACTATAACAAGAGTTTTTTATGCCTTTGAGGACTCTAAAACCCCTTTTTATATTGCAATGTTTTCAATTTTGGTTAAAATTACAATGAATATTTTATTGGTAAAGCGTTTTGGAATTGGCGGAATCACTCTTTCTACAACGATTGTTACTCTTATAAACTGTTTATTACTTGCTACATTTGTTAAAACAAAAATTAATCTTGAACTTAACAAACTTATATCACCTTCGTTAAAAATATTTTCTTCTACTTTAGCTGCAATAGGAATTGCTATTGTTATCAAAATTTTATTTGATCAATTATTGCCTGACATCACATTATTTCTTGCTTTAAAGCTGATAACATGCACTTTAACAGTTGCTGCCATTTATTTTTATCTGGGTATATTGTTCAAAATCAAGGTTGCTAAGCATATTCTGAATACAGGAAAAGCTTTAATATCTAAAAAAACACAAAAACCAGAAACACTTTATGAGGAATATAAAGAATAACAGGAGTTTTTAAGTGGAAAAAAACGTCTTTATCTCAGACCAATTTAATATTTGGGAAAAATGCAAAAAAAGATATTATTTTAAATATATAAAAGAATTAAACCTGCCTGAACCGGAAGCAGACTATAAATACGGAAAATCTGTTCATGCCCTGATTAATTATTATTTAAGAGGTTTTAAAACAGATCATTTATTAAAAAATGCCGATGAAAAAATTAAAAATACCTGGGATATTATAAAAAATCATCCAATATTAGCAAATAAAGTTATAGCAACTGAATGGACATTTAATTCAAAAATAAATAATACCAAATATTGGCTTAATGGCAGGATTGATGCAGTATTTTATGATGAAGAGCAAAATAAATATATAATAGCTGACTGGAAAACTGGTGAAAATATTCCTAAAAATCCTGAATACAGCTATCAATGCATGATATATTTATATTCATTTTTTAACAGTTATAAAGATTTAAAACTTAATTGCGATCTCAATCAGGATAACCTGATTTTTCAGTATGTTAAAATTTCTGATTATGTAGAAGTTTTTTCTATACCTTTTTCTGAGCAAAAAGAAAAAGAATATGAAGAAATTTTAATTAATAATATATATAATATGGAGAACTCTTCTGTTTTTCCTGAAACAAATCCCTGTTCTGTTAAAAATTGCCAATATAAATGCTTATGCGATTATGTGGGTAACACACCCCTTACCCCTCCCTCAAGGGAGGGGAGCTAGATGAGGGTAGGGCTTCGCCCTACACCAAACCCTTTAATTAATTACTTTAAATAAATTTTTGTAGGAGAAAAAAATTGATAATTGTTATTCCAATGGCTGGAAAAGGAGACAGATTTTTTAAAGCAGGGTATAAAATCCCAAAATATATGATACAGGCTAAAGATAAGACATTATTTGAATATTCTTTATCCAGCCTTCCGTTAGATATAGCAAAAAAAATAATTTTTGTAGGCTTGAGCGAACATAATGAAAAATATAATTTAACAGAATTTATAAATAAGAAAATAAAAATACTTTCAAAAAATATAAATTATGAAATAGTGCTTATAAATGAAATAACCGGTGGTCAGGCAGAAACTGTCCTGAAAGCTAAAGATTTTTTAAATCAGGATGAAGATTTAATGATATATAATATAGATACTTATTTTTATTCTAAAAATCTAAAAGAAAAATTACTTGATAAAACTAAGAAAAAAGATGGAATAATCGGAGCTTTCAAAATTGACTTCCCGGATAACAAGTGGAGTTATGCCAGGATAAATTCTGCTGAAAAAGTAATTGAAACTACTGAAAAAATACCCATTTCAAATTATGCGCTTACTGGTCTGTATCATTTTACTAGAGCCAAAGATTTTTTAAATATAGCTGAAAGCCATATTGCAAGTAATAAAAAAGAATTAAATGAATTTTATGTTGCGCCAATGTATAATGATTTGATAAAAAGGGGAAAAGAGTTTGTGCTTGATGTGGCGGAAGATTTTATACCTCTTGGGGTGCCGCAGGATGTGGAGGTATTTTTAAATGATAAAAAATAAAGAACTAACAGGAATAATATTGTCGGCAGGAAAAGTTCACGAAAGCCTTTATCCTATTTTTGGAGAAATAAACACAGGATTAATTCCTGTTAAAAGCAAACCGGCAATTTTATATATTTTGGATCAGTATAAAAATATAGGCATAAAAGATGTTTTTATCTCTGTCGGATATGACAAAGAACGATTATCAGAAGTTATACTGGCAACTCATGGAAAAGAAATAAATATACACTTTGTTGAAGTAGACTATAAAAAAAAGCCTGGATTATCTTTATTAAAAGTAATAAATGAAATTACCAAACAAAAAACAGAAAACGAATTTTACACTAACGTTTTAGTTACACTTGCTGATACTATTGCGTTTTATGATACAGAAAAAGTTATTAATCAGGGAACTACTGTGCTTGTCTCCAATGATTTTGATATAACAGACTACTGGTGCAGGTTAAAAGTGGATGAATACGGCAATGTCGAAAGATTTTATGAAAAAAATATTAAAAATGATTCTAATTTAGCTCTAGTAGGCGGTTATTACCTTGAAAAAACTGAAATTTTTAATGAATTAGAAGAAAATAACTATGAAATCTCAGATCTTTTAAAAGTTTATATGGAAAAGGGCAATGAAATAAAAATTGCAAAAGTTGATAAATGGTTTGATACAGGACATCTTTCCAAATATTACAGGTCTAAAAAAGAACTTTTATCTTCGAGATTTTTTAATTCTTTTAAATATGATGATATGTTGGGAATAGTCAGAAAAGAATCTTCAAATGTAAAAAAACTCCGAAATGAAATACTTTGGTTTGAAAGTGTGCCTAAGGAGCTAAAGGCTTTAATTCCTAAAATATTGGATTATAAACTTGACGGGAATGTTTACGTTGAGATGGAATATTATGGCTATCCTACTTTGTCAGAACTCTGGATTTATGGAAATTTATCAGAAAATATCTGGAAGAGTATTTTGGATAGATTAATTTATGTATTAAATCTTTTTAGGAATTTTCCCGGAACAGTTTCTGAAGAAAGTTATAAAGATATTTATCTTGAAAAAACCTTTAGCAGAATAAGAGAAATAAAATTTTTAAATCCTGCTGTAAAAAAACTGCTGGATTATGACTATATTTATATAAATGGAAAAAAGAACTATGGATGGAGTTTTTTTGAGACTAAATTAGAAGATTTAATCAATGATTTATATGATGAAAAAGACAATAATATAATACATGGAGATTTATGTTTTTCAAATATATTATTTGATCTGAATAACGGAATAATAAGATTAATAGACCCCAGAGGAGACTGGGGAAACAATATAATTTACGGTGATATAAAATATGATGTGGCAAAACTTAGGCATTCCATAGCCGGTAAATATGATTTTATTGTAAATGATTTATTTGTGTATAAATTAGAAGAACAAAATATAGAACTGACTTTCAAGCTTACTAATGAGATACATGAAAATGTTTCACAGCTTTTTGATGAATATATCGACAAATATTATGATATAAAAAAGATAAAGCTCATTGAGGGACTTTTGTTTATTTCTATGCTTCCTCTTCACAATGATTGCTTTAATCGTCAAATTGCAATGTTATCAAGAGGTTTAGAAATATTAAACGAGATATTATAATATATTCAACTAAAATTGGTTTAATGATAAAATTTAATAAAAAGGAGAGGTGCCAGAGTTGGTCTATCGGCGTCGCCTCGAAAGCGAATGGACCTTTATTGGTCACAAGGGTTCGAATCCCTTCCTCTCCTGTCTTTAGAAAATAAACAATAAATTTTTACCTTTTTTAAAAAAAGGTTATAGGGCGTAGCCCTACCATCATCTAGTTCCCCTCCCTCGAGGGAGGGGTAAGGGGTGGGTGTATAATAAAATTTATTGTTATTTACTTATTTTTTAAATAAGGCTTAAACCATAGTGAAAAGCAAAGAACAACTCTTTAACATAATTGATAAATTTAGTAATTATTCTATTTTAGTTATTGGTGATTTAATACTGGATGAATATATATGGGGAAAAGCAAGCAGGCTTTCTCCTGAAGCTCCTGTTCCTGTACTGGAAGTCAATAAGTATAGCTATATCCCTGGAGGCGCAGCTAATGTAGCCAATAACATCTCTGCTCTCGGAGGAAAAGTTGTATTAATCGGGGTTACTGGAGATGATTTTCAGGCAGAACAATTAATTAATACTCTTAAAAACAATAATATTGACTATTCTAAAATAATTAAAGACAAAAATCGTTTAACTACAGTTAAAACAAGATTAATTGCTCATAATCATCAACAACTGGCAAGGGTTGATAGAGAAGAAAAAAATTTTATAGATGAAAATACAGAAAAAGAAATTATTTATAAAATATCTGAAATTATTAATTTTGTAGATTTAGTGCTTTTGTCTGATTATGCAAAAGGGGTTCTTACTCATTCATTGATTGAAAAAATAATTAAACTTGCAAAAATAAATAATAAACCTGTTTTAATAGACCCTAAGGGATTAGATTTTACAAAATATACAGGAACTACATTAATTACTCCAAATAAATTTGAAGCAGAACAGGCTACAAAATCTCCTGAAAATACTCCTCCTGAAATATTGGCAGAACTCGTTTTTAATCAGGTAAAGGCAGAACATGTGCTTATTACGCTTGGAGAAAACGGGGTTTTATTATATTCTGACAATGAGGTTAAAACTATACCTGCTGTTACATCAGAAGTATATGATGTTACAGGCGCAGGAGATTCGTTAATATCAGCCGTAGCGCTTGGTATTTTAGCGTCAGACGGAGATTTTGAGACTTCTGTTATATTGGGTAATTATGCTGCCGGCATTGCAGTAAGAAAAATTGGCACTGCAATGGTTTTACCTCAAGAATTAAAAAACATAATAGAAAGGGAAAGCTTTGGGACAAGTTGTAGAGCTGGATAGTCTTTTAGAGATTATAAACAAGCTAAAAAAGGAAAAAAAAATTATAGTTACTACTAATGGATGTTTTGACATAATACATATAGGACATATAAGATATTTAAGGGAAGCTAAAGCATTAGGAGATATTTTAATTGTCGGACTCAACACTGACAGGTCTGTTAAAAATTTAAAAGGACCGACCAGACCGATTAATCAGGAAAAAAATAGGGCTGAAGTTCTGGCTTCGATTATTTCCGTTGATTATACAGTTTTATTTGATGAAGATACGCCTGTTGAGCTTTTAAGTAAAATAAAACCCAATATTCATGTAAAGGGTGGGGATTATAATTTAAAAAATCTGCCTGAAGCTGAAACTGTGCAGAAAACAGGCGGCAAAGTAGTTTTCATTCCTCTGATAGAAGGTGAATCAACAACCAATATTATAAAACTTTTGGAACTTTAATATGTTTTGTGCATTCACAGGCAGGACTTAAGGATTACGCCTCAGGTGCCTATTTATAATACTTATAACATAGAAAGGGCGCTGCCCATAGATTGCATTTGGCTTATAAGTTGATCCATCTGGGTGAATTGCTGAACCAGCATTTGTCTTTTTACAGTAAGACGAGCTTCTCCTTTTGCAATGCTTTTATCCAGATCAGTCAACGAACTGTCCATTGAATCTTTTCTTGCGTCAAAAAAACCGTTTGTAGGATCAAGAGCGCTTTCAACCTTTGATTCCAAATTTTGCAAAATACCTGTTATATTATTAGTCCTATCGCCAACTAATAAAGCTTTAACCTCTGAAGGTTTTTCAGTTAAAGCTGCAATAAAATCAGCCTGATTCAGGGATAAATTTTTTGTGTTTGTATTTGTGCTTGCTCCAACAGCTCCGGTAGTTATACCAATCATTGCAAGGCTGTCATAAGTAGAGATTCCATCTACTCCGCTGGTAGCACTATATCTTAGGTCACTTTTCAATCTTGACAGGGAATATTCTGATTTTAACGTGCCTGTGCTAGCTGTTGTTCTATCAATTTCATTAACCACATCATTAAATTTACTTATAAAATTATTAATGGCGCTTAGTAATTCATCATTATTCTGATTAATATCAATATCAATTGTATCCCCATCAGAAACATTTTTTAAATTTATTGTTACGCCGGTAAAACCAGTAACATCACTTGTTAGGGTATTAGATGTAATATAGAGAGGATCTGTAGAATCATTCAGGTAAACTTTTGCGTTTGTTCCAAAAGTTTGGGAAGTTAGAGGATTTCCTGCGACTGTAATTAACCCCATTTTTTCCAAAAAATTACTGCTTCCGTCTTCAAGATTAATTGCTATGTCACCGGGATTTTTTGAGGTGAGTATTAGTTTATTTGTCCTGATATCATAGTGCGCAACAACTCCGGCATCTTCATCATTGTTAATATTACTGATTAAATCATTAAAAGTTGTATCTGCTTCTATGGTAAAAATTGACTCTCCTATGGTAAAAGTGCCGGTATTAATCACATCCGCAAGATTTGCCGTAGCGCCTGCTCCTGCAATAGTGCCTCCTGTATCAATTGCGCTTAGGGCATTTAGACTGGATAAAGTTTTACTTTCAGGAGAAGAAGTATCTACTGTAGATAATTGGGTAACATCCCAAAAATTACTGGTATCACCACTTGAACCAAATTTAAGATCCGTAACAGAAGCATCTGTAGTTATAAAAAATTTACCGGCTAAAACACCAGCATCTGTTATTCCGCTAATTTTTTTAAGCTCTCTTGCAACATCATCCAATGTTTCAACATTTAGCAACGGATCATCGTCATGTTCTGCGGTAATTTCATATTTTGTTCCGTTTACGTATAAACTAAATTCACCTTCAGTTCCATTACCATTACTGAGGTCGACAATTTGTTGACTTCCTGTTGCATTAGCAGCTACATTTGTAAGGCTTTGCGATTTAGTTGAGGTAGCCAGATTATCCACTTTAATTTTAATTTTTTGAGGAACTGACTGGTTGCTGGCACTTGCGGTAACTATATCCTGATCTGAGCTTGTAGCTGTTCTTCTTCCAAATAAATTAAGCGAAGATGCTAAATTAGCATCAGTAATACGCTCAATTGCGCCTCTTAATGAAGAAAATTTGGATGCAACCGTACTTAAAGTTGTCTTTGCTGTTTGCAAATCTGATTTTTTAGTATAAAGCTGATCTACAGGTTGTCTTTCAACCTGCATCAATTGTTCAATCCAATCATTTACAGGCAAACCTGATCCGACACCACCAAAACTTATTGACATAGCACTCTCTCCTAAAATTATCCTTATTTATTTTATATTATTTTAGTTTATAAAATAATCCTATAAAGATATTATTTAATTAATCATTCCCATTTCTTTGAATTTTTAAACATTTTTTATTTTTAATGTAATAAATCTTTATATTTATTTGTTTTAGCGTTTAAAAGATTCAATTTTTGGGTATAATAAAAATACATTCTTTAAAATAATAATGAAAATAAAAAACTGAAATAATATACAGGTACTCTAATAAAGTATTTTTTCGGTTATAATTGAATTAGCTAAGGAATTAGGATATTTTAGCGTTGGTATAAAAAAGATGGATAGATATAAAGAGAGCATAAAGAAGGAAATAGATTCTTGTATAAATAAAAGAAACAGTTTCTTTACTGTTCTAAGTATTATGGTAGGTGGTAGCATTGGCTTGTTACTTAATTTAGACAGCATACCAAAATTTTTATTTTTTATATTGGGCTGTTTATCTAGTTTTGCTCTCATTAATGGAATGTTAAATCTTGAAGATAGAATAAATTTCTTAATAAAGGAGCTAAAAAAATGAATTATGAAATTATACAATGGATTGGAGCTATAGTTATATCAGCAATGGTACTATATTTTGTTATTAAAATAACAGCTGTTCCTGATAATAAATAATTTGATTAAAACTTCCAAATTGATACAGTTACTTTGATAAAGTATTTTTTCGATTATAATTAAATTAACTAAGGAGCTAAAGAAACATAATATTTTCTCTACTGCTAATAAGTATTTAAGGCGGTAGCTGGCTTATTATTTAATTATAAGGAATATATATAAATGAGCGAAAAACAAAAAATTGATTATAAAAATACTTTAAATCTGCCTCATACTGATTTTAAAATGAAGGCAAACGCAGCAACAAGAGAACTGGAAATTCAAAAATTCTGGGAAGAAAATAATATTTATAAAAAAAATATTTCACAAAGAAAAATTTCTTCTAAATTTATTCTGCATGATGGTCCGCCTTATCTAAGCTCTGATAAAATCCATATAGGAACAGCTCTAAATAAGATTTTAAAGGATATTATAGTAAAATATAAGTCTCAGTCAGGATTTTATAGTCCTTATGTGCCTGGATATGACGGACATGGGCTTCCTATTGAAAATGCGGTCGTAAAATCAATAAAAGGCGGAAGAGAATCTCTTTCTCCTGAGGAATTAAGAAAAAAATGTAGGGAATTTGCTCTTAAAAATCTGAAAGGACAGGAAACTAACTTTAAAAGGCTTGGAGTATGGGGCAACTGGGAAAATCCATATATTACAATTAATCCTGAGTTTGAATCAGTTCAGGTTCGAGTTTTTGGGGCAATGGCTAAAAAAGGATATGTTTACAAGGGTTTAAAACCCGTTTACTGGTGCGCTGCATGCGAAACAGCTTTAGCTGAAGCTGAAGTGGAATATGCTGAACATAAATCCCATAGTATTTATGTAAAATTTGGATTAGACAGCAAAGAAGCTGAAAAAGCCTATAAAACAGCCAATCTTGACATTGATAATGCTCTTTATATGATAATATGGACAACAACTCCATGGACACTTCCTGCAAACCTCGCTATAGCACTTCATCCAAAGTTACAATACGCTTTTGTTCAAAAAGAAAATGAGGTTTATATAATAGCAATCGATCTTTTAAACAGTTTTGCAAATAACATCGGATGGGAAGAAAACACTTACAAAATAATTGGCGCAGCTTCCGGAGATAAACTTGAATATCTTAATGCAAAGCATCCTTTTTATGATCGCGCAAGTTTAATTATTCTGGGTGAACATGTAACTACGGATGCAGGTACAGGCGCTGTTCACACTGCGCCGGGTCATGGGCTTGAAGACTATGAAATCGGCACAAAATATAAAATAGGCGTGCTTTCGCCTCTTACAAACAAAGGCATATTTACTGAAGATGCGGGTCAATTTCAGGGAATCAGATATGACAAAGCAAATGAAATAATTGTTCAAGAATTAAGAGAAAAAAATGCTCTTTTGGGCTATGGGGAAATTTTACATAGCTATCCTCACTGCTGGAGATGCAAAAAACCAGTAATATACAGAGCAACCGAACAATGGTTTGTTAATGTCGGCTCTTTTAAAGAACAGGCGTTAAAAGCAATAGATGAAGCCGAATGGATTCCTTCAAACAATTATCAAAGAATATATAATATGGTGGAATCTCGTTCTGACTGGTGTATAAGTAGACAAAGAGCCTGGGGTGTGCCTATCCCTGTGTTTTACTGTAATAAATGCGGCAAATCTATTGTTACTGATGAAACTATAAATAACGTGGCAGAGATATTTAAAAAAGAATCCTCTGATGCCTGGATAAAATATTCTGCAAAAGAATTACTTCCAAAGGATTTTAAATGTCCTGAGTGCTTAAATGATGATTTTAGAAAAGAAACTGATATAATGGATGTCTGGTTTGACAGCGGCATAACTCATGCTGCTGTAGTTGACGCAAGAAAAGAAGAATTAGGCGGAACTCCTGTTGAATTGTATCTTGAAGGTTCAGACCAGCATAGAGGCTGGTTTCAGTCTTCGCTTCTTACAAGTGTTGCAATAAATAACAGAGCGCCGTATAAATCTGTTCTTACTCATGGATTTGTGCTTGACAGGACAGGTCGAAAAATGAGCAAAAGTCTTGGTAATGTTGTTGATCCACAAAGTATAGTAGATCGTTACGGCGCAGATGTTTTAAGACTTTGGACAGCAAGCGTTGATTATACCAATGATGTCAAAATAGGCGAAAATATTATACAACAGCTTGTCGAAGTTTATAAAAAAACAAGAAATACATGCAGATTTTTACTTGGTAATTTATATGATTTTGATCCGGGTATTGATTATATAGAATACTCAAAACTAAATGAAATTGATAAATATGCTCTTCATAAACTGCAAAAGCTTATTGAAAACATTACTTTAGCTTTTGATAAATATGAATTTTATAAATATTATCAGCTTATACAAAATTTTGCGGCAGTAGATTTAAGTTCTCTTTATTTTGACATAATAAAAGACAGGCTTTATACCGCAGGCAAAAATTCATTGGCAAGAAGATCAAGTCAAACTGTGCTTTATGAAATATTAAAAACTTTTGTCAAGCTTCTTGTTCCGGTTACTCCTCATCTTGCCGAAGATATTTGGCAATATATTCCGGCTTCTCAAAAAAATAATCTTGAAAGCGCGCTTCTTTCAGATTGGGATCAGGTTAAAATAGAATTTATAAATGAAGAGCTAAATAACAAGTGGAGTGAAATTTTAAATTTAAGAGAAATTGTTACCAAAGCCATTGAACCTGTAAGAGCTGAAAAGAAAATAGGAAGCTCTCTGGAAACTGCAGTATATATTAAAACAATTAACAGACCTGATCTGGATAAAATATTAAAATCTCTGAACAATGAACTTGCAGGCATTTTCATTACTTCGCAGGTTTTTCTTATTTCGCAAGAGCAGGAGCCTGAAAATCTGCTTAATAAATATGAAGAAGATAATTATACGGTTTATGTTACACAGGCTCTTGGAAAAAAATGCGAAAGATGCTGGAAATACTCAGAACATACAGGCATAGATAAAATACATGAAACTCTTTGCAAGGATTGCATAGAGGCTTTGTAAAATATTTTTAAATTATGTGATAATATGCATATAGAATAATAGTATTTTTTGTTAATTATGAAATATTGTTAGGAGATTTACATTATGGTTTCAAAAAGATTTTTATTTACATCAGAGTCAGTTACCGAAGGACATCCGGATAAAATTTGCGATCAAATTTCTGATTCTATTTTAGATACATTTTTGGTTAATGCTCCAAAATCAAGAGTAGCTGTAGAAACTGCTGTTACTACAGGAATGGTTTTAGTTATCGGTGAAATTACTTCTGATTGTTATGTAGATATTCCGAGTATTGTTAGAAACACAATTGAACAGATAGGCTATATAGGAAGTTCGAGCGGAGGATTTGACGGAAGAACCTGCGCAGTATTAACAAGTATTGATGAACAGTCTTCTGATATTGCCGGCGGTGTTAATATTGCTTTGGAATCTCGTGAAATACCAAATATAGATAATCAAAGCTGTAAAATTGGAGCCGGTGATCAAGGTATTATGTTTGGTTTTGCTTGTGATGAAACTCCTGAATTAATGCCTCTTCCTATTAGTCTGGCTCATAGACTTGCCTTAAGACTTTCCAGAGTGAGAAAAGAAAATATTTTATCTTACTTAAGACCTGACGGTAAAACTCAGGTAACAATTGAATATATAAACGGCATTCCGGCAAGGATAGATACAATAGTTATCTCTACTCAGCATGATCCTATTATTAACGGAGAAACAGATAACTGTAAAATTCAGGAAATTATTGCAAAAGACATAGAAAAATATGTTATAGATTATGTTTTTAAAGATGATAAAATCAAGCCTGATGCATCAACAAAATACCTGATTAATCCGTCAGGAAGGTTTGTTATTGGAGGACCGCAGGGTGATGCCGGATTAACCGGACGTAAAATTATTGTAGATACTTACGGCGGTTATTCCAGACATGGCGGTGGCGCGTTTAGCGGGAAAGACCCTACAAAAGTTGATCGCAGCGCGGCTTATGCAGCAAGATATGTTGCCAAAAATATTGTAGCAGCCGGTTTAGCAAGAAAATGCGAAATTCAGTTAGCTTATGCTATTGGTGTGGCAAAACCTGTCTCTGTTATGGTGGATACTTTTGGCACAGGGATTTTGAGTGATGATGAGATAAGTAAATTAGTCGAACAAAACTTTGATCTTGAGCCTGATGCAATAATTAAATATTTTGATTTAAGAAATTTACCTCTAAAGAATGGGGGGGCATTTTATAGATTATTAGCTGCTTATGGACATTTTGGGAGAATAGATATAAATGTTCCTTGGGAGCATACGGACAAAGCTGAACAACTAAAAAAACAATTGAATTTAAATTCAGGCAAGGCTGTTTTAAATTAATAGCTGCTATATTTATTATTAAAATCGTTATCGCGAGGCTATTATGAACTAAATAAATTGCTTGTGTAAATGTTTATAAATTCTATGGGCAATATCGGAACTTTGATAGCAAAAGTTCAAAAAATAGACAATATTTGAAAGAATTATATAAAAAACGAGGCTGAAAACCGCATGGCTTCGTTTTGATTTTTCTTGGAAGAAAAATTTTTTACAAAAACATAGCGTTACGTCTA
>JAZDPZ010000027.1:0-34930 GCA_043797105.1 bacterium | reverse complement strand
TTACAGTTTCAATCCTGATTTTACTGGAATATGGTCTTAAATAATACAACAGCACCTGAAGTATAATTAACTGTTCCAGTTTCAATCCTGATTTTACTGGAATATGGTCTTAAATTATTCTGTTACTTATTACTTGATTTCTATCTAACATGTTTCAATCCTGATTTTACTGGAATATGGTCTTAAATCCGATCTGCGGTCAAAACCTTGTCTATAAGTATGTTTTTATAAGTTTTAGAAGGTTTAAATTTTAAATTTTTATTCATAAAAAAACAAAATATCCAAGGGTTTTTATCATAAATCGTAGAAATATTAACACTAAAATGCTTGGGTTTCAAGGTTTTTAAAAAATTATAATAAAATTTTTCTATAAATTTATCTGGAGAAATTTTATTATTTTACACAGATATTCTTATAACAACAATCTATACATTTGTTAGAATAGTTTGTTTTTTTTGGGAATAAACCTTTTTCTATTATCTTGATAACATTATTAATTATTTCTATTGTCTCAGTTAATCCTTTCTCATTATATTCTATCTCTTTTATAAGATTATTAGATCTTGTATAACAAATATATCCTGTATTTACAGGTATATTATAATTTTCTGTTATCAAAAGCGCATAAATATACGATTGATACTTGTATGTAGAAAAAAGTTTTTCCTTGTATTCGGCAAATTTATAATCAAAAGGTGAGGCAGTACCGTCATTCAAAAATAATACTTCATCAATAATCCCATGAATATGATATTTTTCTGAATTTAAAGGCACTTCTATTTCTTTTTTTACGACGTTTAATCTTTTTCTTAAATAACTTTTATTGGATGAAGCCTTATTTTTATGTACTTCTCTACCTTTAATTACCTTATATCTTTTATCTTCATTTTGTTTAATACCAAGGCAATATATAAAATATATAAAACGAGGACAATACAGATATTCAATAACATCAGAAGTTGTAATATTTGCCATTAGAAAAATAACTCTTTTACTTTATCTGTAACAAGATTTTCATCAAAAGCCTGTCCAAGAAGTACTGCTTTTTTAAAGTCTGCTTCACACATTGGAAATATGTAAACAGAGTCAGTTTCTAAATTTATTATATCTTCTGACTGAATTTTTAATTCATCAAGTTCATTAGTCTTAATATCTCCAAGAAAAACGCTTTTTTGAACTCTGTATAAACCAACATTTTTACAGAGTTTTACAATTTTGTTTCTGATTTTTGTACTGGAAATGTCATAAATTGCCCACACTAACATAATTATTCATCCTTTATAAGTCTTTTAGCTATTTCATGACAATCAAATTGAATCTTATCAACATTTTTGATATTACGATTTTTATATCTTATAGTATCATCAAAGGTTTTATTTAAAGCTGATATTAAAACTACTTTACCCTCGGCGTTTAAGGTCATGCCAGAAGAATATTTTTCAAAGAAAGAATCTCTCACTTGTTTACCTGTAAAAAGATATACTACTGTTCTGTCAGCCATATCTCTATACATTTCAATAAGATCAAACACAAGGGACTTTTTATTGTAATTGTCAGAATGTAAAAAGCCTAGATATGGATCTAAACCAGCTATTAAACAAGCTTTTTCAACTTTAGAATAGAGGATTCCATATCCATAATTTAGCATAGCATTAAATTCATCTTCTGCGGGCATGCGGGATCTGCCTTTAAACTTATATTTTTCAGGCATAACAGAACTTAAAGCATCAAAATAGTTCTTTGAAGCATTACCTTCCAATCCCATCAAAGTTCCACGATTTTCTTCAGTAAATCCTTCTACTTGTGAAATTTTTTTTCTTAATTCTTCTATTTTTTCAATTGAGCTGGGTAAAGTATCATTATTTTCTCTTTTGTCTTTTAGCTTTTTTAGAAAATTTATCTGGTTATGCAGTTTTGCATCAATCCATTCCTTAACTATTTCAAGACCTTCTTCAGAGCAAGATACTTCGAGCTGTCTTCGCCTGATTAAAGTTGTGCTTCCAAGCTTGGAATGCCAAAGTCTGCCAAATGGATTTCCGAATTCATCCAGGAATACAACATCTATATTATTTTCAAGCGCCATTTTTAGAGCATCCGAAGATAAATAGATGGAAGTAGAAACCAGTATGCTAGAAACTTTCTTTGCAGGGATTTCCTGTACCCTGTCATCTACTTTGATAACAAAGCAATTATCTTTTTTGCGTAAATATGCTCCATGTGAGTTTATAATTAGTTGCATAATTAAATTTCTATATTTTATGTAAACAATAAAAGGATACCAAAGAAATAAATTCTGTGGTATCCTAAAATTATGAAATTCTTTACCAGTTATAAACTGGATTTACTAGGAGGGTACTGTTAAGTATCCTCTTGGCGTTATTTTCACAATCTGACTTGTTCCAATAACCTTCAGATGCAGCTCCAATTATTTTACCATTTGAAGCCGATACTCTCCATCTGTACTCATTGTTGCTGCTTTTGTAGTATTCAAATTTATCCATTTTTATCTCCTTTCTTTGAATAAACTAAAAACAATCCTGATTTTTCTGGATGTAATAAAAAAGAGCAGACTTATTATTATAATTCTATGTTTCAATCCTGCTTTGAATTGGATGAGTACATATTATTATAATTCTATTAAAAATGTCAATATAATAAAAAATCAATTTTTTATTATTGTGCCAAAACCTTTTGATATAGATTTACCTAGACCTATACAATCAGGAATTTGCATATTAACCTTGAAAAAACCTGTAAAAGCAATTATTTTTACATCTTTAATAACAGTTTCAAAACTTACAGGATTTAAAAATGTCTGTAATTCAATATTTTTATCAACATGATAATCCAATTCCTTGCACATTCTTAATATATTTGTGATCAAAATTTTTTCAAGCAGTTTATCTCTTTCTTTTAAAGTTTTTAGAATTTGATATTCCCTATAATTTTCTTGATTTAACGCATACCACGGAGTTATAAACTTGTACTGCATATAATCATCAATTGTTTTTAATTCTCTTTCTTCTAATATAAGCTGTTTTTCCATTATAGGATATTCATAACTACCAATTTTTATTGTCTCAAACTTATCATAATGCCGTTTTATTATTTCTACACCTTCATTAAATCCAATAACCATAGGTCTGTTGTTAAAAAATCTGTATTGAATCCTTGGATATCTATATATGAAATCCCCTTTCTCAGTATGATTATGAAAAAGGTCGATATTTGAGAAAGTATTTGCAAAAAATCCTCTAAGCTTTTGAGCATCCTGATATTTTGACTTTTTGTCCAGTTCTAATATTAGTTTTGCAATTTTTATCATAAAATCATAAACTCATTTTCTTTTATATAGAAACCTATTCCGCCTTTTTCATAATAATCTTTAACATCCTCAATAGGTATGTAATATGGATTACCCTTAAATTTAAAATGAGTTGACGTCTCAAATTCATATTCCTGTCCTTTTTTTAATCTTACAGAAACCATGTATTTATGCAGCTCTCTTCTTTTTTCTAACAAATCATTATTTTTATCAAATTTATTTTCATACTCATTATTTTTTAAAATACTTTCAAATTCTTTTCTTATTTTTACAGCCTCTTCATCAATCTCTATAAAAAAATCAAAAGCCTTTACCTTCTCTTCGATTAATTGAAATTCTTTTATTCCTGAAAAATCAAGAGTTTTCATTGAATTTAAGATTCTTTTACTATCATCATCAGATTTTTTGTCATAAACAGACCGATAATAAGCTTCACCCAATTTGAAAAACTCTGCTTCCTGAAATTCTTTTTTTGGGCTTAAAATACTTTTTGTGCTCTCCAATAAAATTGGTTGATAAATATAACTGGCAAATTGCTTATTATTCTTTTCATCAATGAGATTAAATATTTTTACTATTCCCTTATCTTTGTTACCATGCCTGTTACATCTTCCTGCTGATTGAAAAATACAGTCTAATGGAGCTAAGTCTCTATAAACAAAATCAAGATCTATATCAACTCCAGCTTCAACAACCTGAGTACTTACCAGAACTATTCTTTTTTCTTTCTTTTTAACCTTTTCAATGATGCCTTGTCTTTCGAGCGGAAGAATAGTAGTTGATAAATAAAGTATTTCTGTATTCTCTGAATCAATTTCTTTTTTCAAAAAGCTGTAAACGTCTTGAGAAGACTTTATTGTGTTTAAGATTATTAAAAAAGATTTATCAGGATTTTCTTTAATATCTTTTAAAATTATTGGTTTAAACTCTTCTAAAGTTGTTATTTTATCAGTTTCATTGATTAATTTTATTCTGTTTAATTCAGGATTTTCAAAATATTCTTGCCTGTTTTTAATAATATGTATAATTTCATCAGGCTTGAAAATCAATGGTTGAGTAGCAGTTACCAGAATAAAGTACGTATTAAACATTTCTGAGAAAGTTTTTAAGGTTTCATTTATAAGTGTCCAGTATTTATGAGGAATGGATTGTATTTCATCCAGTATAACTATAGAATTTGCAATATTATGAAATTTTTTAAGGCTTTTGTTTCTATTGCTGATAAACGAATGAAAAAATTGAACAAAAGTTGTTACAATTATTGAGGACATCCAATTTTCAATAAGCAATAAACTTTTATTGGTATCAAATTCTTCCTCTTCACTATCTGTCGTATAGCTTATATCAGATAAATGATGATGTTTTAGAAGAATATTGGTTGTTATCTCTATACCATTATTTTTTAAAATTTCTTCAATTACTGAATAATTTTGGTCAATAATACTGGTAAACGGCAGGCAGTAAATAATTTTAGGATTAAATCCTTTATCTTTTATTAACTTATCTTTTAATTTACAGGCAAATGACAGGCTGGTTAGTGTCTTTCCTGTACCTGTTGGAACATTTATTGAGTATATTTTATTTTCAAGATTAATTTCCTTGCTCATTGCTTCATTATAAATAGATTCTCGAATTTGATTTATATTTGAGTTTTTATTTGAGTCTTCAAAAGCAAATGTCTTCTTATGTTTTCCAACTAAATCAGGATGATTAAAGTTTCTTATTTTATTTTTTATTTCAATTATTTTATCCTGATTGTTTATTCCTGCATCAAGTTTATCTGAATCAATTAATAGGGAAAAAAGAAAAAGAGTCAGGAAAAAGTCCTTTAACTCATTTTGCTGGTATATTAAATTGAAAATATTACATTCTAAATCGTAATATAAATCAGAATTTTCATCAAAAATCAGTTCTTTAAACTCATTAAAATCAACATTAATTTCTAAAAGTTCCTGATATAAATTATTTAATTCCTCAAAATCAATGTTTTCAAGCTGTTCCTCATAAATCTCTTGTTTTATCAGTTCTTTTACATTAATGCTTCCATGATGTGATTTTGTTAATACAAAAGGTAAATAAGCTTTATTTATCTTTAATTTTTTTGCCAAATAAAAACTATAAAGAGATGATATTTCACTATGATTTGTTTTATGAGATTTTTTTATTTTATTATTGATATAATCCTGAAAAAAAACCGTCGATTTTCCAAAATCGTGAGTTAAAGCGATTATTTTAATAAGCTCAGTAAGTTCATTTTTATTAATTTTTTCATTTAAAACTTTTACATTTAAAACTTGCAGCATTAAATCTCTAACATTTTTTAAATGTAAAAATAATGTTTTCTTTGGATGAGATTCAATCTTATAAGAATATGATGTTTTCTCCATTACTTAATTCCCAATATTTTTTAGCAGTAGCTATTAAAGGTAATCCTTTCCTTTCAAAAATAACTTCTGTATAATCTTTTACTATCCTATTTTCATCAAGTCTATTAGGCATTCTTTGTACTATATATTCAGCATCCTGATAAAAATTTATTGAATTTTCATCAAGATATTTTTTAGGAGCAACGGAATTTATTTTTATTGATCGAGAATTTTGTACATTATTTGCATCAAATTCTCCAAGATACTCAAAATTTGCTATAAATTCGCTTATACCAAGATAAGGAGTATAATAACTTGTATGATTTTCAAGACAGGCTTTAAATTCGTTTAATATGCATTCATTATGGCAAAAATAAATGTTATATTTCACATCTTTCAGACATTCATACCTTTTAAGATTGATTTTATTTTTAATATCAGATAAATCCACATAGCCACTTTCACAGTCGAAGTTAGAAGGGACTTTAGCTAAATTTACACCAATTCTTATTTTTTTTACAGAATAATTTTCTTTTAATCCAATAGCAATATAACTATTAGCATTTTGACAGGTTACATCATTTTTGGGTTTACCTAAAATTGCTCCTATAATTCCTGCGATTGTCGGTCTTGTCGGAATCAAAAATGTTAAAGGCGATACGGTAGTATAAGGTTTTCTAAAATGAGCGTATTTACCGCTTATTTCAAACTTCAAAACTTTCATAATTTAACCTAAAACCAATTTTCATGCTGTAAGTCGATTATTGTTTTTTTGTTTACTTCAAAATTTTTCGTAAGCTGTAAATCTTCGTGTTTTGCCATATAAATTTTTTCGAGTTTGTCTGATTTTGAATTCAAAGCATTTTCAAGGTTTGTTAAATCAATTTTATAGTCTTCTGTTGAGCGAATTTGTTCGTCCGTTGTATTTTCATTATTTTTGACCAATTTAACTTTTGAATCCAAATCACCTATAAAAAATCCGGGAACGTAATCAATTTTTATTAGTAATCTTGGACTATGACCTATTTTTGAACGTGTATTAAGTTCTTTAGTTCCTTGCCACATTGCTTTTAAAAGAAGCTGAACATCCTGCTCTGTTAAATTTGTACTTTTTGCAGTATTTTCATTAATTACGCCATAGAATTTAAGTAGGGAATAGTATAATTTTTGATCAAAGCCAAAAGTACCTTGTGTTACATTATTATCATTTGGAACTTGTCTTGTTATTTGATTTTCTTTTAAAACAACTCTGTGCATTGATCTTCCTATTCTAAATTGAGTAGGACCAGTTATTGCATGATTATTTTCACCTTTTTTACCTTCATTAGATTTTAAGGCTAAAGTTCCTCCAAATAATCTTATATCTATACAGGCAGCGATTAATTCTTCAATATCTTTAAATTTATCGGAAATTTCTTTCATTGATTCGAGACATTTATTTTTTTTTCTTTCAGCCCGCATAAAGATTTTATTCGGTGCCTGATTACCTAAATTGGCAATATAATCCCTGATGGTTCTCTTTAATCGAACATCGGTTACATAATTTTCGTTTGTTTCTTCGTCAATTCTTGGTTTATTTTCATTAAGTGGGTCTCCGTTAGGATTGTTGTCTTTTACGTCATAAAGAAAAATAATCTCTGAACGATTTTTAATTATCATTTTCCATCTCCTTATTATCTGTTTCATTATTTTTATTTTTTGAAGGAAGTAATTGCTTTTGCATGTTAATTCCTAAAACGAAAATATAACTTGCTTCTGATGCAGTTAATTGTTTAGTGTCATTGATAATATAATAGGTAATTTTTTCAAACCAATCTGAAATATCTTTACTATGGGTTTCGTAGGCTATAAATTTATCCTTTAATTCAGGTATTAATCTTTCAGTTATATATTTTTGATCTAATTTAAAATTTTTTAATTTTTTGTAAATTGGTTTTGATTGCCGTTTAGCAAATTGAATATTTGCCAATTTTTCAGTTAAAACTCCAAGCGCAAATATAGCTTTTTTGCTTGAAGTATTAAAAAAAAGAGAAAATTGATTATAAAATTCTTCAAGCTTATTAATTGAAGTTCCTGATGTAGGTGTATGCATTTCTTGTATTTCTCCTATTGAAATTAATTCTAAATCCGCAAGAATATTTATTAATAAAAAACTGTTAAATGATGTTTGTTTAACCCATGAAAGTTTATCCTGTAGGAAATCAGCTGCGTTTTCATGAATTTTTTTAATAGATTTATCAAGAAAATATTGATATGAAAGTTTTTTAAGATTTAAGATATTATCAAGAGTTTCAAAAAATTCTTTTTTAGAACGTTTTGAATAATCGGTTTTGTCATTTTCCAGCAAGTGGTATAGAATACTGAAATTAAATGTTATACTAATATTTTCATCTTTCTTAGGGATAAAAATATTAGTTTTATTAAATAAATCTTCATATTTATTTGCTGTTTCAAAAAATCTTCTTAAATTTGAAGGTAAAATCTCTTCTATATTCGCCAAAATACTAAATTCCTGTTTATCTTTTTTGTAGAAAAATAAATTTAGTATTATATAATTTTGATCTTTTAAGCTTCTTAAAATAGCTTTTTCCTTTGAGATTATCTGGTCTCTGTCATTTTTTTTATCAAGAGAAAATAATTCATTTCGTGACTGCTTCAACCTTGAAATTATTTGTTTGAATTTTTCTTTATTTTCTTCAGTTTTATATATAAGTTCAGGGAGAAGAAAATAAAAATTTCCAGCGAGTGTAAAATTTAAATTCTTGTCTAAAAATGTTGTACCCTTTACTCTGATTGCTTTTGCACAATCAAAACATACCGGTATCTGTTTTACAGCGTTTTTCTCATCAAATTCATAACTAAAATTTGATTGAATAGAAGCAAAATTATAAGGTATAGAAAATCCATATAATTTTGCTTTTTCCTCAAAACAAATACAACAAACAGAATTTTCTAATATCTTTTTAGGCTTTCCTTTTAATCCAGATATAGTTTCTATAAATTCTTCATCATTAAATAAATCTACAAACTCTTTTTTTTGTCCTATATATTCTCCATTTATTTTTATTGATAAAAAATTATTTGGTTGAACAAATCTTGTTAAATCTTCATTTATTCTTTCAGTATTATTTTTTAAACATTCAAATATTTTTTCAAATAGAACATTTTTTTGCTTATTAGTTTTAAACCAGTCAAATATTTTCTTTTCATAATTATTATTGAATATAATAGTCGGGGTTTTATTCGGACCATTTGGAGCCCTGTTTTTGGGATAAAGATATTTAACAACTTTTTCTTCATCCCCAACTTCCTCTGGGATATTTGTTATTCCCTTATATATAATTTCCGAAGTTTTTTCTTCTAAATCAATAAAATAAGCATATTTACACTGTTTACTGGCTGGATTAGCAAGGTGATCAGAAATATTTTCACTTACGTTTTCACCTAACTCTGTAAAATTTTTAATTATTGTAAACATATTTTACCCAACTTCTTACCCGACTTGATGATTATAATACTAACATTAAAATTTGTATTTAACATATTTTCAGTTTTTATAAAATTTTTATAAGTTTTATAAGCTCTTTTAACAAAATAATAAAAATGCCCATCAAATATAAATTTGAAACGGTAATTTTATGATTCTGCCTTTTTGTTCATTACCCGAACTTTCAAATTAAAGTATGTGCCCTTGAAGCCAAGCCTAGCAAATATTATTTGAAAAATCAACATCAACTTCGGCAAAATTATTTATTTTATTTCTAATATTAAAAATGCTCTGCTCTAAGTTCATCTGCTTTTTTGTCATACTCGTCCTTTGTAATCCATTTTAAGGAACAAAAACGCATTGTTGCAAAAATCGATAAACTTATGAAATTTTGGATGAGCTGGAAGAACAGATAAAACAATCCAAAACAATACAGCGAACAGCTTATGCAGGCAGTTTTAAAAAAGGCTTTCAAGGTCGAGGATTTAAAAGAATTTTGCGCATCGACAAAATAAAAAATAGTGGTATCATAATCAATAATTCTACAAATTCAAGTTCAAGCTTTTTTCAAAATTTCTTTAACAGAAAAAATTAAGCAGTTATATGTATTATTTTTCCGAAGATTGTCCAATAAAGGGAGTTTTTTATTTTCAAGGACTTATAAGAAAATATAAATGGATTTATCAGTGGAAATATAGGGGGATAAATGCCAGTACAAGAATTGAAAGATTTAAAGCAGTTCAACAAAATATTGTTAAAAGAGGCACAAATATTTTATTTACCCGAATGGAAAAACTTAAAAACAGTAGAAATGTACGATGCAGAAAAAAGGATAGAATATGAACAATTAAGTATATTTAAACCATTTCTTAAGCTAATAGACTATTCTACAATCTGTTTTTATCAAAATAATTATATTTGTTCACATTTCTCAATGGTTCCAATAATTGAAGGACTATTGAGAAAGTGGCATATTGAAAATAAAAACGGCGATGAATTTAACGAATTTAAATTTATAAAAAACATAACCAATTCAATAAAACAAAAGTATAAAAAAGATAAAGATAATGTTAATTATAATAGAGTATGTCTTCATTGTGATTTACTAAAAGATATTACGACCAATATATATTTTACTTCATGTAAACAAAATAACGTTTCATTTAACAGGCATTTAGTCGCTCATTTGCTTGATGATCCTAATTATTTTGAAAGTAGAAAAAATACATTTAGACTTTTCTGTTTAATAGATTTAATAGCACAATGTTATGTTTATGATAACCCTATAAAGTCTAAATCAGTATATGTTAAAACATCATATGGAGGTAAGTATTGCTATAAATATGAGATTGATAATAGAGCTAGACAAGAAGCTTTTAAACAATTCTATATAAAATGTTTGAATTCTAAAGAGCACATAATAGCATTATCAGATATATTCTTCCAGCTACCTAGTTCTTAAACAATCCCGTTGATTTAGATAGAAATTAAATTTATGCTTTTTATCTCAAATATCTTATATTATATCTTTAGATAAATACTGATAATATTTTCTTTTTCAAGCTATAAGTATATTTGTCCAAATTAAACTCCAGTTAAAAAATAATATAATTATGTTTATAATTATATATGTAAACTCTGGTTTTCTTCCTGCCTTTGGTATAGATGCCAGAGTATCGTTTTATTATAGCATATCTGTATAATGTTATAATCAATAATTCTGCAAATTCAAGCTTTTTTCAAAATTTTTTTAACAGAAAAAATTAAAACGTTGATAATTTATTTATCAATAATATTAAGAAAATCAACAGGTATATATTATCCCCCCTGGTTAGTAGGGGTTTCTATTTTTACTCCCATTTTTTTTAGCTCATTTATTGATTTAACTGAATACAAAGATTCAGGAAAATTATCCAAGATTATTTTGAAACATTCTATGGCATCATCCCTAAATTCTCTTTCCTTATATATAAAACCTGCATTATAAAATAACTGAGGCAAAGAAGGATCTTTTCCGCCTGTTTCCAAAGCAGTATCAAGTTTTAGCTTAATATCAATCAATTGTTCATTATCCTTTGGAGAAAATAATGAAGATGCATATATTTTTTTCATTAAAGAATTTATTGTGGTTGTTATTTGTGTTAGTTCATCAGGAGTAATACCTTTGCTTTTTTTAGCGGCAAAAGTATCTAATGGAGCAAGTAAACTCATAAATACCCCAAAAACTAAAATAAATACCAATAATTTTATTTTTAATTTTTTCATAATATACTCAACTAAAATCAGTAATTTGATTTGGGACTTGCATAATATATTACAACATAAAATCAGGTTTTTTCTTCGGTTAAATACATTATTAAATATTTTATAAGGCGTGAGATAAAAAATAATGAATAAAAATAAAGTAACCTACTGTTTTTGTTCAAAATATGAACTTAACTTAGTAAAAGATGCTGTAGAGAAAATTTTTTCTTCTTATCCTGAATTAGAAGAAAAAATTTTCTCTAAACCTAATCTAAATGTTCTTATAAAACCTAATCTTTTGACCGCAAGACATCCGGATAAAGCCGTAACTACTCATCCTATTGTGCTTGAGGCAATTATTGAATATCTTGAAAAATTTAACTGTAAAATAACTATAGCTGACAGTCCCGCAGGAATTTACAATGCCGCTTCTCTTGAACAAATCTATAAAACCTGTCATATAAGCCCTTTAGCTTTAAAAAACAATTGCAAGCTGAATTTTGATGTTTCAGACATTTTTGTTAATTTTCCAAAAGGAAAAACCTTGAAAAAATGTATGTTGATTAAGCCTGCTGTTGAGGCTGATTTTATTATAAATGTGGCTAAACTTAAGACCCATAGTCTAACAAGGCTTACATGCGCTACCAAAAATCTTTTTGGCTTTATGCCAGGAGTATTAAAATATCGTCAACATATTGCTATGCCTGATCTTAAGATATTTTCTCAAATGCTTCTTGATATAAATAAATATTTTGAAGGAAAAATTTTTCATTTTGTTGATGGAATTATTGGCATGGAAGGAGAAGGACCTAGCGGAGGCGAACCAAAATTTGCAGGGGCGCTTTTTGGAGGATGGGATTCTGGTTCAGTAGATATTTTAGCATGCCATATTGTTGGCATACCTATTAATACAGTCCCGACTTTAACAGGTTATAAAGGATTAAAAGACATACAAATACTTAATTTTGATGAAATTAACACCCATAAATTTAGATTACCTCCTGTAAGATCAAGAAGTATTCCTGAAAATATCCCTGAATGGATTCAAAATATTTTAACAGAGCTTATTATCGCAAAACCAATAATAGATAAAAAAACTTGTAAAAAATGTAATATTTGTGTGGAAGCCTGCCCTGCTCAAATAATTACTATAAAGAAAAATAGCGCTTATATATCCGGCTATAAAAACTGCATAAGATGCTATTGCTGTCAGGAAGTCTGTCCCCATAAGTCAATTCACTTGTCAAAACCATTGATTGAAAAAATATTTCTATTTTTACGCAAATTTAAATAGGTAATAATAAACTTTATACACCCATTACTCCTCCCTCGAGGGAGGGAAACTAGACTAGGGTAGGGCATAGCCCTACACCAAACCCTTTTTTTTAAAGGTGAGAATTTATTATTTATTACTTAGCCCGAAGAATCCCATGAGCGTTTGATTCTTAGATTGCTTCGCTTTAAAAGTATTTTTTAAATTTATGCTATTACATTAAAGAACCGTCTGGTTTTAATAGCGTCTCTTTCAATATCTTCAGGGTTTACCTGTATATTACTGCCTGGAAATATTTGTTTTGCTAAACTTGTTATTCTTGCTGCAAAAAGTCCAGGAAGCTTTGAAAAGCTATTTCCGACCAGGTTAGACTGAGAAAAAGAACCATATTCATCCATTACTCTATTGAGCGCAGCCTGACGGTCTTTTCCATCCAGAACAGAAACCGCAACAATAGGATCCAAACGTCTATATCCTTGAAATTTTAAATTTTTTGAATAGTTCGAATAATTTGAAACAGAATTATATGGTTTAATAGTAAGCATTTTACTATCTCCTAAAAATTTCTTGCCTTATGATCTCTGCGACTTATTAGTCGTCCGCCGTGCCTTATTATTTAAATTATTTATTAAAGTGTCTCTTCTTATTTTAAAGTGTTTTAAGTACACTTTATTTTCTTGAATATAAGTATTTATCAAAACCTCTTATTTGTCAATCTTTTTTTAAAATTTTAAAAAATTTGTCAACAAAAATTTTAAAAAATCCTTTAAATAGTTTATTTTTTAGGTAAAATATTTTATTATCTTTAAATTGTAAAATATTTTAACAAAGAGGCTAAAAATGAAAGCCGCAATTTTTAAAAAATCTCTTTATGAGCTTGAAATTACTGATATAGCCAAACCGGATTTAATAAATAATGGAGCAATCATAAAAATACATGGATGTGGTCTTTGCAGCTCGGATATTATTAAAATAAAAAAACATCTGATCTCGGACAATACGGTTTTAGGGCATGAAGTTATAGGGAAAATAACTGAAATTAATTTTAAAAATATTGAAAATAAAAATTTTAAAGTTGGAGATAAAGTAGCAATCGGACATCATGTGCCTTGTTATCAGTGTGTGTATTGCAAAAATCAAAGCTACTCTATGTGCAAAAATTTTAAGGAATCCAATATAGTACCCGGTGGTTTTAGTGAATATATTTATGTTTCAGAAGCTCACCTAAAAAATACGGTTTTTAAAATTCCGGATAATTTGTCTGATATGGAAGCTTCTTTTGTTGAACCTTCAGCTTGTTGCCTCAGAGCCGTTAAAAGGGCAAATGTAAAACCTGGAGATAAAGTTCTTGTGATAGGACTTGGATCTATCGGGCAAATAATAGGGCAAATTGCCAAATATTACGGAGCGGAAACAAACGGATATGATTTAATTACAGAAAGACTTGAGCTTGCAAAAGAACTTGGTTTTGACAATGTATATAAAGTAAATAAAGATGCTTCTAAATATAATGATATAGGAGCAGATAAAGTATTTTTAGCTTCAGGCAGCCCAAGCAGTCTTGAATTAGCCCTTGCTTCTGTTCGAGACGGAGGAATGATAATTGTATTTGCAAGTTTATCATCTGACAATGGGGCTTTTTTAAATAATGATATATATTATAGAGAATTAACAGTAATGGGGAGTTATTCGCCGTCTCCTCCCGATTTATGCGAAGCTTTAAATTTAATAAAAAATAGTAAAATTAAAGTAAACAGATTTGCAAAGGAATATAGTCTGGAAAATATTAATAAGGCTATTAAAGATACTTTAGAAAATAAAATTATTAAGGCATACATAAAACTATGAAAATGAAAGCAGCGCTTTTTTATAAGCCAGGAACAGTAAAATACGAGGAAGTTGAAATTCCTGATCTCGAATCAGATGAAGTATTAGTAAAAATAAAAACAGCTCTTACTTGCGGCACTGATATTAAAACCTTTAAAAGAGGTCATCCGGTTTTAATAAAAAGCGTTCCATCAGGATTTGGACATGAATTTGCCGGTGTAATTGCTAAAATAGGCAGTGATGTTAAAAATTTTCAAATAGGGCAGCGTGTTGTTGCCGCAAATTCAGCCCCATGCCAAAAATGTTATTACTGTCGAATAAAAAAATTTAATCTTTGCGAGGACTTGAATTTTTTAAATGGAGCTTATGCTGAATATTTAAAGGTTACCGGTACTATAGTCAGACAAAATTTACTGAAAATTCCTGAACATGTAAGTTTTGAAGAAGCAGCATTTACTGAACCGCTTGCTGTTGTGATTCATGGAATTGAAAAATCAGATATAACACCGGGTTCTACAGTAGGAATAGTAGGACTTGGTCCTATTGGTCTTATGTTTGTAAAACTTGCAAAGCTAAAAGGAGCAAGAGTTATAGCTATGGGTAGAAATCCTCTTAAACTTAAACTGGCAAAAGAATTTGGGGATGCGGACGAGGTTATTAATCTTAGTGAAACACCTGATCCTGAAAAGGTTATTATGTCTTTAACACCTGAGGGTAAGGGCTTTGATGTTGCTGTTGAGGCTGTCGGACTGCCTGAATTATGGGAAAAGGCTCTGGAACTTACCAGAAGAGGTGGAACCGTCAATTTATTCGGAGGTTGTGAATCAGGAAGTAAAATCCAACTGGATACAAGAAGAGTTCATTATGACGAAATTAAAATAATCAGTATATTTCATCATACTCCTGCCCATATTCGCGAAGCTCTGGAATTAATAAGCAAAAAAATGCTGGATTTAAAAAAACTTATTACTTATACAATGCCTCTTTCTGAAATTTCTAATGCAATCAGACTTCATAATGAAGGAAAAGCTATTAAAATAATGTTAAAGCCCTAATCCAGTATGTCATTGCGAGGAGCGAAACGAAGTGAAGCGACGTGGCAATCCTATAATTGTACTCTTTTTAGATTGCTTCGCTACGCTCGCAATGACAACCACACACTCTAGTTGCTATAAATTTTGTGTTAAAATTAATTGATATGACAAATTACACAACACAGGCAATAAACCTAAAATCATATAATCTCAATGAAGCAGATAAAATAGTAGTTATGTATTCAAAAGACTATGGGCTTATTCGTTGCGTTGCAAAAGGAACTAAAAAAACCACAAGTAAACTTGGCGGCAGAATGGAAACTCTTGTTGCAAATAAATTATTTATCGCAAAAGGCAGAAATCTGGATGTGATTTGTCAGGCAGAGTTAATTGACAGCTTTAAAGAAATTAGAAAAGATATAACAAAACTGACTTATGCGATTTATAGCGCTGAATTAATTAATACTTTTGGTTTGGAAAATGATATTAACAGCTCTGATATTTATGATGATTTTTTTGAAAATCTTAAAAATATTTCATTATCTTTGACTGATGAAGATATTTTATGGACGGTGATAAGATTTAAGCTAAAATTAATGAAACATCTTGGTTATGCGGTTGAATTGAATAATTGTGTTAAATGTAACACTTTGATTCAGGATAATTCATTTTATTTTTGCGCGGAATCAGGAGGAATAATATGCAGAAACTGCCAAAATAAATTATATAAAATTCTTGAGCTGGATCGTGATATTTTAAAAATATTTAAAGACGCAGCAGATTTTGATTATCCAGAACAAAAAACAAATCAGTATTTATTAGGTTCTTGTTTTGATATATTAAAAGAGTATGTTTCTTTAAGAACGCATAAAAAATTAAAAACCACTGAATTAATAGGAAATATATGTCAGTTAATATAGAAATTCCAAAAATAGAAGAAGAGAAAAAACAAGAAATTAAAGCAGCATCTTCTGTAGCTAAAACAGAGGGATATAGGGCTGTCCTGAAAAATAAAAATTTTTTAGCGCTTTGGCTTGGACAGGTTTTTTCTCAACTTGGAGACCGGGTGGTGTTTGTTGTATTTGTGGCAGTAATTGCAAGGACTTTTAGCACATCTACGACACTCCAAAGTTGGCTATATGTGTCATTTACTATTCCTGCAATACTTTTAACAGCTATTGCCGGTGTTTTTATTGACAGGTGGAACAAAAAATATATTTTAATAACTACAAATATATTAAGAGCGGCAATTATTGCTTTATTGCCCATTTTTAGCAAAACATTGTTTGGAATTTATATTTTAGCTTTTCTTTTATCTTCTGTAACACAGTTTTTTGTGCCTGCTGAGGCAAGTTCTATCCCGATGCTGGTTAAAAAACGCCAGTTACTTGCAGCAAATTCATTATTTATAACAACAATGATGACTTCTATTATTTTTGGATTCGCTTTAGGTGATCCTCTTATAAATATATTCGGTCTAAATTCGGTTCATTGGGCTATATCAATATTATTTATCATCTCTGCCTGTTGTTTGGCATTTATAAAATATCAACATCATGAATCAGCTTCGAAAAAGACTATAAGAGATTTTTTTGCTGAACTGAAACAGGGATTTATTTATATTAAAAATCATTCTGTTGTTTTACAGGCTATTTTAAAGCTTACGCTTTTATTTTCTATTATTGTAATGCTTTCGATACTGGCAATAAGCATAAGTCAACAGGAATTATATCCGCATAATCCGGCTCTTGGAGCGCAAAAATTTGTTTATATAGTTGCCTTTAGCGGTGTTGGCATGTTGATAGGTTCATTTATTGTAGGGAAAGTCTTAAGAAATATAAATAAACATATATTAATTTTTATTGGATTTTTACTAATAGGCTTAAATTTGATTTTGCTTACATTTACCGGTTCGATCCCGAATCATTTACATATAAATATATCCGGATCTGATTTTATGGGAATTCATTTAGAAACTTTTAAACTAACTTATAGAATGATTTTTGCATATATTGTGGCAGGTATTATTGGTCTTGGAAATGCGTTTGTTGCAATTCCGGTGCAAACAATTCTTCATAGCTCTGTATCTGAAGATATGAGAGGAAAAGTTTTTGGAGTGCAATTTACTTTATTAAGCGCATCTTCAACATTACCTGTATTAATTGCCGCTTTTGGCGCTGATAAAATAGGAGTAACAAATATACTTATGATAATTGGGATACCAATAGTTTTATTTGGTATATATGGACTTAAAAAACAAACTTTAAATAAACAGGTAAAAAATTAAATGCCATTTTTTGACGCATATAACAGAATACGAAAAAATAAAAATTTTAACCTGAAGCACAAAATATATTTATCCGTCAGCAGTGAGGGTTTAGGACATTCAGCCAGGGCTTTGGCTATTATAAGAGAATTTTTACCTGAAGAAATTTTAGTCGGCAGCTACGGTTATGCTTATAAAAGATTTGAATTGTCTGCCTGTCCATGTGTGGAACTTCCACAGGAACTTAAATTAATAGGAGAAGAAGGCGTTTTTGATGTTGGAAAAACCATTATAAAAAATCATGCCTGGGCTTTGACATTTAATCAGTTAGTAAAATATGAAATAGAATTAATAAAAGAAAGCGGAGCTTCCTGTGTTGTGGCAGATGGAAGACTTGTGCCTGTTATGGCTGCTGACAAACTAAGTTTGCCATGTATAGTCATAACTAATCAAAGCGCTTTTTATCCGTTTTTTGCTAAAGACTCGGCTTTAGTAAGAGTATTTGGCAAGTCATTTGACTGGATAATGAAAACCTGGCTCAGCTCTGCTGAAGAGATTTTAATACCTGATTTTCCACCGCCGTATACTGTTTGTTTACCTAATTTAAGCAGAAATTTTAAAGTAATGAAGCGAACAAGATTTGTGGGTCCTCTTGTTAGTTGGGATAAAGATGAAATTACTCCCATTGAACGTATTTCCAGTAATAAAACTTATATTGTTGTTACTTTAGGAGGTCATGCTTACAGAAAACCTCTTCTTGACAGTATTATTGAAGTAGCAAAGCTTTTGCCGAATATTGACTTTGATATATTTACAAGTATCAGAGCGGATAATCTTCCTGACAATGTCAAAATCATGGGATTAGTTCCTCATCTTGCTCAATACTTAAAGACTGCTGATTTAATAATAACTCAGGCTGGACACAGTACTGCAATGGAGCTTTTGACTTTAGGAAAACCCTCAATAATTGTTCCTGATTCAAGACAAATAGAGCAGGAAAATAATGCTTTCAGGATGTCTGAGCTGGGCGTGGCAACAAAAATTGATTATGATGAACTTTCTGCACATAAATTAAGTGAATCCATTAAAATAATGCTGGGAGAATCAAAATTTATTGAAAATGCAGAAAAATTTGCAGTTATGGCTTGTGAAATACAAGGAAGAAAAAAAGCCGCGCAAGTCCTTCGTGAGTATTCAACAAGGCTGCAGTATTATTAAGGAGGATAAAAGTTGAAGGATAGATTAGTTTTAGCAGGGTTAATTATTCTTCTTTGGTTATTATTGATTATTTTCCAAAAATATACTCCTGTGCAATCTTCTATATTTATTGTGCTTGGTTTTATGGCAGGTTATGCGTTTCTTTTACAAATTGCTCAATTTCACCAAAAAAGAAAAACCAAAAAAGCTTTACCTAAATTAAATAAAGACTATGAGCCTTTTGTAAGTATTTTAATTCCGGCGCACAATGAAGAAAATGTCATAGAAAATACTATATTAAATATTTTTTTGCTTGATTATTACAAATATGAAATATTAGTAATAGACGATAGAAGCACTGATAACACAGCTCTTATTCTGGAAAGGCTTAGTAAAAAATATCCTGAAAAAATAAAATTTCATGTGCGGCAAAAAAATGCTTTTCCGGGAAAATCAGCTGTCTTAAATGAAGCTTTTGAAATGAGCAAAGGCGAAGTTATTTGTGTATTTGACGCTGATGCAAAAATAAATTCTGATTTTTTTAAAAAAATTCTGCCTTATTTATTAGATCCTTGTACAGGCGCTGTTCAATCAAGGAAAGTCATCAGCAATAGAAGTTTTAATCTTTTAACAAGGTGTCAGGATAATGAATATGCTCTGGATAGCCATTTTCAGGCTGGGAGAGACAGCATAAGAGGCGCAGTAGAGCTTAGAGGCAATGGCGAGCTTATAAAAAGAGAAGCATTAATTGATGTTAGAGGGTGGAATAATTTTACAATCACTGATGATCTTGATCTTTCAACAAGACTGCACTTAAAAAACTGGGATGTCAGATTTTGTTCTGATGTAGAAGTATATGAAGAAGGTGTTACAGGATTTATACCGCTTTTAAAACAGCGTAGAAGATGGGTAGAAGGCAGTATTAGAAGATATTTGGATTATTTTACCGAAGTTTTATTTTCAAAAGATATATCTTTAAGGGTTAGTCTTGATATGTGGGCTTATATTTCAGAATTTGTGCTTCCTGTCTGGTTAATATCCGAATGGACTATTCAGGGTATCAAGTTTATTAAGGGATTTAATGATAATATTCTTAGTTCATTGGCAGTAATTCCTGCTATATGCGTATTTTTTATTTCAGGACTGATTTATGGTTTAAAAAAATATAAAAAATTATCTCTCTCTCAGGCGATATTACAGGCTGTTGAAACAGGATTTTATATGATTATAGTCTGGACACCGGTAGTTTTATTTATTGTATTTAAAATAATATTTATGAAACGTACTATGGATTGGGGAAAAACACTTCATGGAGAAGATGATTCAGTAAAACTGACTGAAAAATTCAATGATTAAAAACAAATTTTAAATAAAAAATCGTTTATTTTTAAAAACAAGCAATAAATTTTTTTTATAGCTCTAACTTTATTTTTATGATATTTTAAATAAAAGTTGGATTCGTTAAAATTTAAATTTATCTGAATAAGGATAAAAAATTGCAAGAACTGGGTCAACACTGGATAGTAAATTTAGGCGCATCACAAGTTCATATGGATACTTTGTTGATGGCATGGGCTTCTATGATAGTGTTAATATTTTTAGCGCTTGCAATAACAAGAAATTTAAATAGACTCCCAAATAAACTGCAAACTTCGGCTGAAATGGTTATAGAATTTATAAAAGACATTACTGTCGGACAAATGGGAAAAGAGGGATATAAACACATCAATCTTATTGGTTCTTTATTTCTTTTTATTGTGGTTGCAAATCTGATTGGACAACTGCCCTGGAGACTTTATCATCTGAAACAGGGTGAACTGGCTTCTCCAACCAATGATATAAATGTAACCGCCGCTCTTGCTCTTATAGTTTCTGTATATTATTTTGGCGCCGGCATATCAAAATATGGCTTGAGTTATTTTAAGCATTATTTAAAACCTTTTTGGTTTATGGCTCCTTTTAATCTGTTAGAAGATTTTACAAGACCTTTGTCATTGTCTTTAAGGCTTTTTGCGAATATTTTTGCCGGTGAGGTAATAGTATTGATAATAATCAGTTTTGTGCCGTTAATTTTACCTTTGCCGATTATGATCTTTGAATTGTTTATTGCTTTTATACAAGCGTTTATTTTTGCTGTGCTTGCTGCTTCTTATGTGGCTTATGCGGTTTCTGAACATAATTAATTATAGAAAAGGAGGAAAATTTAATATGGATACACACGCTGCTGCGCTACTTGCAATGGGAATTGCTGCCGGGTTAGGCGCTATTGGTCCGGGAATTGGTATGGGAACTGCTGTAGCTGCTGCGATTAATGCTACTGTAAGACAACCCGAGTCTGAAGGTAAAGTAAAAATATTAATGTTTATCGGGCTTGCGTTTATGGAAGCGCTTGCATTATATGCCTTAGTTATTGCGTTTATTCTTCTTTCAAAAGCATAAAGTCAGGAATTATAAATGCTGTTACAATTTGATGATACATTTATTATTATAGTTATTAGCTTTGTAATTTTTATGATTATAATGCAAAGGATTTTTTATGCTCCAATGCTGGAAGTGCAGGAAGAACGCAAAAATTATATAGATAATAATAAAAATTCAGTTCAAAAAAATTTGGATGAAGCTCAAAAATTAAAAAAACACTATGAAGAAAAAATTATTCAATCTAAAATTGAAGCTACTAATATTGTTTCTGAATTTACATCCAAAGCAACAGGAGAAAAAATAAATACTCTCAAAGAAGTAACTGAAAAAATAACTGAAAAAATTAATGCGGAAAAAGAAAAGATTTTACAGGAAAAAGATAATGTAAAAGAAGCTCTAAAACCTCAGGTTGCTTCATTTGGAAATATGATTTCCGCAAAAATATTAGGAGAAGAAATATCTTTATCAGGTATAACTTCAGAAATGATTGAAAAAATAATGAAGAAGTAATTTTATGAATTTTATTGGCTTATATTTTGTTTTGGCACAGGAAGAATTAGTGCATGAAGGAGCTAAAACTCTATCATTTACGGATATTCTTCATTCAAATGTCTTGAATTTTCTCTTTATGATAGTATTTCTTGTATGGCTATCAAAAAAATTTAATATTTTTTCTTATATTATAGAAAAACAAAATTTAATAAAACAAGAAATTGAAAATACAGAAAAAGAAAAAGCCGGATCAATATTGAACTTTAACGAAGTTCAAGAACAAGTGGAAAAATTGGATGACGAAGTCCAAAAAATAGGACAGGAAGCAAATAAAATTGCAAAAAGCCTTTATGCGAATATTTTAAAGGAAGCGCACACTGAAGCAAATGAAATGATGAAAAAAGCTGAAAAAACCATTAAAGCTGAAAGAGAAAAAGCTTTAAATGAAGTAACAAAAGATATTTCTAAAGTAGCATTTTTAGCGGCTGAAGAACAGATTAAGCAAGCTATAGATGAAAAATTTCATAAAAAATATATTGATGAATTTATGGATAATTTGACAAATTTGAAAGTATGAAATCATGAATGAAAATATAATTGGATTAACAATCATAGCTGACAGATACGCAATCGCGTTAATAGAACTTGGTGAAAAAATAAACCGGTTAGATATTTTCAATGATGATTTGTTCAGAGTTAAAGCTACGTTTGAAGCTAATAAAGAATTGGTTAAATTTTTAGAACATCCTATAATTCCTTTAAAAGACAAAAAAGATGTTATTGACAGTATATTCAAAAATTTTATCTCACAATATATTATAAATTTGCTTAAACTGCTTTTAGATATAAATAGAATTTTTATTTTTTCTTTTATAGTAGAGCATTATCATAAAATTTTGAATCAAAAGAGAAATATTGTTGTTGCGCAAGTAATTACAGCAATAAAAATAGAAGACGATATAAAAAACAAAGTTAAAAATCAACTTGAAGAACTTTTTAATATGAAAATAGAATTAGAACCAAAAATTGATTCAGATATTATAGCTGGCATGATAATAAAAGTTGGAGATAGAATTATTGATGGCAGCATAAAAACAAAATTGGAAAATATGAAGAAACAGTTAATTTAGAGGGATAAACTATGACCGGTATTAGACCAGATGAAATAAGCTCAATAATTAGAAATAAAATTGAACAGTACGAAAGCGTACTGGAAGTATCTGATATTGGTACTGTTATTGAAGTGGGCGATGGTATAGCAAGAATTTATGGATTGAGAAAAGCCATGTCAAGCGAATTAGTAGAATTTCAGGATGGACATGGCACTATTGGTCTAGTGCTTAACCTCGAAGAAGATAATGTAGGCGTGGTTGTACTTGGTGAATACAGATTTATCAAGGAAGGAATGATTGTTAAAACTACAGGAAAAATATCATCTGTTCCTGTGGGAGATAGTTTGATTGGTAGGGTTATAAATCCTCTGGGAGAACCTCTTGATGGCAAAGGTCCGATTCATTCAGATAAAACCAGAGCTATTGAAAAAATTGCACCTGGTATTGTTCAAAGAAGATCTGTTCATCAACCGCTTCAAACAGGTATCACTGCTATTGACGCTTTAACTCCGATTGGAAGAGGACAAAGAGAGTTAATCATAGGAGACAGACAAACAGGTAAAACATCTATTGCAATAGATACAATAATAAATCAGAAAAATTATGGCGTTATATGTATATATGTTGCTATTGGTCAAAAGACCAGTTCAATTGCTCAAATTGTAAAAGTTTTGGAAGAAAACGGAGCTATGGATTATACTATTGTAATTTCTGCTGCAGCTAGCGAAACAGCTCCTTTGCAATATTTAGCTCCTTTTGCAGGAGCTTCAATGGGTGAAGAATTTATGGAGCAAGGCAAATCAGTTTTGATTATTTTTGATGACCTTACAAAACATGCCTGGGCTTATAGAACAATGAGTTTGCTTCTTAGAAGACCTCCCGGCAGAGAAGCTTATCCCGGTGATGTTTTTTATCTGCATTCAAGATTACTTGAAAGAGCGGCTAAACTTTCTGATAAGTTGGGCGGTGGAAGTATGACAGCTCTTCCAATTATTGAAACTCAGGCAGGAGATGTGAGCGCATATATTCCAACTAATGTAATCAGTATTACAGATGGTCAAATTTTCCTTGAAACAGATCTTTTTAATGCCGGAATCAGACCGGCTATTAATGCTGGAATTTCTGTATCAAGAGTTGGCGGCGCTGCTCAAACACCTGCTATTAAATCTGTAGCCGGAAAGTTAAGACTTGATCTTGCTCAATATAGAGAATTGGAAGCATTTGCGCAATTTGCAAGCGATCTTGATAAAGCTACCCAGGATCAGTTAAAAAGAGGACAAAAACTGCTCCAAGTGCTTAAACAACCTCAATATTCGCCTCTTTCAGTAGCTCAGGAATACACAATACTTTTTGCGGCTAATAGAAGTATTTTGGATAATATTAATAATGATAAAATTCCTGAATTTAAGCAAAAATGGTTTGATTATCTTACAGCAAATCTTCATGATATTGAGGAAAAATTAAATGCAGGAAATAAACTGGATAAAAATGAAGAAGAAAGCTTGTATTCCAGTCTGGAAAAATTTAGAGACGTTGTATTTACAGAACCAGGGAACTAAAAAGATTTATGCCTAATTTAAAAGACATAAAAAGAAGAATAAAAAGCGTTAAAAATACTCAAAAAATTACCCAAGCAATGAGGATGGTTGCAGTTGCCAAGGTTAAAAAAGCAGAAAATAAAGTAAAAGCTTCAAGACCATTTTCTAATGAGTTATTAAAAGCTTTTCAAAGACTTTTGGCAGCTAAACCGGAAATTAACAATATTAATATTCAAACCGGTAAAGCTATTGATAATTATCCTGCTCTTTTAAAATATCGTGAACCTAAAACCGTTGGTTTGCTTGTAATTACCTCGGATAGAGGACTTGCCGGAGCTTATAATGCTAATTTAGTAAAAAAAACTTTGTCCAGAATGCATGAACTTGAGAAAGACGGCATCAGCGCTAAAGTTTTTGTAGTTGGATTAAAAGGTTTAAATGCTTTAAAAAGGGCTAAAATTGATATTGCGGAGACTTATATCAGAATGCCTGTTGTTCCTACATCAGGACAGGCAAATGTAATTGTGGAAGATATCGCAGAATATTTTGTAAGAGAAGAAATTGATAAAATTGAAATTATAACAACTCGTTTTAACTCAATGGTTTCTTTTGAAGCGCAGTTATGGCAGGTGTTGCCTGTAAAAAGCTTGTCTGAAGAGAAAAAAAAGGAAAAAAATCAGCCTTCTGCTGAAATGATTTTTGAGCCGAGACCAGAAGTAATTTTACAGAAAATAGTTTCTCTTTATTTGTCAAATAGAGTATATCAAGCGTTAATTGAAGCTTCAGCAAGTGAACTGGCAGCAAGATCAGCGTCTATGGCAGCTGCTACAAAAAATGCCGGTGATATGATCCAGCATTTAACTCTTGTGTACAATAAAGCCAGACAAGCATCAATCACACAAGAAATTCTTGAAATCGTAGGCGGAGCTAACGCGTTAAAAAACGCTTAATTAATTAATAGCTAAGTTTTAAATAAAATTGTAAAAAAATGTTGCTGTTTTCTTTAAATTAAATAAATAATAGCAATTTTTCTATTTTATTTGTTTTTATATATGTGGGTAGAAAATTAAATAACGAATAAGCTTAAAAAAAGAATTTTTACAGCGGAGGGGAATTTATGAGTAGAAAGATTAAAAGTACATTAATTAAGATTATTTTGTCATTCCAGAGGGCGTGAGCCTGAAGAATTTCATGAGTGTTTAATTCTGAGATTGCTTAGCTTTGCTCGCAATGACTTATTAATTTAATTAAAAAAATAAAAATTATAGGGGTATTTTTTTCTTAGGAATTTTAAAAAGTTTATTAATTTAAAAAATTTATTAATTGTGGTGAATTTCTTTATCTAACAATGACCTAAGTAATGAACAATAAATTTTCACCTTTTAAAAAAAAGAGTTTGGTGTAGGGGGCATAGCCCTACCCTAGTCTAGTTCCCCTCCATCGAGGGAGGGGTAAGGGGTGGGTGTATAAAATTTATTGTTACCCACTTAATAATAAACGAAATTTAAGCAAAAAATATTATTATTGATTTTTTGAGTAAAAAAATAGTTGAAAAATTTTAAGCAGGGGGGAATTATGTATCCAAGTTTTCGAAATAACTATAATTACAGAAATTGTAATGTTTTTCAAAATATTAATTTTGGTAACAATCCCTGGAATTACAATAGAGGTAGCCAGTATAACACTTATATTAATCCTTTATTTGTTTATGCAAATTGGAATTGTCCTGATCAATACAGGCATGATAATGGCGGACACAAGAAAAAGCGTACAAAAGCAAGTGATTTTGAAGAAGCTTTGGCGTATGGAGCTTGTATTCCTTTAGGAAAAGCCGCGCTACCTTTTGGATTTATTCTTAATAAAAGTGGTGTTACAAAAGCAGTATTTGATACAGTAAAGAAAATAGGCAAAAAAGTAAAAAATTTTATGAATAAGGTATTTTAGTCTGAAATATTTTTTCTTATCTAAATCCAAAAAAATCCTTTTTTAAATATAAAAGCAATATATTCATGCGGTTGAGCCGCTTCCTTAAATTCATCAATTTTTCCAAAATCGGAATGATTGGAAGCTTATGGTGCCTTAGGCACAGAATTTGTTAATTTTTAATTAAAAGCAAGCAGGGGGTAACTTTTATGTATCAAAATTTTCAAATTAATGGAAACGTAAATTTATACTTGCCTCAGGGCAGTATTTACGGTCAAACAGGTGTTTATGGTAATGGTTTAGGTAATTATAATCCATATAATTCTGGTTCTAATATTTATGGTCAAACAAGTGTTTATAACCCATATAATAATGGTTTTGATATTTACGGAGATAATAATTATAATCCATACATGTATGGCGGATACAATATGGATTATGGTCAAACAGAAGCGCCAAAGACAAAAAGCAGTATATTAAAAAATTTACTTAAAACAGGACTAATAACAGCAGCAGCATGGTATTTTGGAGGACCTTTATTAGGCTGGGCATCGAAGTTACCATTTGTGCAAAAATTAATGAGCAGCCCTATAGTTAAAAAAATATTAGCTAGTCCTATAACTAAGGGAATAATAAAAGTTGGCGGAAAAGTAGTTAATGCTGTAAAAAGCGTAGGTAAAAGCATTAAAAAATTCTTTGGATTTTAGGATTTTAAAAGTTTGAATTAAATTTTAAAAGTTATCATTAATCCTCTGCTTTTATAGAAAGGGCGAAAGCCCTTTTTTTATTTTTTATCGGCAATAATTTTAAATTAATGAATTAATCCAGCAAATATCTTCTGAAATTTTTTGAATATACTGAATATCTTCTAAAATTCTTTGGATATTATAATTAATTACTTTTTGCTGAATTTTATTTTCTATATCTTCAAAATCAGCCCGCAAATTTTTAGCTTTTATTTTTTGATTTTCAAGATATCGCAAAATTGAATCTAAAGTCAGCTTTTGAGATTCTGGGTCAACTCTTGATAATCCCATAAGTTTAATATTAACAAGTTGATTGGCTATAGTCGGATTATCCGGCAAATTTTCTATCATTAAATCTGTAAAATACTCTTTTCCTTCTTCTGTTATTGAATATAAAGAGCTTTTCTGTCCACCGGAACTTGTTTTTGCTTTAAGTAAAACATATTTATTTTCTTCAAGTTTTTTTAAAGCCGGATGAATTGTGCCAAAACTAATTTTTAAAAATAAAGAAAAAAGTTTTTCTATTTTTTGTTTTAGTCCGTAAATAGTGCTTTTTTCCTCAAAAAGAACCATTAATATGAGTAATTCTGTTGTCATATAAAAAATTGATCTCCAATTTTAATAGGGCTTCAATGATGACAGATAATTTTAAACTTGGTCTATTTCTTCAAAGCTTTATAATCGTTGACATAAGTTAGGTGGTATTACCACCTCCGCAATTTTATTTAATAAAATTCCAGCAAGCTCTTTTTTGGTTGTTTTAGATATTTCTACAGTTTCACCTGCTTTATTTATAAGTATAACAGAATTATAATCACTATTAAAACCAATTTCTTTATTAGAAATATCGTTTGCTGCAATGAAATCAAGATTTTTTTCCTGAAGTTTCTTTTTAGCATTATTTATTAAATTGTCTGTTTCAGCGCAAAAACCTATAATTAACTGATTTGTTTTTTTAATTTTTGAAATTTCTTTTAATATATCCGGATTTTTAATTAATTCCAGGCTTAATGTTTCAGCTAATTTTTTTTTTTATTTTATGTTCAGCTTTGCATTTAGGTTTATAATCAGCTACAGCTGCCGCCATTATTAAAATATCCGCGTTTATAAATTCATCTTTTGTTGCATTTAGCATATCCTGAGCAGATTCAACATAAATAACTTTGTAAAATTTTTTAATATTTATATTTACTGTAGAAATTAAGCTTACTTCAGCCCCTGATTCAAAAGCTGCATCAGCAAGAGCTATACCCATTTTACCCGAACTATGGTTGCCGATATATCTGACAGGATCAATATTTTCTCTGGTGCCTCCGGCAGTAACAACTATTTTTTTTCCTTTTAGAAAGGTTTTTTTCTCCAGTAATTCAATGGCTTTATTAATAATTTTTTGTATATTAGCCATTCTTCCGGCGCCTTCATATCCGCAGGCAAGTTCTCCAACTTCCGGCTGAATTATATGAAATCCAATATTTTCAAGAACAGTAAGGTTTTTCTGCACAAAATAATTGTTCCACATGTTGCAATTCATAGCAGGAGCTATAATAATAGGCTTTTTAAAGGCAATTACCAGTGAAGTCAAGAGATTATCACAAATGCCGTTAGCTATTTTCCCTATTGTATTGGCAGAACCAGGAGCTATAATAAGCAAATCAGCATTATCCGCAAGGCTAATATGTTCCGGCTGCCAATTTTCTATAGAAAATTGCTCGCAATAAACCTGATTTTTGCTTAAAGTCTTGAGAGTCGTCTCTGTAACAAATTCTCTAGCTGCTTTTGTCATGATTACTTTAACATCAGCGCCAAGTTTAATCAGCTCTCTGACAAGCTCACAGGTTTTATAAGCAGCTATTCCGCCGGTTATTCCAACTAATATTTTTTTGCCTGTTAATATCATTTTATTGTGTATCTGTAATTCTGCATCTTTCAGCTAATATTATTGCTTCTAAATTTCTCAAAGCTTCATCTAAATCTTCATTTATTATTTCATAATCAAATTCTTTTTTACTTTCAATCTCACTTGTGACAACAGCAAGCCTTTTTTCTATTATTTCCTTTGACTCAGTGCTTCTTTTAAATAATCTTGTTTGTAATTCTTCCATAGAAGGAGGCATTATAAAAATAAGCACAGCTTCTTTTATTTTTTCCTTGATCTGAACAGCTCCTTTAACATCAATTTCAAGGGCTATGTCTTTATTTTCAGATAAAGCTTTTTCAACTGTTTTAAGATAAGTCCCATAATAATTTCCGGCAAATTCTGCCCATTCAAGCAGTTTTTCTTCTTTAATCAAATTTTCAAAAATTTCTTTTGCAGTAAAAAAATAATTAACTCCGTCAGTTTCTTTATGTCTGGGCTTTCTTGTTGTAACAGAAATAGAAAGGGAAATTTCAGGATGTTTTTTGATCAGCATTGATAAAAGCGTGCCTTTCCCTACTCCTGAAGGTCCGGAAATTACAAATATATGAGATTTATTTTTAGTATTTTTAGCGCATTCCATTTTTATATTTAACCTGTTTTTTCTTATTATTGCCTCAAATCCACACTGTTTCTGTTAATTTTGTCAATTATAACAGTTGCATTTCTGTCTGATTCCTCTCCATACAAAAGTTTATAAGATTTTGATCTTTTTTTGCTTTTTTCCTGTAAATTTTTTAATCTTGTTTCTTTAAATACAAAGTCAAGTTCTGTTTCATTATCTTTGTCCTTGATAGTTATTACTCTAAACGCATTAGGATATTCCACCAAAGCAGGCGTGCTGACATGAATTACATTACAAAGTCTTATAATTTTTGTGGCATGATAATGCCCGCTTAAAACAGCTAGAACATTATGATATTTATTAAGTATTTCAAGATATTCCCTTGCATTTATTACTCTGTGTGAGCTGCTTTTAAAAGGTTCAATAATTGGGAAATGCTGTATTATAATAATTTTTGAGTCTTTATTATTTTTGAGTTGTGCTTCTAACCAGATTAAAGATTCTTTACTGAAAAAACCGTTTGCTATTATTTTGTTACCAATAACCCCATCCATTACTATCACAAGAAAACCTTTTTTAGGAACAAAGCTGTAATAAGGATTGTTGCTTTTAAAATTTTTATTTTTTTGATTTAAAATATTTAAAAATCTTGACTTATTAAACTCGCTTTTGATGCCTATATCGTGATTTCCCATTGCAGCATACCATGGAACTTTAAGTGTATTAGCCATTTTAATGAATGTCATAAAAGCTGATTCCGAAGGACTATTTATCATATCACCTGAAAAAACAACAAAATCAATATCTTTAATGCCATTAATCTGATCTATTGCATCCTGTAATAATTGTTTTGAATATA
This sequence comes from bacterium, assembly GCA_043797105.1. GTDB lineage: Bacteria > Cyanobacteriota > Vampirovibrionia > Gastranaerophilales > CAZEDP01 > JAZDPZ01. Next base: position 4,340 of record JAZDPZ010000027.1, on the reverse strand, counting down.
TAAGTAATCTTTTATTCCAGTCTTCTCTTGCTTTTAAGTCGAGATGAATATCTGAAACCTGAGCAAATTTTATAATAGAGGTATTATTTTCTTCCGAAACATTAACATTCCAAACCCCGGAAGAAAGCATTACACTTCCTAAAACAAGATTTAATACAAATATTAATAATATTAAGTATTTTTTATAAATAGTATTAATTTTCATTTTTATCGTCGCAGGTGAGATTCTTCGGGCTAAAGCCCTCTGAATGACATTGATTGGAAGGATTGGAAACCTTAGAATGTGCCTTAGGCACCTTAGCTACACATATTGATTCTTTTTTTGTAAGATAGGGTAGATGCTGAAGCGTAATTTTTTCGCCCGGCATGAGAATAGGAATACCTGGAGGACATTCTGCGATAATTTCAGCGCAAATCCTTCCTATGCATTCTTTTGAAGGAATTTTTTCCTTTTGGCTCATATACGCTGCTCTTGGAGTACATACAATTTCCGGAATATGGAAAGGCATGTATTTTATTTTTTCAAGATATGTAATATCTGAATAATTGCTGTTTACTATAGATTTAATACATTCCCAAAAATATTCCAGTTCGCCGTGTGTATTTCCTATGTTTGACAAGGCTAAAATACCAACATCCGTAGCAGCTTCCACTTCTATATGATATTCAATTTCAAGAATGCTTTCAAGTCTTTTACCGCTTAAACCGTCTATTTTAAGATAAATTTTTGTGGGATCTATAAAAATATTATTTTTTGGAGAAAGACATTTAACTCCAGGCAGTGTGTTAAGACTTTCTCTAATTAAATTAGCATTTTCTACGGCATTTCCCAGTTGATTTAGTCCAAATTGACTTGATAAATATGCCCTTGCCGCATCTAAACTAGCAAGAAGTATATAGGAAGGACTTGTTGATTGAAGCATTCTAAGATTAGTTTCCAGTTCATCCGGATTAATACTGCTATTTTTTCCAAGATGCAAAACAGAACTTTGCGAAAAACTTCCGCCTGTTTTATGCATGGAATGAACAACCGCGTCAGCTCCATTATCAAGAGCTGATGTTGGAAGATTTTTATTAAATTTCCAAACACATCCATGAGCTTCATCAACAATTAAAGTAACATTTTTTTCTTTGCAAATAGAAGAAATCGAGGCAATATCACTGACTACTCCTTCATAAGTAGGATTTGTAATCCATACTAAGCCGACATCAGGATTTTTATCAAGAAGTCTCTTTATTTCCTGAGGGTTTATAGCTCCCCAAATACCCCATTCATCAAGTCTTTCAGGAACAACCCATATTGGATTCGCGCCGGTAAACACTAAACCGCTAATAACAGACCGATGACAGTTTCGACCTATTATTACTTTTTGATTTTCTTTTGTTGCTGTCAGCGCTAAAGCCAAATTGCCTACAGTAGAGCCATTTATTAGAAAAAAAGACTTTGATGCTCCAAAAGTTTGCGCTGTTAATTCCTGAGATTTTGCTATTGGACCGTCAGCAGGATGCAAAGTGCCAAGATTATCAAATTCATCCGTAGTGTCCAGACTAATAGCTCTTTGACCGATAAGTTTTTTAAATTTAGGAAAAATCCCTTCGCCTTTGGCATGACCTGGAATATGAAGTGGCACTGAGGGATTATTTATATAATTTTCTAATGCATCCAAAATAGGGGTGGCAATTTTTAATTCTTTGTATTCATCAGCTATTTCTAAATTGCCAGAGCAGAAAAATTCATTATTAAAATTTTCCTGTTTATTATTAAGTCTCAAAACATTATCATGAGACGCTAGGTATCCTTGAATGATTTTGGATGTGGAATTAATCCCACATTTTGACCTGTTTTTAGCCAATAATTTTCTCCTTTTCTACCCATATAATTTCCTTATATTTTCTACCTTATTAATAATGCTAAAATTAATTTTATCCATTGATAATAATTTATACTTTATTAAATACAAGATTGCAATAGTTTTTTAAATTTTTATATTTATACTGCAAGCATAATGGTTTTGCTAATATATTTTTAGCGGTTATAAAATTTTTACAAAAAATTAACATAACCAGGAAGTTTGAGTATATTTAGATTTAAAGTTATTATTATTATTTTATTATTATAGGATAATAAAATTGTATTAGCATGTAATCCCAAATTAGTGTAAAATATTGTATATAAATTAAATAATTTAGTGTTATTCAAACACTTTAGAGGTTTTTAATTTATTAATATTTTTTTTAATTATTAGGAATGGTTAGATAGTCATTATTTATTATTTAGATTAGAGAGTTAATTAAATAAAGGGGTACAAAGGTGGGCTACAGTCAAGAAATATCAGAAAATGAAAGCGCAAATAAATTAAGTCCCTCTGCCAAGAGTAATCCGATTACTCTTAGAAAAACAGCTAACCGCCTTTATGGAGGTTATAATTATTTGCAGAGATTTTATGGACAACAAAGTAATAATATTGATCCTTTAGAGGTTTTTACTGATTTTTGTAAAATAGCAAAACACAAAAAAACTGTTGAAGAGGTGCTTAATTGTCTTCATGCTATTGCTATAAACAAGCTGGGTTATAGCTTTACCGGATTCGGGCTTGTAAATAAACAGTCAAATTGTATTAATATCAGACTTATAGATCATATAGATAATATTTATTCTTCTAAAATTCTTCTCAATAATACTCAAAATCCTATAACCCAAAGTTTTATATCTAAAACAAAAAAAAATATTAACGGGATTAATTTTATAAATATACCTCATTTGCATAATTCACCGGGAGTGATTATTCCTCTTATAAATCAGGATGAATGCGCAGGTATTTTTATTGCTGGTTTTTCATCGAGGAATCAGCAAAATGATGATTTTCTCAATATTTTGACTAATTATTTGGCTTTATTAATTATAAACAAACAATTAAGCGAAAAAGTGAGTCAGGATATAAATATTGATACTTTAACAGGTTTAAAAAATCATAGGGATTTTCAGGAAAAGCTGAAATTAGAAATAAAAAAAGCTGAAAATAATGGAAGCCCTGTTTCTGTAATGATATTTGATGTAAATAATATTTTTCAAATAAATCGTGAATATGGACATGCAAAAGGCGATGAAATAATTTGTTTGGTTGCTGAAAAAATCAGACAAAATATTCGTAATACAGATATTGCAGGACGGTATGGCGGTGATGAAATTGCAGTTATTTTACCGCTTACAAATAATACTGAAGCCTGCAAAATAGCAGAATATCTTAATCATTCTATTTCATGCTGCCTTGTGGATGATGTAGGACAAATAAAAGTAAGTATTGGAATTGCAACATACCCAAACTGCACAAAAGACCAGGAAAAACTCCTGATACTTACTGAGCAGGCAATGCTTATATCAAAGAGTAAAGAATATCAAAACGGTGCTTCTGCTATTATAAACGCTCAGGATATTGATTTTTGGAATGAAATGGCTCTTGATTCTCTTGCTGCTGTTATTGCAAAAAAACATTCACAATGGGGTTTAAATTTCGAAGATGAATTGGTTAAAAGATTTCATAGTGAAAGTTTATCTTCAAGCAGTCATATTCTTGATGTTGTAACTTCATTAGCTGGAGCGATTGACGCAAAAGACGCTTATACAAGAGGTCATTCGCAGGCTGTGTCAAGATATTCTGAAGCTCTTGCAAGAGTATTGAATCTTCCTGAAGCTGAAGTTAAACGTATAAAATTAGGGGCTTTGCTCCATGATGTTGGTAAAATAGGTATTTCAGAGTCAATTTTAAGAAAACCATCCTCATTAACAGAGCAGGAATGGGAAATAATGAAACAACATCCGACTATTGGCGTAAAAAAAGTTTTAGAACCTATACAGTCACTTAGAGATTTAATTCCAATAGTTGAATATCATCATGAACACTGGGATGGAACAGGTTATCCAAAAGGATTAAAAGAAGAAAATATTCCGCTTGGAGCAAGAATAGTAAGTATTGCAGATGCATTTCATACTATGGTAAGTGATAGACCTTACAGAAAAGCTTTGAATGCGGATAAGGCTATTGATATTTTAAGAACCGGCGCTGGTATTCAGTGGGACAAAAATTTGGTCAGAAAATTTATAATAATAGCGCCTTCCTTATGCACTAAAGTTTAATACTTTTATAATAAGGGAAATAAATAAACTTAAAGGCGAGAATAATCTCGCCTTTAAAAATTTTTTTACGGAACTTTGATAGCAAAAGTTCAAAAAATAGACAATATTTGAAAGAATTATATAAAAAACGAGGCTGAAAACCGCATGGCTTCGTTTTGATTTTTCTTGGAAGAAAAATTTTTTACAAAAACATAGCGTTACGTCT
>JAZDPZ010000026.1:0-13649 GCA_043797105.1 bacterium | reverse complement strand
GAAACGCCCATCGATTTTGGCGGATAAATATAACCCAAGCCCTGTGCCTATTTCTCTTTTAGCTGTAGGATATCTTTGAAATATTTTAGGGCTTATTGATTCAGAAATACCAGACCCATTATCACTTACAGAAACTACAACTTCATTTCCTGTTCTTTGAGCTGCAATTTTTACTTTTGTGTTTTTTTCAGTATGTTTAATGGCATTACTTATTAAATTTATTAAAACTCTGTTAATTTCAAGTTTATCAACCATAACCAAAGGTAAATCCTTGTTGATATCAACCGTAATCTCTATATTTTTATCTTTTGCAAGGTATATTAAAGATTTAACCGTATCATTTATCATAGCGCTTATATTTTGCGCTTCAAATCTTAACTCTGGTATACCTGATTCATAGTGATAAACAGCTGCTAAATTGTTTACTATTCTTAAAAGTTCTTCATTTGTTTTATGAATATCTTCAAGATACTCAAAATAATTTTTTACAGGAGTTTCAGGATTTTTTGACAGCATAAATTCAATTGCTTTTTGTTCTGCAATAAGAGGACTTTTCAAATCATGCGTCAAAGTAGCTATAAATGTCTTTCTTATTTCTTCAATTTCCTCTCTTTGTTTAGTTTCAGTTTTTTGTATTGATAATAATTCCTGTGTATATTTCCATACTAATTCCGTAAGTTCGTTAAATTTTTTTGTAAGCAGTCCTATTTCATCATTTGACATTATGGTTATTTTTTCAGGTTTTTCTCCCGGTTTAAATTTTTCAATTCCTTCCATAACATGCGTGATTGGTTTTGTAAGATTTGTAGCAAGTATATATTGGATAATAGTTGCTACAACAAAAAATTCCAGAAAAACATAAGGAGACAGAGGAGAAGGTTCAATATCAAATATTATAAATCTAAATAAAGAAAAAATTATATAGAAAATAATTAAAAATAACGATAAATAGGCTGATAATCTCTGTTTAAAACTCTCACTGTAACGAATATCAATTGAAATAATATCATCAAGACCTAAAAATATTAGCGAAAATCCGGATATTCTTATTATATGTCCCAAAATACTTTGTACTGTCCTGAAATATTCGGGAGTTACAAAAAATAATTGTCCTATTCCGAGCACAAGAAGACCAAGATTAAATTTTGACAATATATTCTGCTTGCAAATCAATCTTCTGTCCATATAAATAAAAGACGCAATAATAAAAAGAGCTTTATCCACTATTTCTAAAGAATCGCTCAAATATGTAGATTTACATACATATTCCGGAATTCTTGCTAAAAAAGGACTTATAATTATATCAAGCAGTATTATTAAAAAAGCAAAAGAAAAAAATCCAATATATATTTTTCGTCGAAAATTTTTAATTGTCTGAAAAAATGGTTCTGCGGCAAAAATACTCATAAATATAGAGATCGAAAAAAACCATCTGCCAAATAACAGATAAAAAAATTCATGGGATCCTATTTCATACATTAAACAGGAAGTTTTTGTGATTTTGAAAATATAATAAGGAAATATATATGATACAATAGCATGCGACATTTGAAGCAAACTTCCGGCTAAAAATCCTCCTGCAATAATTCCTATCCTTTTATCCCCGGTTTTGGAGTATAAATTATTGGCTTTTATAAATATAAATAAAGTTATTAAGGCTATTAATCCTTCAAATATTGAATGATAAAATATTTCAAAAGGGAAATAACCGATATATTCTTGGGGAATAATATAAGAAATAAAAGCAATACCGAAAATTAAAAATGCTATAAAAATATATAAAGCAATTAAGCTGTTCATAATTTAAAGAAAATCCAAAAATTAATTTAATAGTGGTATAAATTATGATTTTACAATGCTTTAAAAAAATCCATTGGACTTGTAAGTTAATAATAAAGTTTTAAAAATACCCTAGCTGGTTGCTGAGGCATATAATAAAAAATATTTAGCTAGCAAAAGAGAGGGTTTTGTTTTTATTTTGTTGATACTACCAGCGAGCCTATGGTAACGCTTATTGGCAAATAACCGGTTATTTCTTCCTGATCCAGATTTACAATGACTATTTCATAAGAATTAACACTTGAAATTAAAGCTTTATTTGTTGAATCTATTATATTTATATTTTTTGGGAATCCATTGCTTTTTAGAGCTATTGTTTTTGAAATTTCAAGTGTAGAAATATCCATTATATTTAAACTGTCTGAGCCTGCTGATAAAACATATAATTTATTTTTATTTTTTGAAATTTTAATATCAACAGGTTTATTGCCCACTTTGATTGTTTTAATTAATTTATCTTTTTTTAGGTCATATACAATTAAAGCATTATCTGTCCTGCTCAAAATAAATAAATAATTATTAAATAAACTTATTTTTGAAACATTATTTGCCTGAGTAACCAAGTCAACTTCTCTTTTATCTATGGCGCTTACTCTAAAAATCTTGCCTGTAGCTGCATCGCTATAAAATAAATTTTTAGAATCCTCTGATAATGCAAGATTAGAAGGAAATCCGATAATATTTACGGTTTGAATAATTTCCATATTTTTTAGATCAACAACAGAAATACTCGAAGAAGATTTATTAGCAATGTATGCTCTTTCCATATCTTTTGAAATTACTATTGATATTGGCAGACTGCCGACATTTAGCTCTCTTGCCAATGAATTATTTAATGTGTCAATGACAGATACTTTATTTGAGGACAAACCCGTAGCAAGTAAATATCTCCCATCATCTGTCATTATCATATCAGAAGGAATGGAAGACAGTTCAATAGTCTTTGAAGGTCTGCCTATAAAAGGATAAACAATATAAATCTGTTTTGATTTTAAATTGGTTATATAAAAAGTTTTATTATAAAGATCATTCAGTTGTGGATCTATAGTAGGTATAATAGGTTGAGTTATTGCGGTTATTGAATCCGGCGTTTTTGGATTGTCCTGATTTTCAAAAATATTGATTTTGCCTATTATTTTTTCTTGATTTTCTTCACCTTTAATTGGAATTTTTAAATCTCCAAGTATTATTCGTAATTCTGGCGGAATAACAAGATTTTCTGGAACGATCAAATCCTGAGGCAAAAGACCCAGCTTGACTTTAAGAGGAATTTTATTACTGCTTAATAGAGTGGGAGACTGTCCTGGCATTTTAATAATTTTTAATAAAGAAAAATTATTTGCAAAAAGTATTAAATTAGGTTTTGAAGAAAAATTTGAATTTTCAGGTATTGTTGTAATAATTTCTGTAGGATTTTCCACATCCGCATAGCTAAGAGGAAAAACCGGTAAATAAGCCGTTCCGTCAGGCAGTTCTATAAGTCCGTCAAATCTGACATTAACTTTTGGAAAATCGGTTTTTATATAATTTAATATTGGTTTTGGCAGTTCAGTTCCAAAAGTTGGAAGTACAAAAGCAAAAACAAAAATAAAACCGCTTATGATACTAATTTGTAAAAACGTTCTTCTGTCATTACGAGCATTACGAGGAATGAAATGACGAAGCAATCTCATAAACGTTGCTGAGATCGTCATGGCTACGTAGTAGCCTCGCGATGACAATTTATTAATATTTTTTTGATTACAAAATTTTTTCATATAATAAATTCCATTTTTTAAATATTGTAATTTTTTAAGTAGTAGAAAAAACATCTTTTATTTTATTCAAAATAGAGTCCCTGGTGTTTTTTTGCATTCTTTCCTTTTGAATTTCAGACAGTCTCTGGAATAATCTTTTTTCTTCTTCTGTAAGATTAGTCGGAGTAACAAGATTTATTTTAACAAATTGATCTCCTCTTCTGGATGGATTGTTTAAATAAGGAACCCCGGCTCCTTTAATTGTCAATACTGTATTAGTCTGTATTCCAGGATAAATTCTCATTGGTTTTTTTCCGTCAACAGTATCAATTTCTATTTCATCTCCAAGTACTGCCTGTGAAAAACTTATATTGAGTTCAAGATAAATATTTACACCTTCTCTTTTAAAAATTTTATGAGGTTTAATTAACAGGACAACATATAAATCTCCGGAAGTACCGCTATTTTTGCCAACATCTCCTTCTGCATTAATTCTTAGCTTAGTATCACTGTCAACACCTTTTGGAATTTTAATATTTATAATTTTTGATACTTCTTTTCGTCCTTGACCAGAGCAATTTTTGCAGGGAGATGAAATAATTTTTCCTGAACCCATACATTGCGGACAGGTAGAAACCTGAGTAAAACTGCCTAGAATAGTTTGGGCTATTTGTTGTATACGTCCGGCTCCTTTGCATGTGCCGCAAGTTACCGGAGTAGTGCCAGGTTCCATTCCGGATCCATTACAACTTGCGCAGGTTTCCAAATGATTTATCTCAATATTTTTTTCTGTGCCAAATATTGCTTCTTCAAAGCTTATTGCCAGGTCCAGTCTTAAATCGCTTCCTCTGGTAGGAGCATTGGCTCTTCGTCTTGTGCCGCCTCCAAATCCGGAACCAAAAAAGCTCGATAAAATTTCGCTCAAATCGCCAAAACCAAAATCAAAAGGACCTGTAAAGTCATAACCGGCATTTTTTAAACCATCATGACCATACCTGTCATACATAGCGCGTTTTTCATCGTCCATAAGAACTTCATACGCCTGACCAAGCTCTTTGAATCTTTCTTCTGCATCAGGTTCTTTATTAACATCCGGATGAAGTTCCCTTGCTTTTTTTCTAAAAGACCTCTTTATATCATCCTTAGCAGCATCTCTGGATACTCCTAATGTTTCGTAATAGTCCTTTTTAGTCATTTTAATCCTTCTTAATATTTATTAATTAACCGCTACATTAACTAAAGCTGGTCTTACTACTCGATCATGCAATTTATAACCGCTTTGCAATTCAGCAATAATAGTATGATCCTGATATTCATCCGTAGATGTTTGCATTACAGCTTCATGATACATAGGATCAAATTCTTTTCCAACAGTTTCTATTTTTTGGAGACCAATTTTTTCTAAAGCCTCTAAAAATTGTTTTTGAAGGACTTCAAAGCTTTCTTTAATTTTGACAGGATCATCCATTTCTGATATTGACTTTTGAGCTCTTTCAAAAGTGTCTAAAATGGGTAATAATTTCTTTAAAGTATCTTCTGCTCCATATTTAAGCAAACATTCTCTTTCCTGAGCATGTCTTTTTCTATAATTATCAAAATCAGCCGCAAGTCTTAAGTATTGATTTTTAAGTGTTTCAAGCTTTAATTGATTATTTTCTTCTAATTGTTGCTCTATTTTTTCATTATTATTGGGTTCAATGCCTTGAGCAAAAATATTATTTGACTCAGTTTCATTATTTGGATTATCATTTTCGTTTTGTTTAGAGTTTTTTTCTTTATTTTCTTTTTTTATCATAATTAGACCACCTTTAAATTAAATTTTTTTTATAATTGCTAAGAAATTTTCTCTATTTAAAATTATAAATTTAATATAAGCAATATATTATAAAATATAGATTTTCTTAATGTTTTAGATTAATTTTTATTAAATCACAAAATAACCTGCTAAAAATTAAAAAAATATAATTTTTTTGCTAAAATTATGAGTAAGAAAATTATAAGTAATGAACAATAAATTTTCATCTGTCATCCTGAGCGCGAAGCAGGCGGTGTTGTCCGCATTTTGTAGCGTAGCGAAGGATCGCAAGAACGATTATGAGATTCTTCAGTCGCTTTCGTTCCTTCAGAATGACAAAAACGTAAAAATTTTTTGTTACCTACTTTAAGAAAGGGAACTTAAGTGAAATGGATCTTTGGTTTACAGAAAAACAGGAAAATATAGGTATTTCTTTAAAAGTTAAAAACACTTTATATCATGCAGTATCGAAGTTTCAATCTATAGATATTATAGAAACAGAATTTTTTGGGCGGGTGCTTCTTTTGGATGGCGCGATAATGACTACGGAAAAAGATGAATTTATTTATCATGAAATGATTAGTCATATTCCTATGTTGACTCATACAAATCCTGAAGAAATTCTCATAATAGGCGGTGGTGACGGTGGCACAGTCAGAGAAATTCTTAAATATCCTTCCGTTAAGAATCTGACTTTATGTGAAATTGATAATATGGTTATAGATGCTTGTTGCGAATTTTTACCGACAATAGCAAAAAAATTAAAGGATCCGCGTGTGGATATTCAAATACGTGATGGCGTTGCTTATATTGCTGAAAAAAAAGATTGTTTTGACATTATTATAATTGATTCTACTGATCCTTTAGGACCAGGTGAAGGTTTATTCACCGAGGATTTTTATTATAATGTAAAAAAAGCTCTAAAACCTAACGGAATAATGGTTGCTCAAACTGAATCACCCATAGCAAACAAACGTGAAGCAGGTTTGATTTATCTTTTATTAAGAAAGATTTTCCCTATTGTTAAAACTTATGTTGCGCCTATTCCAACTTATCCAGGAGGTTACTGGTGTTGGGCTTTTTGTTCAGATAATATTAATGATATTAATATTATTAATGAAACTTTGGCGGCTAATATTGAAGAAGAAACAGGATATTATAACAGAGAGATTCATAAAGCGGCATTTTCGCTTCCAAATTTTGTCAAAGAGCTTGTAGGAAATAATATAAATTGTTAAAAGGTCCTTTTTTGTCCAGAAATTGGCTTGGAGCTTGTGAAAATTTTGAAAATTCTGATTGGGTGCTTGTTGGATTGCCTTATGACGGCACATGTTCTTTCAAGCCGGGAACGCGTTTTGGACCGGAAATGATTAGAATTGCCTCTCAAGGAATAGAAACATACTCAATGTATCAAAATAAAGATTTAAGCGAAATCGCTTTTTATGATGCGGGAGATTTGGAATTTCCTTTTGGAGATAAGCAGGAAGCGCTTAACCGAATAGCTCAAGCTACGCGAGAAACTCTTGATTTTCAAAAACATTGGTTAGGAATTGGTGGAGAACATCTGGTTACATATCCCGCAGTTAAAACATATTTAAATAAATATCCTGATTTAATTGTGCTTCATTTTGACGCGCATGCAGACCTTCGTGAAAATTATCTGGGAGAAACTTTTTCCCATGCCACTGTTATGAGGCAAATATCCAACCTAATCGGACCTCAGCGAATTATCCAAATTGGGATTCGCTCCGGCGTGCAGGAAGAATTTGAATGGATGAATAATCACAGTACTCTTTTTAATAATAAATCTCAAATTCCTGCAATACTGGAAAAAATTTCAGATCATCCGGTTTTTCTTACAATTGATCTGGATGTTTTAGATCCCGGCATTATGAGTGGAGTCGGGACGCCTGAACCTGGAGGAATGAGTTTTAATGAACTTATATTTTGGCTTTTATCTTTAAAAAATTTAAATTATGTTGGAGCAGATATTGTTGAACTTTCTCCGCATTATGATATTTCCGGGGTTTCAGCTATTACAGCGGCAAAAATTATTAGGGAAATTTTACTTTTATCCGTCTAAATTCTGTACTTAAGTATAAGAAAGTTCTAACCTAATTAGAATTAATAGTTTCTCTGAAAAAGTTTAATATATATTCAGAAAATCTAACTAGTGAATTCATCAACACTAGAAAGTACAAGGATGTATAGCTAAAAGATAAGGAGAATCTTTATGAGTATTGTTGTAAACACTAATGTCAGCTCGTTTTTGGTGCAAAGGAGTTTATCTACGGCAACTGGAGATATTAGCAAGTCATTGGAAAGGTTATCTACGGGTTACAAGATTAACCGCGCAGCAGATGATGCAGCAGGAATGGTAATTTCCGAAAGCTTGAGAGCGCAAGCAAGAGGCGCTGCAATGGCATCACAAAATGTGCAATCAGGCGTAAACCTTTTACAAACGGCTGAAGCTGATCTCGGAATTGTTTTAGACAACCTGCAAAGAATCAGAGATTTGGCTATCCAGGCTGCTAACGGCACAAATGCCACCTCAGAAAGAGGAGCTATTGAATCAGAAGTTCAAGCGCGTATTGAAGAAATTGACAGAATAGCAAATTCTTCTGCATTTAACACAATTAAATTGTTGAATGGAGACAATACCACACTTTCTCTGCAAGTAGGCACAAATGCTACCGCAAGCTTGAATACTTTGACAATTGGCAGTCCATTGCAAAAAGCAGATTCAAGTTCATTAGGCTTGACCAGTATAAGTAGCAGTTTTGCGTCAGCTACGGCGGCGGCAAGCTTTGTTTCCCTTGTTGATACAGCTATCAATACAGTATCAACAAGAAGGTCAACAATAGGTTCATTGCAAAACCGACTTGAATCAGCTATCAAAAGCTTGGCTATCAAGCAGGAAAACATGTCAGCGTCTGAATCCAGAATCAGAGATGTTGATGTTGCTAAAGAATCTGCTTCATTAACAAAAAATCAAATATTGCAGCAAGCTTCGGCAAGCTTATTAGCTCAGGCTAATCAAGCGCCAAGTATTGCTCTCAGTTTAATATAGCTAATCATCAAAACGAGTAGAGACCTCCCTATAAAATCGGGGGGTCTTTTTTTATTACCTACTTAAACCTAAAAAATAAATAGTATATAAATTGTTACAAAAATCACTTGGAATCTGAGTTTGATTCGTCTAATGTCAAAAGAAGTCCTTCTGTAATTTTTTTACAGTCTTCCAGGGATAAAGTAGCAAGAATGTTCATTGCGCTCATTAAAGCCTGATTTTTATCATACCAGCGTCTTTTGTTAAATGCTTTATAAAGTCCCAAAGTCTTGTTTTTACCAATACTTAGATTATCTTCATCAACTTCGCTTTTGTTTCTCCTGATTAAATTAACAAATTGTATCAAAGTAGCAGCCAATTGTTCTTTTGCATCATCAGGAAGAGTCTTTATAAGCTCAAGAACTTCTGTCATCTTAGAATCTTTATCGTACCAACGATTATTAGAATAATAATTATCTTTCATAAAATATTTTCCCTAACTTAACTAAAATTTATTATAATAAACTTGAGGAATTCAAGAAAGATATTATTTATTTATTTTTATTAACAGGATACTATACAATGAATGATTTTGTTACAACATTAAAACATGTTTTTATTTTCGAAGCGCTCGATAATAAAAGTCTTGAGGACATAAGCAGATATTGTAAACCAATATCTTATCCCGCCGGAGATTTGATTTTCATGAGTGAAGATCAGGGAAAAACATTTTATATTATCCGGCAGGGAAAAGTTAAAATTAGTCTGGCTGCCAATAATTTACAGGATGTTACAGTAAGTCTTCTTGAAGAAGGTGATTTTTTTGGTGAAATGTCTATCCTTGATGAAAGTCCAAGAGCAGCTGATGTAATTGCATTAAGTGATGTAAAGCTTTTAATAATTTACAAGGATGATTTTTGGACTTTATTAATGAAATATCCGATTATAACCATATCTTTATTAAAAAAAATGTGCCAAAGACTAAGAAAAACCAATACAAGAGTCAAAAATAAAAACGCTTCAAGTTTGGAAAAAACCATTCAGGCTTTAATGGAAGTAGCGGATAATCATGGAAAAATTACAAAAGAAGGTATTCTTTTACCTGGTATGACTCATCAGGAATGGGCTTTTTTTGCGGAATTATCAAGAGAGACTTTTACAAAATCCTTGAGTATACTAAAAAAAGAAGATTTATTAACTACTCATGCTTTAGAAAAAAAATCATTAATTATTAAAAACATAGAAAAACTCAAAATTTTCTGTGATTCCTGTCAGCAAGTAACCCATTACTAAATTGGATGTATGATTTGTATAAAATTCTGAAAAAAACTTTATTTTTATTTTTTTTTTATTTTTTTACTAAATTGCGATTTAGCTGTTTTTGCGCAAAATAATATTAAAATTGATAATTTTATTCAGGATGATGCAGGTAAATTATTTGTAATTAATTATAAAAATAATAATAAAAAAACAAATTACAAAATAATGCAGCTTGATAATCCTGCAAGAACAGTTATAGATATAGCAGATGCTGTATTAATCGGACAAAAACGTTCTATTGACTGTCCTGACGCTGAAGTGAAAAATATTCGGATTGCTCAGTTTTCAACAGATCCTGACATTGTAAGGCTTGTTTTTACAGCAGATTCTGAAAAAAATTTAAAAGAATTAGTTCTTAATAAATCTCAAAATACTTTAATCTTTAAACTTAACAATGTTGAAGTGCAAAGAATAGGTATTCCTACGGTTTATAAGGATAAAGACATAGATAATATAGATAATAATAATCAGGAAAAAATTTTACCTGTTAAAAACAATCTTAATTCTCCAATTGAGCTTAAGGACACAGTAAATAAAAATTCAAATATTTCCCCTAATCCTGCTGAATCTGATATTCCCCCCAAAAAGCCTGTTCGTAACATAGTTATTAATACAATAAAATATGTTAATGACCATATTTTATTATCAGGAACAGGAACAATTGCTGTTAAAGAGCCTTTGATACTGCAAAATCCAGGAAGAATAGTCTTTGATATTCCAAATTCTTTATTAGTTGAATCTAAAGAATTATTAAAAACATTTGTATTAAATAATCATGATACAGTAAGAATTGGTCAATTTGATCCTGAAACCAGCCGAATAGTAATTGAAACAAATAATCCTAATAATTATAAAACTATTATATCTCCGGATTTACAATCAATTTTAATTACCCCAAAAGATAAAATTAATTTTTCAGAATTGCCAAACAGCAAAATACCGGCTGAAGTGGAAGATATAAAAATCTTAAAAAAAGATGAACGAACAACCATAATTACTTTGACGTTAAATAATCCTGTTATCCATAATATAAAGCATCTTTATAATCCAAATAAGGCTAATCTGGAGTTATTTAACGCGCATGCTCCTGATAAAAGTTTAATTGCAAATTTGCCGGAAACAAAGCAGTTTCGCTCTGTAAAAATAAACCCTATAGAAGAATATCCCAATGGTTCAAGCTGGATTTTCGCTCTTAATAAAAATACTAAGTTTGAATCAAAGCTTGGTATTGACGGAAAAAAACTGGAGATAATCCTTAAAGACCCTGTTTATTCAACAACCGGCATGTCAAAATACAAAGTGGTTATTGATCCTGGTCATGGAGGCTGTGAACCCGGCGCTCAAAGAGACGGAATAAGTGAAAAAGACATTACTTTGGATGTTGCCCAAAGAGTTGTAAAATATCTGACACAATCCAACATTAATATAGTAATGACCAGAAACGAAGATAGTACGGTTTCGCTTAAGCAAAGAACAGATATCACAAATTTGGAAAATCCTGATGTTTTTGTTAGCATCCATGTTAATGCCTGTGAGGCTTCGAATGTAAAAGGCATTGAAACTCACTGGTATACAAAACAAAGTGAACTTCTGGCTCTGGAAATTCAGAATAAGCTTGCAAATGCAATATCTACACCTGATAGAGGCATTAAAAATTCAATGTTTTATGTGATTCATCATACAAATGTTCCTGCAGTGCTTGTAGAAATCGGATTTCTCTCAAATGATGCGGAAAGATTTGAATTATTGACCGAGGAAAGAAAGGAATTAACCGCAAAGGCAATTGCTAACGGGATATTAAAATATTTAAAAAGTCTGGATATTTGTACTAATGCCGTAGAAAGCGAGAATAATCAATAATGGATAAAAATAAATCTATAGGTGTTTTTGACTCAGGAGTAGGCGGACTTAGCGTATTAAAAAATTTGGTCGATGTTTTGCCAAATGAAGATTACATATATTTTGGCGATACGGCAAGAGTGCCTTACGGCGAAAAATCAAAAGAACAAATAATCGAATTTGTAAGTGAAATTTTAAACTGGTACAAATCAAATCATGCAAAAGCTGTGATTATGGCATGTAATACAAGTTCTGCTGTTGTTTCCGATGTTATAAAAAATGAATATGATTTTCCTATTTTTGGGTTAATTCGACCTACGGCAAAATATATATCAGGCTTAAAAGCAGAAAGAATAGGAGTCATTGCAACTTCTGCCACTGTTAGATCAAAGGCTTTTACCAGGATGATTTTAGAGCTTGATTCAAGTAAAAAAATTTTTGAGATAGCATGCCCAAACCTTGTTGAAATAGTGGAAGCAGGGAAAGCAGATTCAGAAGAAGCAAAAATTCTGGTTAATAATTATCTTGTCCATCTTTTGGAAAACAAAGCAGAAAAAATAGTGCTTGGATGCACTCATTATCCGTTTTTAAGTAATGTAATAAATCAAATAACCAATAAACCTGAGATGTTGATTGATCCTGCTAAATGTTTAGCAAAAAAAATTATAACAGAGCTTGAAAGACTTAATTTGATAAATAAAATAGGCAAAGGTTCAAGAAAATATTTTGTTAGCGCAAATCCTTCCAAATTTGTCGAAGTTGGGAAGAATTTTTATGCTGATTGCAGAGAGGCAGAAGAAATTAATTTACAATGAAAATTCTCACATTTGATACCAGCTCAGATAAAACATATGTAACTATAGGAGAGGATAGCCGAATAGAGGCATACAAAATTGTCGAAAATACACAGCAATTTTATAGCGCTGCATTTTTAATCCCAACTATTGTTGAACTTTTGCAAAATTTAAATTTAACAATGCAGGATATTGCAGCAGTCGGAGTAAATATAGGTCCCGGAAGTTTTACCGGAATAAGAGTCTCGGCAACTGTAGCAAAAACCATAGGACAGGCTCTTGATATACCAATAGTCGGCATTTCCTGTTTTGCAATAATTTCTCTTATTAATAATACTGACAAAAATACTTTGTGTCTTTTTGATGCTAAAAGAGGCAAAGCTTACATTGGTATTTATACTTCTGAAGGAGATGTTATACAGGAACCAAATATGTTGGAATATGATAAAGCTGTTGAATATGCTAAAAATACTGATTTTTATATCATAGCTGATAACTCAATGTCAGAAAAATTAAAAACAGCAGGCATTGAATATACAAATTTACAGGAGATAAATTATAATTTAGGAATTTATTTAGCCAGATTAACTTGTAAATATTTAAAGCAAAACAATGACGACAAGTATAAATGGTCTAATTTAAATCCTCTTTATATTCAACCTCCTCCGATAAGCATGCCAAAAACGATTTGCATATAAAAGTCTGTTATGATAACAATATATTAAATAATTAATAAAAGTAAGGAGAAAAAAATGGTAAAAATTCGTTTAAAACGTCTCGGATACAAGAGAAATCCTATATACAGAATAATTGTAATTAATAGTTGCGAAAAAAGAGAAGGCAGAGCCATAGCAGAACTGGGTTTTTATAATCCAAGACGCAAGGAACTAAAATTTAATAAAATAATGGCTAATGATTGGATTCAAAAAGGCGCTCAACCAACAAACACCGTTAAGTATTTAATAGAAAATTCTGATGAAAACGGTAATTTGATAAAAAAATTAGAAACGCAGGAACAAAAGCTTTCAAAGAAAGCAAGAGCAAAATTGGAAGCTGAAAAGCAAGCTGCGGCAGCTTAATAAGTATATAATGACTATATAGAGGCTTAACCGCCTCTTTAAATAAATAGCTGAAAATTTACGGAACTTTGATAGCAAAAGTTCAAAAAATAGACAATATTTGAAAGAATTATATAAAAAACGAGGCTGAAAACCGCATGGCTTCGTTTTGATTTTTCTTGGAAGAAAAATTTTTTACAAAAACATAGCGTTACGTCT
>JAZDPZ010000025.1:0-22019 GCA_043797105.1 bacterium | reverse complement strand
TAATTTTATTATCCTAACATTAATGAACACTCTCATTAAATTTATTTCATGATAATATCATATTTTATCAATATATATTATATTTTCCCCAAAATCAATGTTTTTAAACATAAATATATAAAATGTATATAATTTGTTACATTTGAATTTTCTTCTTTCTTAAGAATGCGGCTTAACCACTCTCTCTGCAAAATAAACAGCATTAAGCATTCCATGCTTTCCGATAGCCATTGTGGCTACAGGCACTCCTTTTGGCATTTGAACCATTGATAACAGCGCATCAATACCATTAAGAGGACCCACATTAAGAGGAACTCCTATTACGGGTATTTTTACCTTAGCTGCAACAACACCCGGCAAAGCTGCCGCAAGTCCTGCAACAGCAATAATAATTCTAGTTTTTCCGTTTTTTTCAATACTTTCTAAATATTTAAGAAGTTCTTCCAGATTTCTATGAGCAGAATAAACTTTAAATTCAACATCCAGCCCGATTTCTTCAGCAAGTTTCAAAGCCGGTTCTACAAAATCCTTATCACTTTTTGAACCAGCAATTATAACAACTTCTTTCATTTATTAAACTCCTAAAATCTTTGTAGAACTGTCATTGCGAGGAGCATAGCGACGAAGCAATCCAAGAAGCATACAATTATGGATCGCCACGTCGCTCACTTCGTTTCGCTCCTCGCGATGACATCGTGGGTTAAAATTGAATTACTCTGTATATCTGTACGATAATATTTATCATCAAAGCAAAGTTCTTTTGCTGCCGCATATATGTCTTTTTGGGGTTCAATACCTGTTTTACATATAGATAAAACCCTTCCTCCATTAGCAAAAAACTTTTCTTCCTGTTTTTTTACTCCGGCAAAAAAGACTGATACGCCAAATTTTTCCTGTATTAAATCTATATTTTTAATTTCGCCTCCCTTGATCGGATCAAAAGGATAACCTTTTGCCGCAATCACAAGACATAAAGATAAACCTTTTTTCCAGGAAATCTGAATTTTATCAAGCTCTTTATTTACTGCCTTGTTAAAGAGATAAAGCAGATCACTTTCCATATATGGAAGAATAGCCTGTGTTTCGGGATCACCAAATCTCATATTATACTCCAAAACTTTTAACCCTTTATTAGTCATCATAAGACCGGAATATATAATTCCTGAAAAATCGGCTTTTTCCTCTCTAAGAGAATTTTCAAGCATTTTAGTATAAATATCCAGTTCTTTTTGCTGCTCTGATGTCAGTAAAACAGGACAATAAGATCCCATACCGCCTGTATTTGGTCCGTTATTATTATCTAAAAGTCTTTTATAATCCCTTGCAGGAACTAACGGGAGAAGTGTTTTTCCATCCCAGAGAGAAATAAGAGATAACTCTTCTCCTTCGAGAAATTCCTCAATAACTACATTTTTAGAGGCTTCTCCAAATTTTCCTTCAAGAAATTCTTCAATAATTTCTACAGCTTCAGCTTTTTCATAAACAATAAATACTCCTTTGCCTGCTGCCAAGCCGTCTGCCTTTAAAACAACCGGCAGATCAAAGTTATCCAGAGCTTTTTCTATTTCTTTTTTTTGACTTACGACAATATAATTTGCTGTTGGAAGATTATTTCTAAACATAAAGTCTTTTGCAAAAGACTTTGACCCTTCAAGCATAGCCCATTTTTTATCAGGACCTATTGCAGGAATGCCAAGTTTTTTAAATTCATCTACAACTCCGTTTACAAGAGGGTCTTCAGGTCCAACTATTAATAATTCTATTTTTTCTTCCAAAGCTTTTATTGCAAGCTCGGCATTATTTGAGGCATTTATAATTTTTCCAAGATGCGCAAACCCGTCATTAGGTTTATATAAATATAATTCTGTCAATAAAGGCGAAGAAATCAGTTTCCAGGCAATGGCATGTTCTCTTGCTCCACTGCCGTATAAAAGAACTTTCAAGATTTAGTAACCTCCATTTTAATTAATTTATCAATAACTAATGGATAAAGTTTATGTTCTGTTTTGTGTATATTTTCTTCAAGCTCTGAAATACTCATATTTTCCTCAATTAAAACAGGCTCCTGAGCAATAATTAAGCCGGAATCAACCTCTTCATTCACAAAATGCACTGTAACTCCGGTAACTTTCACCCTTGCGTCATAAGCTTTTTTTATGGCGTCTTTTCCCTTAAAAGCCGGTAGCAAAGAAGGATGTATATTAATAATTTTTGCAAGCTTTATAACTTCTTTTGGCAAAATTCTCATATAACCTGCCAATACTACAAGATCAAATTTTTGCTCTTGTAAAAAATTATAAGTTTCTGAAAATGGAACATAATAGCTTTTTATATTAAATTTTTTAGCTCTTTCAAGTATATAGCTGTCTTTTTTGTCAGAAATACAAATAAACTCAACATTTTTATTTAAAATGGGGTTGGTATAGGGTGTAGCCCTATTCTTGTCTTTATTTAAAAAATACTTAACAATGGCTTCAAAATTTGAACCATTACCTGAACCAAACACGGCTATTCTTTTCACCATTTATTATCCTTCCAAAAACAAAAGGTTCATACTTAATACAAGTCCTTAAAACATCATTCAGGCTTTCAGGCGAAGTTATAAGACACATGCCGACACCCATGTTAAATGTTTTATAACTTTCTTCTTCTCCAACTAAAAATGAAAGTTTTTCAAAAATATGAAGATAAGGAATATTTTTCTTTAAAACTTCTGCATACAAACCGTCGGGTATAACCCTTGAAAGATTTCCGGCAATGCCTCCGCCGGTTATATTAGCGCAAACCTTTAAAAGATTTGCACTGCATAGTTCTAAAATTTCGTTTACATAAATATAAGTAGGGCATAAAGCTTCATCCATGTCTGTTTCAAAAAGAAGATTCTGCTCATAAAGTTTGCGAATAAGAGTAAAACCGTTTGAATGAGGTCCGCTTGATTTTAATCCTATGACAAGATCGCCTGCCTGAACATTTTCTATTTTCAGGATTTTATCTTTTCTAACTATACCTACGGCAAATCCTCCGACATCAAAATGATTTTCATTGATTAAATCCCTTAATTCCGCTGTTTCGCCTCCGAGTAAAACACAGTTGTACTTATTTAATGTATTTTTAAGCGATTTTACAAAATTCGCAGTAATATCCACATCAAGAGAATGAGTAGCAAAATAATCAAGAAAAAACATGGGATGCGCGCCTGTGCAAATCATGTCATTCAGATTCATTGCGACTAAATCAACAGCTATAGTCTCTGTAAGCTCTCTTTTAATTAATGGAATAACTTTAGTGCCTACTCCATCAGTGCATGCCACTAAATAATATTCCGGAATAAACGGATGTTCATAAACACCGGCAAACATGCCAATATTTTCACTCATAACTGTTTTTTTAATTATTTCAGTTAATGCATCTGCTTTATCTATATCAACGCCTGATTTTTTATAATCCACTTTTACCTCTCAAAACAGTGATAACACCAGCCATTATCACCAAAAACCTGTTTTAAACCCTCAAGAGAAAGATAAGCTAAACTGTCAGCTTCAACAAAATTACATATTTCCTGCAGATTTTCAAAAGAATTTGCAATGAGTTCTTTTTTTGTAGGTATATCAACACCCCAAAAGCAGGTATTAACAAGCATTGGGGAAGCAATTCTCAAATGAATCTCTTTTGCTCCGCTTTTTCTCAACATTCTGACAATTTCTCTTGACGTAGTTCCTCTTACAAGGGAATCATCAACAACTACCAGTCTTTTATTGGAAATCACCTGATCTATGGGCATTAATTTTCTTATTACGTTACTTTTGCGTATTCGTTGTTCCGGTTGAATGAAAGTCCTGCCTATCCAGCGGTTTCTCATGAGTCCCATTTGGAGGGGGGTACCAGACTCATGAGAATAACCAACCGCTGCAGCAAAACCTGAATCCATAACAGGAACCACTACATCTGCTTCCACAGGATTTTCAGCCACACATTTTTTTCCTAATTCAACCCGCGTCATATAAACATTTCTGCCAAAAACATTTGAATCAGGTCTTGCAAAATATATGCTTTCAAAAACACATTTTTTAGAAGGTTTTTCTTTTGCAAATCTCTCAATTTTATATCCGTCCAGAGTAATTTCAACGCTTTCGCCCGGTTCAATTTCTCTAACCTGTTTTACGTTAAGAAGTCTGAAAGCGCTGTCTTCTGACCCCACAAAACATCCTTCCTCCGCTTCGCAGAAAAAAAGCGGTCTGTATCCGAGAGGATCGCGAAAAGCCATAACTCTGCCGGGAAAACCAAAAATAATTGACCAGGATCCGTTTAAAAAGTTCTCTTCCAGAACTTTTCCCACTTCATGAGTTTTCCAGGCTGACGGAGGTTTGCAAATTACCCGAATTACCTTTTTTAAAATCATTTCAGTATCAGCAGAAGTAAGGAAAACTTCTCCTTCTCTTTCAAGTCTCTTTCTCATACACATGGCGGATTCAACATTGCCGTTATGCGCGACAGCTACTTTTTCATCCAGATATTTAACCATATAAGGCTGGGCATGAAGAGCATCAGACCATCCTTGCGTAGAATATCTGACATGTCCGATTCCTGCTCTGCCTCTTATGCTTTTGATTCTTCTGTCTGAAAGAACTTCCATAACCAGACCTCTGTCCTTAACGATTAAAAGGTCATGGTCTCCACAGCATAAACCGGCGCTTTCCTGTCCTCTGTGCTGAAGCATAAATAAACCTTCCCGTATAATAGATGCAACAGTATAGTCCTTTGAGGATACTCCTCCAAAAATACCACATTCTTCACTGAATTTCATTTTCCATCTCCAGCTCTATGGCATTATTATACAGATTAAAAAGTCTTTGAACGTCAAATTTATAGCCGTCAAACTCAAGTGTATTTTTTGTGCATACTCCTAATACTGCAAAAGAAATTTCTCTTTGTTTTAAAATATTGATTACAGATTCAGCATTTTTTGCAGAAATAACATATCTTCCTGTGATTTCGCCAAAAAGAGATTTTTCAATATCGCTGCAATGAACAAGAGAGCCTTTAAACCCTGTTTTTCCATTTTTTAAACCTTCAAAAAGCGCTCCAAAAAGCCCGCCTTCTGAAACATCAACGCATCCGCCCAGTAATTTTAAATTTCTAAGTTCAAAAATAACTTCTTGAAGTTTTTCTTCAAGTTGCATATCTACTTTATCTACTTTTCCGCCCAAAAATCCATAAATAGTCCTTAAATAAAGAGAACCGCCAATATCAGACGAATCTTTCATTTCTTTACCAATAAGAATTACAGATTCGTCTTTAGTAAAGGCATTTTTTATTAATAATTCAGGAGTTTCAGCATATCCAATCATTCCGATAGTCGGAGTAGGAAAAACTCTTCTATCCGGTGATTCATTATAAAAAGACACATTTCCCGATACAACCGGAATTTTTATTTCTCTGCAGGCATCAGCTATTCCGTCTATTGACTTTACAAACTGATAAGCAACCTCATCTTTTTCGGGATTTCCATAATTCATGCAGTCTGTAACTCCAAGAGGAGTGAATCCGCTTGAAACCAGATTTCTGAAAGATTCCCATACAGTATTTTTTGCGCCGTTATAAGGATCCAAAAACACCTGTCTTCCGTTAGAATCTATTGTCAGACCAATTACTCCGCCTTCTTCATAAAGCCATATTCCTGCTGATCCTGCAACACCAGGCTTTATAGCTGTTCTGTTTCCTACAGTATGATCGTATTGCCTGTATACCCATTTTTTTGACGCAAAATTCGGATCTGAAATCATATTTTCTATGACTTCATTCAGGGAAACTTTATTATCCAGGGTTATTTCCTGATATTCTCTGATATATTCAGGTTCTTCTTCGCTTAAAGTATACACCGGACCTTCGCAAAGCAATTCAGGAATAAGGTATGCAACTTCCTTGCCATGCCAGAATAGTCTATAATCCTGAGTTTCAGTTGTTTCACCTATTACAAAGCATGGAATATCATATTTTTCAGCAATAACCATAACTTTATCAAGTCCTGAAGGCTTAACAATAAAGAGCATTCTTTCCTGAGATTCAGAAAGCATAATTTCCCAAGGCTGCATGCCTTCTTCTCTGAGATGAACTTTATCCAGATGCAGGTCTATACCGCATTCACCTTTGTAAGACATTTCAGATGACGAAGAAAGAAGTCCAGCAGCTCCAAAATCCTGACAGGCTATAACTTCATCAATTTTTAATACTTCAAGAGTAGCTTCAATTAAAACTTTTTTTATAAAAGGATCGCCCACCTGAACAGAAGGTCTGTCGTCTTTTGAATTTTCCGAAAGTTCTTTTGACGCGAACGAAGCTCCATGAATACCGTCTCTACCTGTATGAGAACCCATTAAGACTACCAAATTACCCGGAATAGCTTTTGAAGTCCTGATTTTATCTTTTTCTACAACACCGACAGCCATAACATTAACAAGAGGAGATGTGGTATAGGATTCATCAAATCCGACTTCTCCGGCGACAGTCGGCACTCCTATAGAATTACCGTAAGCGGATATTCCAAGCACAACCCCGTCAAAAAGATGTTTTGAATTAGGATCGCTGAGCTGACCAAATTTAAGAGAATCCAATAAAGCGATAGGTCTTGCTCCAATTGCGAGTATATCTCTTATAATCCCGCCTATTCCGGTTGCAGCTCCCTGAAAAGGCTCTACAGCCGATGGATGATTATGTGATTCAACTTTAAAAACAACCACATGATTTCCTATTTGGACTCCTCCGGCATTTTCACCTGAACAGACAGCGCCGCCTCCGGGCAGTCTGGATAAATATTTTCTTGAATGTTTATATCCGCAGTGTTCTGACCACATCGCCGAAAATAAATAAGTTTCCAGCTCATTCGGATATCTTCCAAGTCTTTTTATAATTTCATCATATTCTTTATCAGTAATATTAAGCGCTTTATATAAAACTTTCATCTTAATTCTGCCTCAAGCATTTCAAAAAAGTATCTGCCGTCTGTATTGCCGTTTTCTTTAAAAACAGCTCTTTCCGGATGCGGCATCATTCCGATAATTCTTTTTTCCTTATCATAAAGTCCTGCAATATCGCCAAGCGATCCATTAGGATTTTTAGCATATCTCAAAAAGATTTTATTATTAGCATCCAGCTCATTTAAGGTCTTTTCATTTGTAATATACCTGCCTTCTCCATGGGCTATCGGTAAAGTCATAAATTTTGGCAGACAAAGATGTTCAACTTCAAGAGGAACTTCTTCGCAAATAAATCTTGTGGACCAATTTACAGAAAGTATGCCCGGTAATAGTTTTGATTCGCAAAGAATTTGAAAACCATTACATATTCCAATAACAAAACCTCTTTTATCTTCGACATAGTTAATTAAAGCCAGGACTGCCGGACTAAATCTTGCGAGCCTGCCTGCTCTGACATAATCGCCATAAGAAAAACCGCCTGGCAAAAAGATTAAATCATATTTATCCAAAGAAGTTTCATCATGCCATACATATTCAGTTTCCCAGCCAAAAAATTCACAGGCTCTTTTTGTGTCTCTATCGCAGTTTGTGCCAGGGAAGACAATAATTCCGGCTTTCATAGTTTTTCAAACCTTCCTATTTTATAACTTTCTAAAATTGGATTTGAAAGCACATCACCACAGATTCTATCAGCTTTTTCCTTTGCTTCATCATCATTTTTGGCTGATACAGTTAATGTAAAATATTTTCCGACCCTGACGCCTGCATTATCTTCCAGTCCCGTTCTTTTAAGAACTGTATCAACAGCCGTACCCTGAGGATCTCTGACATTTTCTTTTAATGTTACTAACACTTCAACATTGTACTTCATAATTTCACTCCTAAAATTTCTGCAAGTTTACAATAAGATGCAACTAAATCTCCTTTATCTTCTCTATAAACATCCTTGTCTAAAGATTCCATTGAGCCTTTAATCCAAAACCTGCAAGTGTCAGGAGATATTTCATCAGCCAGTAAAATTTTGCCGTCTGATGATTTACCAAACTCAAGTTTGAAATCTACCAGTGTAATCCCTTTAGAATCCAAATGGGAAAACATTATTGAATTTATTTTTAAAGCTGTTTGTTTAATTAGATTTAATTCTTCTTCTGATAAAAGATTCAGATGCATAATATGAGTTTCACATAAAATAGGATCTCCAAGAGCATCGTCTTTTAAAAAAGTTTCACATAAAGGAGGAGTAAATTTAAAACCTTTTTTAAAGCCTAATCTTTTACAGATTGAACCAGCCGCGAGATTTCTTACAACTAATTCTATTGGAAAAATTTTTACTTTTTTAGCTTTCAAAGATATTTCATCCAAAAAAGAAACTATATGTGTTTCTACACCCTGAGATTGAAGCAGTTCAAAAAAATAACGTGTAAAAGCAAGATTTACGCGTCCTTTTCCTTTAATATTATCTTTTTTAATTCCATTAAACGCTGTGGCATCATCTTTAAAAAGAATAATTACCTCATTAGGACTTTCTGTTTCAAATACTTTCTTAGCTTTGCCTTCGTACAACAGTTCCATCCCTCATGCCTCCTTTTTTCAAAAAAATAAAAGTCATTATATAAAAGTCTAAGCAAATTAATTTATTGACTTTATGGTTGGAATATAACATGCACATACCTCTAAGTCAACAAAGATAGTATATTTAACAAGATGATGTATAAAAATTTTATTATAATTAGTCTTGTTTTAAATTTTTAAGCTTTTATCCAATGTGAATTTTTCTCTTGTGATTGATTTTAGGTTAGTGAAAATTTATAATAAAGAACTAAATAAGGAGAATAATAAATTATACTTCAATATACTTTTGAGAAAATTTTAAGCAAGGCGGTTGCTTTATGAAAGGGGTTTAATTATGGAATATATTCAAGCTAATTTGGGAAGAATTTTTATTGCGCGTTTTGATGATGAAGAAAATCTTCTCGAAGAATTAAAAAATATAATCAAAAAAGAACAGATTAAAGCGGGTTTTATTCATTTAATCGGCGCAATTTATGATACTAAAGTTGTTTTAGGTCCTGTAAAAAAAGAACATCCTCCTACGCCTTTTTGGTGGGAATTTGACGATGCAAGAGAAATTATCGGCTTAGGCATATTTGCATGGGAGAATAATGAGCCAAAAATTCATCTCCATGCCGGTATTGGACATAGCAGTATTTCCAAAGTCGGATGTATCAGAGAAAAATCTAAAGTTTATCTCACTATTGAAGCAGTTATTCAGGAAATTATAGGTCTTGAAAATAAAAATATAACCAGAAAAAATGATGCAAGATATAATGCAAGCTTATTAAACTTTAAGGATTAGTTAAAAATTATGATTGAACAAATAACTAATAAAGATCAAATTTTAGCAATTATTATAAGAAATAATTATAATAAACCGGGTATATCGTTTTTTACTCCTGATAATTTTTCTCAGCAGTTAGCTTATATAAACTATCCGCAAGCTAAAGAAATACAGCCTCATGTCCATAACATAATAACCAGAGAGGTTCATAACACTCAGGAAGTGTTATTTCTTAAAAAAGGCTGTTTAAGAGTGGATTTTTATGATGAAGAACAAAATTATCTCAAAAGTTCTATTTTGCAAGCCGGTGATATAATACTTCTTGCCTGCGGCGGGCATGGATTTGAGGCTTTGGAAGAAATAGAAATGATTGAGGTAAAACAGGGACCTTATGCCGGAGATAAGGACAAAACACGCTTTCAGGGAGTAAGTAAGGATAAAATTATACTCAGCTAAAAAGGGAATGAATAATGAATTTTATACCTGTAAATGAACCTCTTTTAAATGGCAATGAAAAAAAATACCTGACTGAATGTATAGAAACAGGATGGATATCTTCGGAAGGTCCTTTTATAAAACAGTTTGAAGAAAATTTTGCCAAACGTGTTGACCGAAAATATGGAATAGCTGTTTGTAACGGCTCAGCTGCGCTTGATATTGCTGCTGTTGCTCTTGATTTAAAAAAGGGCGATGAAGTAATAATGCCGACTTTCACTATAATCTCGTGCGCTGCCGCAATTATTCGCGCAGGCGCAATTCCTGTGCTGACAGACAGTGATCCATATACCTGGAATATGGATGTAAACCAAATAGAAGCTAAAATCACCCCAAAAACAAAAGCCATTATGGTTGTTCATATTTACGGACTGCCTGTTGATATGAATCCTGTGCTTGAATTAGCAAATAAATATAATCTTAAAATACTTGAAGATGCTGCCGAGATGCACGGACAGACATATAACAGCCGTCCATGCGGAAGTTTTGGAGATATAAGCATTTTTAGCTTTTATCCAAATAAACATATAACTACAGGCGAAGGAGGAATGATTGTTACAGATAATGAAAAATTAGCTGAAAAATGCCGCTCCCTAAGAAATTTGTGTTTTAAACCGGAAAAACGCTTTGTGCATGATGAGCTTGGTTTTAATTTTCGTATGACTAATTTGCAGGCAGCTCTTGGATTAGCTCAACTGGAAAGATTAGACGAATTTGTATTGCGAAAACGAGACATGGGCAAAAAATATACCGGTCTTCTCAATGATTTGGACTGGCTGGAATTGCCTTTAGCAACTGTTGATTATGCTGAAAACATTTACTGGGTTTACGGAGTTGTTTTAAAGGATTCTGTATGCTTTGATGCAGAAGAGGCAATGAAAAAATTATCTTCCAAAAAAATCGGCACACGTCCATTTTTCTGGTGTATGCATGAACAGCCTGTATTTAAAAAAATGGGATTATTTTTAAAAGAAAAATATCCTGTTGCAGAAAGGCTTGCCAGACGGGGTTTTTATATTCCAAGCGGCATGGCTTTGTCAGATGAGCAAATAGAGAATGCGGCAGTCTGTTTAAAGGAGCTTGTTAATTAAAAATGCTTAATAATAAGATAGCTGTATTTATTGAGTATTATTCAATAGGAAATAGCCCGTCAATAATAAATTTGCTTGATTTTTTGTCTGAAAATTATAAAATAGATTTATTTTTAAGGAATGTAAGCTTAAAAAATACAGATATTTTAAAGAAAAAAAACATAAAAATTTTTGAACTAGGCAGAAAACGTTCCCTTAGCTATATTATTCAAAAAATAAGATCAAAATTTATTTTTTATCAAAATTTTATTTGCTTTGATCCTCATGCCTTTGTTCTTTGTAAAGAATTATTTCCTGCTTCAAAGCCGATATATTATGTTTTAGAGCTTTATCTAAAGAACGATCATGCCGGATTATATTATCCGCCGGTTATAAAACATAAAGAAAGAAAAGAAATTAATAATATTAAAGGTTTAATTATTCAGTCAGAGGAAAAAGAGCTTTTATTCAGAGATGATTATAATCTTTCGGATAAAATACCTGCTTTTTTGCTTCCTGTAACATATATGGGAAAATCTGCAAAAGAAAAATCTCAAAAAATTAGGGAAAAATATAATATAGATAATAATAAAAAAATAGCTTTGCATTTGGGGGGGATTGCGGCATGGTTTTCCTGTATAGAAATTGTCAAAGTTTTTTCAGAGCTTGAAAATTGGGTATTATTTTTTCAGGGACATTCTCAAAAAGAATATCTTGAACAATTAAAAAACGTTATTATCGACAATAATATTAAAAATGTTATTATCTCCGATGAAATTTATGATTCTTTGGAGGATGTGGATGAAATTATTAAATCATGTGATATTGGAATTGCTTGGTATAATGATGTTTCAGCAGTGTTTAGGACTGTGGGTAAATCTTCCGGCAAAATTTCAGCTTATTTAAGATTTGGTTTGCCCACAATAGCAAAGAAATATCCGAGCACAACAGACGCAATAGAAAATACAGGCTGTGGAATATGTGTTGATAATTTTGATGAAATTAAAAATGCTATATTAAAAATTGAAAATAATTATGATGAATATTCAAAAAATGCTATTCTTGAATATGATAAAACTTACTGGTTTGAAAATTATAAAAAGGGATTAACAGATTTTTTGGAAAAAAGCGGATAATGTCTAATTTAGCTGAACAAAGTTACTGGGATAAGAGCTATGAAAATTATAATCTTGAAATTGCCCCTAAAAAAGATCAGGTAAGGCAATGGATTGAAAAATTTGTGCCTAAGGCACATTCACAGGCTTCTAATCCTTCCGAATTAGAAAGGATAGAGGAGAATATGGAAAGGAGGCTCAGCCTCCCTCAGGCACTGGAAATAGGATGCTTTCCGGGACGGTATCTTACTGTTTTGGGTGAGCTTGGATATGAATTAAACGGCATAGATTTAACTCCCGGAATAGAAAGAAATTTTGTTGATTGGCTAAAAAGCCGTAAATATAAAACAGGGGAGTTTTCTAAAATTAGCTTATCAGAATACCGGAATAAAAATTCCGGAATAAAATATGATTTAGTATGCTCTTTTGGATTTATTGAGCATTTTATTGACTGGAAGGATGTTTTATTAAAACATGCGGATTTTGTAAAAGATGAAGGATATTTAATAATTTCAGCTCCGAATTTCAGGGGGATTTTACAGAGAATATTGCATTTTTGCCTGGATAATAAAAATTATAAACGTCATTATATTCCTTCAATGAATCCGTTTTTATGGAAAAAAATTGTTCAAGATTTAGATTTTAATTTTGATATTATTTATTGCGGATATTTTGGCGCATTTGAGTTTTGGGTGGATAAACAGGAAATAAATAGTTTTCAGAAAATAATTTCAATAATAATAATAAAATTTTTAATGCCGATTTTAAAAAAATTACCCGGAAATAATGAAATTTATTCGCCTTATTGCGGTTTAATCGCCAAAAAAAGAAAGTCTGATAAAGTATGAAAAAACAAAAAATACTGCTTGCGTCAAATGTGGCATATTATCCTTCTGTAGGCGGATCAGAAATGGTCCTTCAAAAAATACTCGAAGGAGTACAAGATTCTTTTGACAGAGTTGTGGTTTTTGTTCCAAAAAAAGAGAAAAAAATAGAAATTCATAATAATATAGAAATTCATCCTTATTCAATGTGGGGAATTAGGCTTTTTGCGCTAAAAAATCGTCCGGCTGTTTATTTTCCAAATATGGTTCATAGTCCTGTAACTTATAAAAATATTGCCTTTGTAAGCAAATTTAGTCAAAAAACTATTGTTAATCTTGTCGGAGGATATTTTAAAGGGACAAAACTTGCTCATAGAAAGTTTTTTTTGGATAAAGTCAGAAAATATGCAAATTTAGCTGTACATGTTGACCCTTTAAGCGTTGAATATTTAATAGACAGAGCAATAAATCCAAAAATTAATTTTAAATTTATTACACAGGGACTTGATTTTAACGAATTGGATCAATATAAAAATTTAGTAGGTCAAAATAATGCAAAACCATATTTTATTTATGCTCATAATTTATGGAAATGGAAAGCTCCTGACATATTTTTAAATAAAATTGTGGCAAAAGCTCCTGAGCTTAACTTTAAAATTATTGCCAGCAGTACTACGGGTAATTTTATTAATGAAACTGTTAATTTATCTAAAAATTTTGAAAATATAGAAGTATTATTAGGCTTAAACAGAAATGATTTTATTAGTTATATTGCCGGATCTTCGGGAATAATTTCAACAAGCGCTGTAGAAGGCGCTCAGCCAAATATCCTGCTTGAAGCAGGATATTTGGGCATTCCTTATTTTTCATTATGTCCGGGTCAAAATTACGGACATTATCCTCATGTTGAGATGTTTGAAAATACCGAACTTATGCTGGATCGTCTAAAATATTATAAATATGATATTTTTAAATTTAAAGAAAATTGTTTGCAAAATGCAAAATCATATTTTTCTCAATCCAAATATAGCTGGGATTCAGTTATAGAAGAATTTAGAAAATGTTTTTGTGTATAAATATCGAAAGTGTTTAATTATGTATAGATACAAAAAATCAAAACTGTCATCGCGAGGCTACGTAGTAGC
The DNA here is from genome assembly GCA_043797105.1 of bacterium. GTDB lineage: Bacteria > Cyanobacteriota > Vampirovibrionia > Gastranaerophilales > CAZEDP01 > JAZDPZ01. The sequence continues at coordinate 8,058 of JAZDPZ010000025.1, read as the reverse complement.
CGTGGCGATCTCAGAATCGTTTATGGGATTGCTTCGCTACGCTCGCAATGACAAAATCTAAATATAAGGAGAAAACAAAATGGGAATTTGCACTAATTCAATAAAATTATTAGCTAAAATGCTGAAAGATAAAAATTTGTCGGGAAGTGCCATAACCTTTGGTGTTCAAGCAATTCAAGGACAATATCAGGAAATTTTAAATTATCTTAAAAAAGAAAATTATAATTGCAAAACTTTGGATAAAAAGGAAATAATCCTGGATAATAAAACTCATTTTGGCGTAACTCTTCATCAGGATGTATTTTTTAAGATGTTGGGATTTTCAAAAGTAGAAAGCATTGATTTTTATGATAGGGAAAAACCGACTTATACGCTTGATTTAAACAAGCCAGTGCCTGAAAGCATGCATGAAAAATATGATTTTGTCTATGACGGCGGAACTATGGAGCATTGTTTTAATGTAAAGGAAGTTTTATCCAATGCCGTAAGACTGGTAAAAAAAGGCGGTTATGTTTTGCATAGCGCTCCTATGACAGGTTATATCAATCATGGATTTTATCAATTTTCACCAACATTGTTTTTTGATTTTTATGCGGAAAACGGTTTTAAAAAAATGGAAATGAAAATACTGGTTGGTAATCAATTTATTAATTTTACTGAAAATTTTATACCAAAAGACTTTGCAGGTCAGGAAGGATTAATATTCTTTATAGCAAAGAAATCAAAAGCCTATGATGAAATTAAAACTCCTATTCAAAGCGCATACAAAAATTTAAACAGTAAAAAGAAAGAGCATATACAGGAAGAAGAAGAACTCGAAGTTGAAGTCGAAGATTATGATCCTTATTACTACAAAAGAGTAACAGGAAAAGCAATATTAAAAGATTTATCAAAATATCTACGCGGTTATTTAAAATTTATAAAATATAGAAATCCATTGGATTAAATATTTATACAAGTCCCAAATTGAATTTTAAAAATGTTTTTGGGAAGATGTAAGGAGTTTTTTGTTTATGAATGAGTCAAAAAAACGTATGCGTATATTTTATGCATCTGATACAACTCCAAATTCGGCTTTTCAATCGAATTTGTGGCGTAATAATCTTTATTCACCGTTAATTGAGCTTGGACATGAAGTAATTGAATTTCAGTATGATTTAAGAAAAACCTTTCAAAATCTTGATCCGTCAATTCCTAAACAAAGAGCTTTTATTACTAAAAACAGACAAAAATTGACAGAAGAACTTTTAAAACAAATTAAAGCTGCTCATAGTACTAAAAATATAGATTTATTTTTTAGTTATTTTTATGATGCCTGTATTTTACCGGAAGCAATAGATGAAATCCGTTCTCTTGGCATTAAAACGGTTAACTGGTATTGTAACGGAGCATATCAGCTTCATCTGGTAAGAGAAATTTCGTCTCATTATGACTGGTGTCTGGTGCCTGAGAAATTTCGTCTTAAAGACTATATTTCAATGGGAGCAAGACCGATTTACTGTCAGGAAGCAGCAAATTCTAACATATATAAACCGTATAATTTGCCAAAAGAGTTTGATGTTACTTTTGTAGGGCAGGCTTACGGAGAACGTCCGGCATATATTAAACATTTGCTTGATAAAGGAATCAATATACGAGTATGGGGGCAGGGCTGGAAAGATTCTTTAACAGGAAAAAATTTACTAAAAAAAAGCCTGCAGGCAATACTAAAAATTAAAAATTCTGATATAAAACTTCCTGATAAAATTCTTGGCAGAGTTCTTTCTGATACTGAAATGATTAAAATGTACAGCCGTTCAAAAATAAATCTGGGTTTTTCAAGCTGTGGAGAAACTCATAAAACAAAAAAAATTCTCCAGGTGCGTCTGCGTGATTTTGAAGTGCCTATGAGCGGCGGTTTTTATATGGTTGAGTATATGGAAGAACTGGAAGAATTTTTCAAAATAGGCAAAGAAATAGTTTGCTATTCCAATCCAGAGGATTTAGCTGAAAAAATTAAATATTATTTGAGTCATGAAACTGAAAGAGAAGCCATTCGAAAAGCAGGCTATGAAAGATGTTTACGCGATCATACCTGGCATAGGCGTTTTGAAAAAACTTTTGAGGAAATGAAATTGCAGTGAATTTCAAAAATCCCAAAATTACAGTATTAATGCCTGTTTATAACGGCGAAAAATATTTGAGAGAAGCTGTTGAAAGCATTCTTAATCAAACTTTTACTGATTTTGAATTTTTAATTATTAATGACGGCTCAAATGATAAAAGCGTAGAGATTATTGAATCTTATAAAGATAAACGCATATTGCTTGCGCATAATGAAGCAAATTTAGGATTAATAGCTACTCTTAATAAGGGTCTTGATTTAGCTCAGGGTGAATATATTGCTCGTATGGACTGCGATGATATAAGTCTGCCAAAACGCCTGGAAAAACAGCTGAAATTTATGGATAATCATCAGGAAGTCGGGGTTTGCGGCGCCTGGATAGAGATGTTTGACGAAAAAGGCTCTTTGGATATTAATAAATATTCAACGGATCACGATCTAATAAAATGTAAACTGTTTTTTCTTTGCACTATAGCTCATCCTTCAGTAATGCTACGTAAAAGTTTTTTTCAAAAGCATAAATTATATTATTCTGATAATTATAAACACGCAGAAGATTTTGAACTTTGGCAGAGATGCGGTTTTTATTTTCAACTGAGAAATATACCTGAAGTTTTAGTTAAATATCGTATAAATTCTTTTGGTATATGCAAAAAACATATTGAACAGCAAAGAAACACCCTGAAACTTATTGACAATAAAAATCTTAATTTAATGGGCATTGAAACTAACGAGGAAATATTGGAATTTCATCAGATAATTTGTCCTTTACGCCCACCGCCAATCCCAACAGACAAAGAATTTGTCATTAAAGCTGATAAATGGCTTCAAAAAATTCAAAATGCAAATATTCAAACCAAGCTTTATCCGGGAAAAGTCTTTTCTAAAGTTTTAGGGGAACGCTGGTTTGCTGTTTGCAATAAAAATGCTGAAAAATTCGGTTTTTGGATATGGAAAATATTTTGGCAGTCGCCATTAAGTAAATCAGCAAAACTAAGCGTGAAAGCCAAAATAAAATTTGCCTTAAAATGCTTGAAATCTAAATTTTTTACTAATCCTTCTTTTTTTAAAAAAAATCCTAAAGTTTTTTGAATTTCTTCCGATATATATATTAGGAAGTCCTATTAATAAAAACATGGAGAAGAATAAATGAGTAAATTAAATTCAAGAAAAAGTTTTACATTAGCGGAAGTATTGTCGACTTTAGCGGTTGTAGGAGTGCTTGCTGCTGTTACTATGGGTATAATAGCTCCAAAAATACAGGATGCCCAGCATAAAACGGAATTTAAAGAGACTTACTCTGTGCTCGATCAGGCTACTTCACGGATCAAGGCGGATAATGGAGGGAGTTTGAAAGGGGTTTTTCCTAATAATAATGCTATGAGAGATAAATTTAAACAGTATTTGAATATTATTAAATCCTGTAATAATGGTCAAAATTTGGGTAACTGCTGGCATAATAATGATGGCAGTTCAAAATATCTGAATGGCGATCCAGTAACTTGGAATAATTATTCAGGCGTTATTTTAAATAATGGTGTCTTTTTGGGATTTTATAACAGTAGTTCTAGTTGTACAGTTTTATCTGGAACATTACAGTATTGTGGATTTCTATATGTAGATGTAAATGGGTGGAAAGGTCCAAATATTATTGGTAAAGATATAAATTATATCTGGATACAGGAAAATGGTATTAAACCTTTGGGAACTAAGGGTGATGCTTTTGAAAATACCTGTACTGCTTCAAGTGCTGGTAATGGTTGTGCTGCAAAGATACTCAAGGGTCAAGACTATTAGGAATGATTAGAAGCCTAAAAATGTGGCTAAGCCACCTGACATGTAAAGAAAATATATAGATAACCTAAAATAAAAATATTTCACTGTATAATTAACAAGGCTAATAATTATATATTTATACAGGAAATATTTACTATGAGAGAGACAAACGCGCATAATATTAGAGAAACAAATATAAAAGATTTATCAAATATAATAAAATTGGTTAAAAATAACGCATATTTAACTAAAAAATTTCCAAAAGAAGTTATTCCATATCTTTTGAAAGCAGCTGAAAATTCAGATAATAAAACCAGAAACAACATAGAAAATCATCTTGTCAAAATCGGAGAAAGCGGTATTCCAATCCTTGTGAACGAATTAAAAAATTCACCTGATTCTGTAAAAGCATTAATTGCAATGGTTTTTATAAGATTGGGAGGAGTTTGTATTGAGCCTTTAAAATATGCTTATAAAGATGATTTGGAAAATAGCTGGATGATTAGTTATATAATAAGAGAAATTGAAGGTACAAAAAAACCTTTAAATGAAACATTTGAGTTTGAGTCTTCTTTTCATCAGGAAATTTTAGCTGGATAAAGTGAAATCATACGTTCCTTTACATTTACATACAGAATATAGCATCCTTGACGGCGCGACAAGAATTTCTGAGCTTGTGGCTTATGCAAAAGCCAACAACATGCCGGCTGTCGCAATTACTGATCATGGAGTAATGTATGGGGCAATAGAATTTTATAAAGCCGCAAAGGAAGAAGGCATAAAGCCACTAATAGGATGCGAGGTTTATATTACTGACGGTGATATAAACTTAAAAGAAAAAACTTCTGAAAAAAAATCTAATTATCATCTTGTTCTCCTGGTAAAAGATAAAGAAGGCTACAAAAATCTTGTAAAGCTCGTAAGCAAAGCTCATCTTGAAGGATTTTACTATAAACCCAGAATTAATTTTCAGCTTCTGGAAAAATATCATAAAGGTCTAATATGTCTTTCCGGCTGTCTTAGCGGCGAAGTGTCAAAAAATATCTTAAAAAAACAGTTTGATAAAGCAAAAGAGCTTGCAAGCAATTATAAAAAGCTGTTTGGAGAAGATTATTATATTGAAATGCAGGATCATGGCTTGGAAGAGCAAAGAAAAGTCAATATCGAACTTATAAAAATAGCAAAAGAACTGAAAATAGAGCTTGTTATCACTAATGACAGCCATTATACAAAAAAACAGGACGCTGTATGTCATGATATTTTGCTTTGTCTTCAAACCGGAAAATCAAAAAACGATCCCAGCCGATTGCGATTTCCAAATAATGAATTTTATATTAAAAATCTTGAAGAACTTAAAGAATCATTTAATTGGCTGGAACCGGAGATTTTTAACCAGGCTGTAAGCAATACCCTAAAAATAGCTGATAAATGTAACCTGATTATTGATATGGGTAAACCTATTTTGCCTCAATATCCTGTTCCGCTCAGCCATACAACAGAATCTTTTTTAAACAAGGCAGCCAGAGAAGGATTGGGCAAAAGATTCGATAAAATAACGCCTGAGCTGGAAGAAAGATTCAAGTATGAACTTAAACTAATAGAAGAAATGGGTTTTGCCGCTTATTTTTTGATAGTTTGGGATTTTATAAAATTTGCTAAGGAAAATGGAATACCAGTAGGTCCTGGAAGAGGATCCGCTGCCGGAAGTTTAGTTGCTTATGCGCTTGGAATTACTGATATTAACCCAATAAGGCATAATCTCTTATTTGAAAGATTTTTAAATCCTGAAAGAATCAGCATGCCTGATATAGACATTGATTTTTGTATTGATCGTCGGGAAAAAGTTATTGATTATGTTTCTAAAAAATACGGAGAAGATAAGGTCTGTCAAATTATTACATTTGGAACACTTGCTGCAAAAGCTGCAATTAAAGGCGTGGCAAGAACTCTGGATATACCTTATTCCGAATCTGATAAAATGGCAAAAATGATCCCGACAACTGTTAAAGTTAAGATTGATGACGCTTTACAGGAGGGGATGGAGCTAAAAAAACTTTATGATAATGATAATAGGGTAAAAGAACTTGTAGACCTTGCTAAATCTATTGAAGGAATAAAATTTAACATAGGCACACATGCTGCGGGAATAATAATTTCAAGAGATACTCTCTCTGATATTGTGCCGGTCCAAAAGTCTAAAGAAAAAACAATTATTACCGGATTTCCGATGAATGACCTTGAAATGCTCGGTCTCCTGAAAATGGACTTTTTAGGACTAAGAAATCTAACGATTATTGATAATACAATTCAGCTGATTAAAAAAAGAAAAAAAATTAAAGTAGAGATTGATGAAATTCCTCTGGATGATCCAAAAGTTTATGAATTGCTTTCAAGAGGGGAAACTGACGGTATTTTTCAGCTGGAGTCATCAGGAATGAAAACCCTTGTAAGAGATCTCAGACCTTCAACTTTTGAAGATCTCGGCGCTCTAGTTGCTTTATTCAGACCAGGACCTATAAATTCAGGCATGGTAAAAGATTTTGTGCAAAGAAAACATGGAAAAGCCCAGGTAGAATATAAACATCCGGCGCTTGAATCAATTTTGCAGGATACTTACGGAACCATTGTCTATCAGGAACAAATAATGCAGATTGCGCAGCTATTAGCAGGATATACACTGGGTCAGGCTGATATTTTAAGAAGAGCAATGGGTAAGAAAAAACCTGAAGAAATGGAAAAACAAAAAGAAATTTTTCTGTCAGGAGCTCAAAAAAATGGAGTTGACTTAACAATAGCAAAAGAATTGTTTGACACAATGAGTGAGTTTGCAGCATACTGCTTTAACAGGTCTCATTCTGCCGCTTATGCAATGCTGGCTTATCAGACAGCTTATTTAAAAACTCATTATCCGGTTGAATATATGTCTTCTTTGCTGTCAAGCGTAAGGAATAATCAGGATAAAATACAACTTTATATTGCAGAATGCCAAAGAATGGGCATAAATATCCTTCCTCCTGATGTTAACAGCTCTGATGTAGATTTTACGCCTGACAATATTAATATAAGATTTGGACTTGCATCAGTTAAAAATATAGGACAGGGAGTTGTAGAAGCAATCATAGAAGTAAGAAACAAAGAATTATTTACTTCTTTTTATGATTTTTGCGCAAAAGTAGATTTAAAATGTCTCAATAAACGCACTCTCGAAAGTTTAATCAAAGCAGGAGCTTTTTCAGACATTGAAAAAAGCAGAAAACAACTTTTAGACAACCTGGATTCTGTATTAAATTCAGCTACAAGAGAAAGTCAGGCAAAAATCAGCGGTCAAATGAATTTATTTATGGCGATGGCAGGAGATAAAGATGATTTTATTCCAAAATTTACTTTATCAGGATCAGATGAAGAATTTTCAGACAGTATTATTCAGAGTTTTGAAAAAAATCTGTTGGGCTTTTATGTAACAAGCCATCCTTTATCAAATATAAAAGAGCATTTACCTTTTTTAACCACTCATAAAATATCTGAACTTCAACCTTTACAGGAAGGTTCGCTTGTAACTATATGCGGCTTGATTAGCAATACCAAATTAATTACCACAAAACAAAATAAAATGCTAAAAGTCGGTTTTATTGAAGATTTAACCGGAAGTGTAGATTTTGTTGCTTACAGCGAAGTATTAAACGAGTATAATTCTTTGCTGGAAGCGGAATCAAAAGTAATACTCAGCGGTAAAATTCAACATAGAGGAGATGAGGACATTACAGTAAGCCTTATAATTGATAATGTAAAAAAAGAGGAAAATTGTAACCTCGTAAATATATATATTAACGAAAATAATAAATTTGAAGATATTATGCTTTTAAAAGATATGTTGCTTAAATACAAAGGTAATGATCCGGTAATTTTTAATATTAATAATAATGATAAAAAAATTAAAATATTAACTCATCAGAATTACTGGATTAAAGCTAACAACGATATAAAAAATTTGGTAAAAAGCCAATTTAACCTAGATATTCAACTCAATATAAGTTCTCTTGACGGAACTTTGATAGCAAAAGTTCAAAAAATAGACAATATTTGAAAGAATTATATAAAAAACGAGGCTGAAAACCGCATGGCTTCGTTTTGATTTTTCTTGGAAGAAAAATTTTTTACAAAAACATAGCGTTACGTCT
>JAZDPZ010000024.1:0-12276 GCA_043797105.1 bacterium | reverse complement strand
CAGACAGACAGACAGACAGACAGACAGAGAGACTGACAGACAGACAGACAGACAGACAGACAGACAGACAGACAGACAGACAGACAGACAGACAGACAGACAGACAATACTGTCATAAATATGAGTTAAATTCAAGCCTAAAAAATATAAATTTTACAAAAATTAATAAAAGTAACCGGAAGACAAAAGACTGTTATGCCTAAATTTAGGCATGACAGTCTTTGATTTTTGATAGTAGTAGTAGTAAAAAGAAAGGAAGAATTTTTATGGAAACAAGAAAGAATTTATGTATAGCTATAATCGGAATTTTTCAATTTCTGGTTCTAGCTTTATTAGTACTCAAAATTTCAACTCTAATTGTGATTATTTTAATCAGTTTAAGTATTGTATTAATTTTACTCAGTCTATTTACAAAAACAGAAAAAGGATTAAATTTCGCATTAAAAGAAATAGATGACCTGCTTGAATACAAGAGAGACTTTAATATTAAATTTACGGTCAAAACTTTCGGAAACTTGTTTAAAAAATTGGAAAATATTTTTAAAAAATGTCATGAACTTACAATTGATTTAGTTGACAAAATATTTATGATCCTAGAACAAGGACTTACAATTAAAGACTTTGCAATTAAACTAACAAAGAGCTGTGAACAAATTAAAACTTCGATTGAAACTTCATGCGATCAGCAAAGCAATGTTTTAAGCACAATGGAAGAAATGTCAGCTATTATTAGTGAAAACGCAAAGGTTACCTCTGAAGACAATGAGAGATGTATAGAACTTTCTAATATGGCAAAAAACATATCACAGTATACGATTCAAAGTCAAAATCAGGCAAATGTGGTAAAAATAAGTTTCAAAGGCATTCAAAAATCATCGCAGGAACTTGACGATCAAATGAAAATGCTGCAAAAAGCTTCTCAATCCATTGGAAATATTATTGAAGCCATAAGAAATATAGCTTCTCAAACTAATTTATTAGCTCTTAATGCGGCAATAGAAGCTGCAAGAGCAGGTGAGCATGGAAGAGGTTTTGCTGTAGTTGCGGATGAAGTTAAAAAACTATCTGAACAAACAAGCTCTTCAACCGAGTTAGTTAAAAAAGAAATAGATAATATTCAACAAATAACAAATTTAACCATGACAGCTTCTCTAAACACCATAAATTCCTTAAAAGACGGAGAAAATCAGTTTAATTTGCTGGATGGAAATCTTTTACAAATTAATGGACAAATAGGAGATATGGTAAAAATAATTGAAGTAGTTGCAGAGAATTTTGAGGGAACTTCTGCAAAAACAGAAGAAATGAGCGCTGCGATAACAGATGTTAATACTTCAATACAAAATGTTTCTTTTAAACTGACTGATATTGATGAACAGGTAAGTAATTTCTTAATTGTACAAAATCAATTGATAGATCTATCTAAGCCATTAATTAATGTAGCTTCATCTCTGGATAATATCGAAAAAAGATATTTATTAGATTTAAGATTTCAGGATCATAAGAATTGGGTTACAAACTTAGATAATGCAATTAAAACAAAAAATCCTAACGTAAAATTAGTATTAGATCATACTTTATGTAAACTAGGAAAATGGTATTTCAATTATACCCCATCATCAGAAGAAAGATTAATTTTTGAAAACATTAATAGACCCCATCAATTGATCCATTCAACAGGAAAAAGGGTCCTTGATGAACTAAAAAAAGGTGATTATAACAAAGCTCAATACATATTTGAAAATGAAATTCTAAAATTAATGGCAGAAATTGAAAAATTATTTAATGATTATAAGTTATGTTTGTCTAAATAAAAAAATACATTATTTCAAAGAAAGAGGTTGTCCATATTTTTGAGACAGCCTCTTTAAATTTACAAATACAATTGAAGTAGATCTTAGCCTCACTCTAACCCCCTATCGACTGCTCAGTAATAAATAACATGTTAAAAGAGGGCTTAAGCCCTCTTTTGCGTAATGGTTTAATTATAAATCCAGGATTAGTTTAATAATGAGGCGGTTGATGCGGTGTTGTAGCCGCTGCTTTTTTGAAAGATCTCAAAGTTTCCAGAAATTCAACAGGGAAAAGAATAACAGTATTTGATGGCGAAGCTCCGAGTCCGTCAATTGACTGTAAAGTCCTTAATTCCATAGCTCCCGGATTTTGCTCCATAATTTTGGCAGCCTCAGACAGATTCAGAGAAGCTAATTTATCTCCTTCTGCTTTAATAATTGTAGCTCTTTTTTCTCTTTCTGCAGAAGCCTGTCTTGACATAACTCTTTTTAGATCTTCAGGCATCTGTATATCAAGTATTCTGACTGAATCTACATGCAGTCCCCATTCCATAACTTTTTCTTTAAAATGATCGCAAACTTCTTTTTGCACTCTTTCTCTTTCAGCTAAAACTTCATCCAGAGTAAGACCCCCAATAACATCTCTAAGTGAATTTTGAGTATATTGAGACACTGCAAAACGATAATCCTGAATGCTTATTATTGCTTTTTGAGCGTTATTTACCTGAAAGAATACCACTCCGTCTACTTCTATAGGTACGTTATCCCTTGTTATAACACTTTGTTTCGGAATATTCAATGTCAAAATTCTCATATCAACAAATTTAGCATAATCAACAAATGGAATAACATAAATAATTCCAGGTCCTTTTATTGAATGAAAACTACCAAATCTCAGTATAACAGCTTTTTCCCATTGTGCAGTAACTCTTACCCCCGAAATTAAAGTATTTGCTGCGCCAAAAATAATTATACCCAAAAAAATAACAATAAAACTTGGCATCTCAAACAAAAAATAAAACATAAGCCCTGTCAATGCAATTAAAGCAAAGGCAATAAAAGATAAAATGCTACGAAGTCCTCCACCTAAAGACATATGCTCAAATGTTGGAGAAGCTAAATTTTTTGCAATAATATTCTCTGGATTTAAAGGATATGAAGACATATATGACCTCCGTTACTCTATAAACTGCTAACTACTATAGTAAAAGTGTCATTACTAGGCGGCTAAGCCGTTTCTATAAGTCCTAGTCTGAAATGATAGGAGCTTGTAAATATGCCTTAGTCACCGAAACAATCCCAAAATATATTATGAGATTCTTCGGGCTTACACCCTCTGAATGACAACATTCTTTAAGAAGTATAGCAAAATTATTACTAAAATAGAACAAAACTTATAAAATCTTAACAGTATATATCTTAACAGGTTTATGCTTGCCTTTAATTTTAACTTCTCCAAGAAAAGCCGCATCTACTATATTTTTTACTTCATTATATGTTGATTCACCTATAATTATTTGAGTTTCATACTCTTTATTCAGACTTTCAAGCCTTGAAGCAAGATTAACGCTGTCTCCAAAAACAGTATAATTTACCATTTTTTTTGCGCCCAGATGTCCAACTACCATTTCGCCGGTATTAATGCCTATACCCATATTTAAAATACTTCTGCCTTCTTTTTTCCACTTTTCATTTAATTTATCTAAAGCTTTAATCATATCTATAGCAGTAAGAACAGCTTTAGCGGCATGGTCATCCATAGGCAGAGGATCGCCATAAAAAGCCATAATAGCATCGCCGATAAATTTATCCATAGTTCCATTATATTTAAGCACTATTTCAAACATTTCATTAAAAAATTCATTTAACTGGATAATTAATTCTTGAGCCGGAACAGTCTCAGATATAGATGTAAATCCTCTAATATCCGAAAATAAAACGGTCATAATTTTTCTTTGTCCTTCTCTGTTTATACTTTTAGGATTTTTCAAAAGTTTATCAAGTACCTGCGGAGACACAAACATGCCAAAGAGATTTCCAATTTCTTTTTTTTCTTTTTTTGCCAAATAATTTTTATATAAATATGTTCCAAAAGAAGTAAAAGTTATAAATAATATCGGATAAATCATATTTATCCAATATCTAAAATAAATAAATATCAGTATTATCGAAGATAAAGCAGCTGTAATTGACAAAAAATATATTAAAAAAACAAAAATATTAGATTTTGCCATATTGGATTTAGCTCTTAAATTAAACACACTAACAGCAAGACAAAATACTAATATAATAATAAAATTCACTCCAAAAGGAGCTTTTGTTATGATTTTTCTGCTTTTTGGATTTGATGTATCAGTATCATTTAAAATATTATCTATACAAGTTGCTATTACTTCAGGTCCGGGGAAATGCATATCCATTGCAGTAGGATGAATATCACTGCCGGCAGCGGTTAATCCTATTATAACGATTTTGTTTCTGAATAATTCCGGAGAAATTTTATCTTTATTTTCTATTTTTCTTATTTTATTTTGATTATAAGCATTTGTTAATATAATTTTAGATGCTGATTTATAAATATAAGTATGTTTTTTTCCATGCCAGTTAATCAGGTATCTTCCTTCTTCATCTATCGGGATTATTCGTTTACCTATTATAAGCCTGTTATTTAAAAGTTTTACAGGAGTTTTTTCATTTTCCGGCAAAACAGATAACGCAGCAGCTAATGGAAGAGAAGGCACATAAACAGTTCCTTGTTTTGTAATTAATCTGAATACAGGAGTATAATATCTAAATAAATCGCCTTCACTTTTTTTTAAATTAACAGCTCCTATATATTCAGCATTTTTTAGGAAAGAATCAAATATCGGATTATACGAATAAAATGTTATATTATCAAAAAGTTTTCTGGCTTCTTTGTTTTTAACACTTAAATTTGATAATTGGCTGTCATCTACTTTTAAATTAAATTTTTTATTAATTGGAACAGTATCAATATTGTCTGATTTTATTATTAATTTATCAAAATCATCATTTTTAAGATTTTTTATATTTAAAATACTGTTAAAACGGGCTAAATTCTCTTTTGGAATATCTTTCTGTTCTCGTCTTTGTCTTGATAAAGCTATAGCAAGAGAAACATTATTTATTTTTTCAAGTTTTTCAGCAAAATAATTATCTGATTTTATATTTTCGGAAAGTCCTCCTTCTGCCCCTTCAAATCTAATATCAAAAACTATTGCTTTGGGATTTCCTTTGTTAATAAAATCAATCACATCTCCCCAAACTTTTCTTTGCCAGGGCAAACGTCCTATTCCTAAAGCAGGATATTTTTGCAATTTTTGCATTGAATAATCATCAATACTTACTATGATTATATCTTTGCTGGCTTTTTCAAATTTTGTTCCCAAAAAATTATTACCTTGAGCAAAAAATCCATCATCCACAGCAAGACGGGCACGAAAATCATAAAGACTTATTTCAAGATTATTAAGAGGTTCTTTTAAAAAAAGAACTAAAATAAAAACCATTGCTATAATGAGTAAAAAATAGCAAAAATTACTTAAATTCAGCAGTTTTCTCATTTTTTACTTAAATCCAAAAGTTTTTTATATAAGTCTTTTTCTTTTTCAGTAGGGTTATTAGGAATCATAATTTTTATTTTTACAGTATGATCTCCAAAACCACCTTCTTTTTTAGGAAGACCAAGACCTTTTAGTCTGAGTGATTTTCCTGTTTGAGTTCCGGGAGGAACTGTTACTTTTACGATTCCATGCAAAGTTTGAACTTCAGTTATCGCGCCTAATACTGCTTTTGGAGCAGACACTTCCAATTCTGACAGAATATCATTCCCCTCAACTTTAAAATATGGATGGTTTTTAAATTTAACTATCAGATATAAATTGCCTTTGTGTCCGTAAGCATCTGATTTTCCCTCGCCAACAATCCGAATTTTAGCTCCTTCTTTGACTGCTTTAGGAATTTTTATGTTTATGGTTTTGGATTTTGATATTACTCTGCTTCCACCGCAGCTATAGCAGTGTCCCATTTGTCCAGAACAATTGGGACATCTATCTATATAGCTTATTTTAACTGCTTTTGAGCTATCAATCATTATATCTTCAAGCTCAAGGAATAAATCCTGTGTTATATCAAGATTCTTAGTACTTTGAGGCGTAGAAGAAGCCTTTCTGGTTTTCTTTGTATATCTGGATTCTGTATTTTGCCGCATAAAATCGCTGAATATTGTTTCAAAAAAATCACTGAAATCTTTATTGCCAAAATTAATATTGATATTTTCAAATCCGGGCGGAGGAGTAAAATCACTCCCCTGCTGCCAATTCGTCCCCAAATTATCATATCTTTTTCTTTTTTGAGGATCATACAGCACTTCATAAGCTTCATTTATATCTTTGAATCTTTGCGCTGAGTCTGATGCTTTGTTTACATCAGGATGATATTTACGAGCAAGTTTCCTGAATGCAGATTTAATTTCCTGCTCACTTGCATTTCTTGAAACTCCTAATATTTTATAATAATCTTTATATTTCATATTTTTTATTTATAAGCTTTGGCTAATTCCAGATTAACCTGAATGATTTTTTCATTGACTCCAATTAATGGCACTGTATATTTTTTAATATCCTCTTCTTTTAAAATAACTGCATTTGGAGCTATTCCAATGTTATCAGGGATTGAAACTTTTTTAATATATGCATGCGCTCCAATTTCGACATTAGAACCAATACTTGCTTTATCAACAGTAGCTTTAAAACCAATAAAAGTATTACAGCCTATTTTTGAAGGTCCATGAATTAAAGCTCCATGCGCTACTGTTACATTTTGGCAGATATAAATAGCGTAATATCCCTGTTCAGGAATAAAAACAAGATTCTCTTTTATTAAATCCTGATTTTTTTGTGTTGTATAAGAATGAAGGACAGCAAAATCCTGTATATTAGAGTTTGCTCCTATATAAAATGGAGATCCTTCATCTGCTCTGACAGCAGCATTAACAATATGGACATTTTCATTAATTATTACATTGCCTACTATGCTTGAATTACGTATTACAGCAGTAGGATGAATAAACGGCGCTATCTCCGTAAAAGGAAGATAAACAGTTTCTGAATTAATTTTGTTAGATAATATTTCGTTCAAATTTTTAACTCCTTATTTTTTTAAATTATTTTTTATTCAAGTTCTATTTTACACTTTTATGTTTTTTTTGTCATTTTTTATAACTATTCATACTTATTTGTGCTATTATATAAAAGAAATTTTTTAGGATATAAAGAAAAAAATGATAATTTTAGGATATGGAACATTAGCAGGATTTATAATATTTTCTATAGCTTTTGCTATGGCTGCTTTGGTTGTGTCATGGCTGGTTCAGCCAAAAGCTCCGAATAATATAAAAAATTCTACCTATGAATGCGGTATGAAAACTTTTGGTGATTCAAGGATACAATTTGGCGTTAAATATTATATGTATGCCTTATTATTTATTATATTTGATGTTGAAGCTGTTTTTCTGTTTCCATGGGCTGTAATTTATAATAAACTCGGTCTTTTTAGTTTGATTGAAGCTTTGATTTTTATTATAATATTAGTAATAGGTTTAATTTATGCCTGGAAAAAAGATGCTTTAAAATGGCAATAAATTTTAAAATAAATATTTTTTTAAGATAAAATATTAATATGAAAATTATTTTTACAGCAATTGATTTTATATATAACTGGGCAAGGTCTAACTCTGTTTGGCCCCTGACTTTTGCTACATCATGCTGTGGCATTGAAATGATTTCAACAAGCGCTTCAAGTTTTGATATAGCAAGATTCGGCTCAGAAGTATTCAGGGCAACACCACGACAGGCTGATCTTATGATTACTGCCGGTACTGTTACGCATAGAATGGCGCCTGCTTTGGTCAAATTATATGAGCAAATGTCTGAACCCAAATATGTTTTGGCTATGGGAGCCTGTTCCGTTACGGGCGGAATGTTTGAAAATGATTCCTATTCAGTAGTAAGAGGAGTTAACAGGCTTGTGCCGGTAGATGTTTATCTGCCTGGATGTCCGCCAAGACCGGAAGCTCTTTTGGATGCTATTATTCAATTACAGAAAAAAATGAGAACAGAAACCCTCCTTGATAGAAAAAAATATCTTGAAGCTCATAAAATCAGGGTTAAACTGCTGGAAAATGAAAATTCAGAACTGTTATTGCCTCCTGATGATATTGAAATTTATCACTGGGGCGTGCAAACAGATGGTTATAACCTGGATAAAATGGTTAAAGTCAAAAGATAATGAGATAAAGAGATAAAGAGATAAAATGTTAAGTCTGGAAGAAAATGAAATTAAAATTATTGAACCTGAAAAATTGCTTGAAACAGTAACTTTTTTAAAAATAAATCCTGAAACACAGTTTGATTTATTATTGTCTGTAAGCGGCGTGGATAATCCGGAAAATTTTGAGGTTGTTTATCATCTGTATTCAACAAAATTCAATTATAAAATTGTCCTAAAAACTCAGTTAAGCAAAAATAATCCTGAAATTGACAGTTTAACAGGTGTTTTTTCAGCAGCAGACTGGCATGAAAGAGAAACTTATGATCTTTTTGGCATAAAATTTAAAAATCATCCTAATTTAAAAAGAATTTTGCTTCCTGACGACTGGAAAGGGCATCCTTTAAGAAAAGATTATAAAATGGACGATGAAAGATTAATCTGGAACGAACGGTAAAACGAGGAAAAAATGCACACCGAAGAAATGATTATAAATGTCGGACCTCAACATCCCAGCACTCATGGAGTGTTAAGACTTATTATGACTTTAAACGGCGAATTAATAAAAGATACCAAGCCGGTTATAGGTTATTTACACAGAGGGATGGAAAAACTGGCTGAAAGCAGAACTTATTTTCAATATCTGCCAATGGTGGACAGGATTGATTATCTTTCAAGTTTCTTTAATCTGGCTTCTTTTTGCTATGCGGTTGAATCTTTAGCAAATATAAAAATTCCTAAAAGAGCTGAATATATAAGAGTTATCACTATGGAATTCAATAGAATCAGCTCGCATTTAATGTGGCTGGGTTCTTTTTTACTGGATTTAGGCGCAACATCTCCGTTATTTTACACTTTTAGAGAACGGGAAGAGATTATCAAGCTTTTTGAAGAGCTTACAGGAGCTCGTATGATGTATAATTTCTATATTTTTGGCGGAGTAAAAAAAGATTTTCCGGTTGGCTGGATTCAAAAGGCACAGAATTTATGTAAAAAAATACCGAAATTCTTTGATGAATATGAAGCTATAATTACAAAAAATCCTATTTTTCTAAACAGAACCAAAAATATTGGAATTTTGACGCCTGAAATGGGTTTGGATTACGGTATAACCGGACCAAATATCAGGGCATCAGGCATAAATTTTGATTTAAGAAAATCAGACCCGTATTCTATCTATAATGAGCTGGATTTTGATGTATGCACTGCTCAAAATGGCGATTCTTATGACAGATATATGGTAAGAATTGCTGAAATGAGACAGTCTATAAGGATTATTAAACAGGCTTTAGAAAAAATACCGGGCGGCATCCCTGAAAAATCAAAAATAAAACAGACAAACTGCGGCTGTAATAAAGATAATTGCGAAGTCTGCGGCTTTGATACGAAATTAACAGGTAAAAAAATTAACCCTATTGTATTTAAACCGCCTGTGGGCGAAGCTGCTTCAATGATTGAGTCTCCAAGAGGCATTACTGTTTGTTATATAATAAGTAACGGAACTACCAAGCCATACAGAGTAAAATGGCGAACAGCCTCTTTTTCAAATGTTCAGGTTTTGCCCGAACTTATTAAAAATAAAAATTATTCGGATTTAATGGCTATATTTGGAAGCCTTGATGTTGTACTCCCGGAAGTTGACAGATAACAGAGATAATTTAGATAACTATGCATGATCTTTATTTAAAAATATTTGTTAAATTAGGTTTACCTGAGATTCTGGCGCAGGTTAGCTGGAGCATTATACCTTTTATTGGCGTGGCTGCTCTTTTGGTATTTGTTGTTCTTTTCCTTGTATTAATGGAAAGAAAAGTTCTGGCATGGCTGACCATCAGAAAAGGACCCAACAGAGTTGGACCTTTTGGTCTTTTGCAAACTTTTGCCGATGCTATAAAACTGCTTTTTAAAGAAGATATTGTCTCTTCAAAGGCGGATAAAATCCTGTTTACTATAGCGCCGATCATTTTCTTTGCTCCTGTTATGGTAATTTATGGTCTTTTGCCTTTTACAGGCAATTTGCTGGCTATAAATACCGCAGCAGGCTTATTTTTAATACTTGCTATTTCATCAATATCAACAGTAGGAATAGTTATTGCCGGTTGGGCAAGCAATAATAAATATTCTTTATTGGGAGGAATGAGAGCGGCTGCACAGGCTATAAGCTATGAAATACCTCTTGCTATTGCGGCTCTTGGCATTGCTTTACTTGCAGGAAGCATGAATATGCTTGACATTGTAAATAATCAGTCTGGGGGTCTGTCCGGCATTGGGATATTAAACTGGAATATTTTTAGCTGGAATATATTGCCTGCTTTTATCGGGTTTATAATATTTTTTATATGCTCTATTGCTGAAATTAACAGAATCCCTTTTGATTTGCCCGAAGCGGAAAGCGAGCTGGTAAGCGGTTATAATACAGAATACTCAGGCATGAAATTTGCATTATTTTTCCTTGCAGAATATGCCGCATTATTTATTATTAGTGTTTTAACGGTAACTTTATTTTTAGGCGGATATTTATCCCCATTTAATGACTATTTATCAGTTATTCTGTTTAAAAATATTATTTTAAATAAGCAAATATTAAATATTTTTGTTCATATAGAGCAAGGATTTTGGCTTATAGCAAAGACTTATTTCTTAATATTTGCAACTATGTGGATACGCGCTACTTTGCCAAGACTCAGAGCAGATCAGCTAATGGGCTTTAGCTGGAAATTTTTGCTTCCGTTGTCGTTTGTTAATTTGATAATAGTTGCTGTTTACAGATATATATTTCCAATATAAATGAGAGAAATTCATGAAAATTTTAAATAAAAAATTAATAACATTGTCATCACGAGCCCCAAAGGGGCGTGGTGATCGCAATATCTTGAGATTGCTTCGGTGCCTAAGGCACATTCTAAGGCTTCTAATCATTCCAAAAGAGGAAGGATCGAGACGATGTGAAGGTGGCTATGCCACTCGCAATGACATATTTGGTGGAATTATCGAAATTACAAGAGGCATGCTTACTGTGCTGAAGCATATTTTAAGACCTCCTATAACACTTGAATATCCTGAACAAAAACCAAAATTAAATTCAAGATTTCATGGCAGACCGGCTTTATTGGTTAATCCTGACGGCTCAGAAATATGCGGCGGCTGTACCGGCTGTGTAAAAGTCTGCCCATGCGGAGATTTGATCCATGTTGAGACAGATCCGAATAATAAACAAAAAGTCAGTAAATTCACCATTGATATTGGACGCTGTATATTTTGCGGAAACTGTACAGAAATTTGTCCAAAAGGGGCTTTAATTATGACAGATGAATTTGAGCTTGCTGATTATTCAAGAGAAGCTCTGGTTTTTGATAAAGACAGATTATTATTGTCTGTTGAAGAATCAAACAAATGGCGGGAAAAAAGGGAAAAAGATATTTAAAAGGCGGTTAAATATATGGAGTTAGTTTATTCTTTATTTTTTTGGATTATAGCTTTTAGTTTAATAGTTTCAGCTTTAGGAATGGTTTTTTCAAAGAGTATTGTTCATTCTGCAATTTCATTGATAGTTGCGTTTCTTTCAATTGCCGGAATATTTATATTATTAAACGCTGATTTTGTCGCAATATCTCAAATAATTATTTATGCGGTAGGAATAACCATTATACTTATTTTTGCAATAATGCTGACAAGCAAAAAATCTGATGAAAAACTCTGGATTGCCATAGCTCCAAGATCATTTTTTGCGTTAATTATATCTTTTTGTTTATTTGGTTTAATTTCATTTTCTGTAACCTCAGGATTTAAGCAGATGTCTGAAAATACAGGAATATTTAGCGTAAAACCGCCTTCATCAGCAGCTGTTGAAGTAATAAAAAAAGAAGGAACATCGGGAATTATCGGGAAAGCGTTATTTACAAAATACATTTTGCCTTTTGAAGTTTTATCAATTTTACTTTTAGCGGTTATTCTGGGTTCTGTAGTTCTTGCAAAAGCAACCCCAGATTCTCAAAATCCCTAAATTTTTAATTTTTTATTGAATTTGTTATTGCCTCTATTAACCTTGAAACACTTATCGGAAGTTTGACACCTTAAAAACACCAAAATCGTCCATAGCAAGGAATTAGACGATTTTTTAGAAACGTAGGGGCGATGTTTTGCTTCCCTATCTATAAATTGTTTTTGCAGGTACTGCTGCTTTTACTGCCTTGAA
>JAZDPZ010000023.1:0-19664 GCA_043797105.1 bacterium | reverse complement strand
CCTATATAATATAAAACTAAAAGTATTTAAAAATTGTCTATATTTTATATAAAATATATATGAAATGTTAATTTTTTAAAAAATTGTCTATATTTTATATATAAAAATACAAGTTTAAGCCGTCTCGTTCTATTAAGACGGCTTTTAAAAAAATTTATTTATTTTGGCTATTTTTTTATTTTAAATCTTTGGTGCGAATTATTTGTCCATTTACTACGACATCGGCGTTATAATTAGGATTTGTTTCGGGGGTTTTTTGGCTATAATAAGTAGAAGAAGTAATACGATTAGGATTCCAGTATTCAATATCTGTTAGACCTAATGTTTTAGCTGAAACTATGGTTTTTCCATCTTTAAGAAGTAATAAATTACCAAGTTCGCTGCCTGTGAGATGATAGTCTTTGTTGGTATCATATTGCGATAAATCCATATAAGTTCTATTAACGCTTGTAGGAGTGTTAGAATAACTATTATACGCATTAGGATAAACTTCTGCTCCAAAGCCTCCCAGATAATCAGCTACCCATTGAGTTTTTCCGTTTTTATCCGCGCCTTGGTCAAATTCTATAAATTCGTAAGTTGAAGTGTTATACTCAAATCCAAATTGATTTCTATCTTTTGCAGAAGCAGGAATATAGTTGTTTAAAAATTCCAGGAAAGAATCTGATGGAAGCGGAAGCGGTGTAGAAGAAACAGACGGTTGAGATGATGCAGATGGTGCGGTTATTGTATTAGCATGAACTATTTGACCATTTACTATGATATCAGCGTTATAATTAGGGTTCAGTTCGGGAGTTTTTTGACTATAAGAAGTAGAAGAAGTAATACGATTAGGATTCCAGTATTCAATATCTGTTAGACCTAAGGTTTTAGCTGAAACTATGGTTTTTCCATCTTTAAGAAGTAATAAATTATCAAGTTCGCTGCCTGTGAGATGATAGTCTTTGTTGGTATCATATTGCGATAAATCCATATAAGTTCTGTTAACGCTTGTAGGAGTGTTAGAATAACTATTATACGCATTAGGATAAACTTCTGCTCCAAAGCCTCCCAGATAATCAGCTACCCATTGGGATCTCCCATTTTTATCAGGAGTCTGATCAAATTCTACAAATTCATAAGTCGAATTATTATACGCAAATCCAAAAGAGTTTCTGGCTGTTGCTGCCGGAGCTATATAATTTTCAATAAATTGTTGAAAAGGGTCTGATTGTAGTATTGCAGCTATTGCAATTATTGAATTTGTTGAGCTTGTTGATGTAGTAGTTGGAGTGGTTGAGCTTGTTGAATTTGTTGATGTAGTAGTTGGGGTGGTTGAGCTTGTTGAATTTGTTGATGTAGTTGATGTATATGATGATGTAGTTAAAATAATTGATTGCGGCATTGACAAGGTAGTAGACGTTAAATCAACTATGCTGTCAGTTCCCGCATCTCCAAAAATATCATTAGATGAACCATTAAAATATATTGAATCATCTCCTTCATTTCCATGTATAAGATTTTTATCTCCTTCCACATAAATATTATCATTTTCAGTTCCGCCAAGAACAGAATTTTCAGTTCCGCCAAGAAGAATGCTGTCAGCTCCTGATTGACCTTCTATACTATTGTTGTTACCATAAACAAACATACTGTCATCGCCTGAGCCACCAATAACAGTATTCTCATTACCTTTTATAAAAATAGTATCATTACCATCACCACCATCAATATAATTATTGCCATGCGAAAAAGTAGTTCCTTTTGAAGGAAGGTTTTGACTGGTTTTTTTTAAAGTATCAAAGAATAAAGTTAAATTAGCTGCATTAATCATGTTTAATCCTCCTGGGAATATTTATATGACTCAAATTTCTTATAATTTTTATAATATATACCCTTGTATATATTATAAAAAAATTAGTATATAAAAATTGCCTATTTTTATATACTAATGATATATTTATTAAGTTTTTGAAACATTTAAGTATATACATTGATATATACTTAAATTCTACTCGAATTACCAAAAGACTAAATAATAATATCATGCTAAAATTTTTAAGAATTTAATTTTTATATAAGGACTTAAGAATGCTTTTATACTGGTTGATTAAAAAATTATTAACAAATCCTTTAGAATTTCTTGTTGCTTTTACATTATTGATGTTACCTCTTTTAATAAGTATAACTATCCATGAATGGGCGCATGGAATGATGGCTTATAAATTTGGTGATCCTACGCCAAAAGAACAGGGAAGGCTTACATTGAATCCATTCGCTCATTTAGACCCTTTTGGCACGCTAATGTTATTTATTGCAGGCATAGGCTGGGCAAAACCAGTTGAAATTAATCCCAATAATATTCCCGGTAAGACAAAACAAATGCTGGTAGCTCTTGCCGGACCTGCAAGCAATTTTATTCTTGCTGTAATTTTTAGTTTTATTGTTTATGGATTATTTCAATATACTCATTTTATAGGTATAAATCTGGAAAAAAGTTTTATAGGCTTATTAATAGACCTTGCTAAAATAATCGTTAAAATAAATATATTACTTGGTCTTTTTAATATGCTTCCAATCCCACCTTTAGACGGTTCAAATGTGCTTAAATGGTTTTTACCTGAAAAATTAGCTACTGTTTATTCAAAGATTGCTCCTTTTGGCATGTTTATTTTGCTTTTTATTTTATTTACAGTTGGATTTACATTTATTTCTAATGCGGCAACGAAAATTTCAATTTTTATTTATAAATTAATTGAATATATTTTAAGTCCAATATTTGGTAATCTCAATTTTTAAATATAAGGAGAATACTATGGAAAAAAAAGTTATTTTAGGTATTTTGCTTGCCAATAGAGTAGATGAAGCTTCAAAATTTCAGGAAATAATTACTAAATACGGTTGTAATATCAAAACCAGAATAGGTCTCCATAATACTGGCAATAATAAATGTTCATCAGAAGGCATAATTTTACTTGAGATTATCGGAGATGACAATGATATTGAAAACCTTGAAAATGAGATAAAAACTATAATTAATGCGCAAGTGCAAAAAATGGTTTTTAGTACAGGAATTTAAGCATTATTGTCAAAATTCTGTTTTTTCTTCACCCAATATTTTTAAAATTCCTTGTCTTATCTCAAGAGCGTCTACACCAAGATTTTCCAGGATTTTCATTGCCATGCATTCTTTTTCTCGGGTAATAGCTAATAAAAGATGCTCTGATTCAATTCTTGGATGATTAAATTTTTTAGCCTTATTCCAGGCAAGTTCTAAAAGTCTTTTAGCCCGCGGGGTAAAGCTCATTTCTTTTTCTAAATTACTATTACCATAACCAATAATTTTTTCGACTTCTATTCTTACATCTTTTATTGTTATACCAAGATTTTTAAGGACTTTTGCTGCAATACCCGTTCCTTCTCCCAGTATACCTAATAAAAATTGTTCTGTGCCAACAATATTATGTCCTAACCTTTTTGCTTCTTCCTTTGCAAGTCTGATAATAGTTAAAGTAACAGGCTTTTGTTTTTCAATAGGTTTGATAATTTTACTATACAGACTGTCTGTATCAATACCGGTTTCGCATAAAATTTTATAAGCAATACCTTGTTTTTCTTTTAATATGCCGAGAAGTATATGTTCCGGTTTAATTTCTGCTGAGCCAAGCTCTTTTGCAAGTTCATAAGAAGAATTTATGGCAAAAAATGCTTTTGGTGTAAATATGCTCTCATCTTTATCATATTCGTCATTTCTTGATTTAAGAATACTCAATTTTTCAACAAAATTTTGATGTGTTATTCCTTCAGATTCAAGCAATAATGATAAAGTTGAACTTTTATCCTCAAGCATGGCAAGAAATATTTGCTCTGTGCCAATAGCTTCATAACCGGTATTTTTGAGCTTTTCTCCTGCACTATTCATTATTTGGGTTAAGCTTGCTTCATTAAAAATAGATGATATAGCAAATTCCGATATAAAAGAATAAGGTTTTTGCAAATTCTCAGGATGTGAATAAGACTTTCCCTTTTTCTCTATTACTTTTATAATACCAGACCTAATTTTATCTATATCAATTTTCAATTCTTTAAGCAAGCCGGTTATTGTATTATTTTCCTCATACAAAAGCGACAAAAACAAATGTTCCGGGGTTATATAATTTACACCAAATGATTTTGCCTCATCCCAAGCTCCAACTAAAACCATTTTTACAGAAGAACTAAAAAATCGTGTTTCTGAAAAATTAACTTCACTTTGCTTTGATTCTACTATTTTTTTGATTTTTTCCTGTAAAACCTCAGTTTTTAAGCCTGAAGATTTCAAAAATCTGGCTGCAACTCCGGAACCTTCCATTAAAATTCCTAAAAGAATATGTTCGGGATAAAGCTTTAAATGTTTTGCGGCATAGGCTTCTTCCTGAGCATAATTAATTACCTTAATAGCTTTTTCCGTAAAATGTTCAAACAAATTTTTTTATCCTTTTTATACAAGTCCCAAATTAAATTTAATAACTAAAATTAATTTTTGGTTAAGCGCATTAAAAATTTCCCTTTAAAGCCCTTTCCAAATCTCGTTTGACTGTTTTTTTTGCAATTGCTTCTCTTTTATCATAAAGTTTTTTACCTTTTGCAAGACCAAGTTCAATTTTTGCCCAGCCATTAGAAAAATATAATTTTAACGGAATTAAAGTATATCCTGATTCTTTAATTTTTCCTATAAGCTTTCTGATTTCTTGCTTAGTTAAAAGTAATTTACGTTTTCTTTCCGGTTCATGATTATATCTGTTTCCCATATCATAAGGACTAATATGAGTATTATAAAGCCAAATTTCTCCATTTTCAATTTTTGCAAAGCCGTCTTTCAGGTTAATTCTACCGGCTCGAATAGATTTTACTTCTGTGCCTGTAAGAACTATCCCTGCCTGGTATGTTTCAAAGATATGAAACTCATGAAAAGCCTTTTTATTTGTTGTGATAACTTTATTTTTACTCATTTTCAATAATTAATATTAAGTTTTAATAACCTAAAATTTAAAAAAACACTAAAGTTTTTTAAATTTCTACCGATATTATATATGATACTATAATTAATAAAAAGTTTTTCTTTATTAAATGGAAGGAATTAAAAATCAATGGCTACTAAATTAATTAATTGTAAAAAATGCGGTGTTTTATTTTGGCAAACACTTAGAAATATCTGCGATGAATGCTTAAAAATAGAAAATGAAAATATAAATAAAATTAACAAATTTGTCAGGAATTGCGATGAACCTTTTCTTTCAGTAAAATTAATCAGTGAAAGCGTAAAAATAGCATTAGGAGAAGTCGAAGAACTTTATAGGGCAGGCAGATTAACTAATATTGCCGGTAGAATAGTTACAAAATGTAAAATTTGCGGCGCTGATATAAAAGGAACAAGCAGAAAAGGAAATTTTTGCACAGAATGTTCTAAACAAGTAATAAATGCAACCGAAAATAAAAATATTGAAATTACAAAAGAAACAGAAGTAGAGTTAAGAAAATTTGAAAAAGATATTGTTCATGTAAATAAAGTTGTTCCACCTGAAGAAAGAATGAAGTTTGGATTTAAAAAAAGTTATGATTAGCTCAAAATATATAGGTGGATAATTATAATTTTAATATGTCATAATATTGCCTAAATAGTAATTTTTAGGTTAAAAGAGGTAAGAGGTCAATTTATGCGAGTAGCGAGCAGTATTTTAGCAATAATTTTAATTATGCCGTTTTTAATAGCATTTACTCCTAATAAAGATATTTCTCAAAATAATATTTATTCAGAAGTTAGTGATAATCCCAAAATAATACAGGCTTTGGATTCTTTAGATAATACAACAGGAGAATGGGCAAGGAAGGCTATTTTAGGTAATAATATTTCAGGAAAGCCTATAAAAATAATTTTTAAAGATTTATCAAAAATTTCCGCAAAATATAAAGATTTTGATGCGCTTGGCTGGAAAGATAAAAATCGACTTTATATTTATATAAATAATAAACATGAAAATGCGCCTGTTGAAGCTTTGGCAAGCCTTTTATCGCATGAATCCCTTCATCAGGATGAATATTCATCTATAGAAGAAGAAACTTTTGCCTGGGGCTATGAGGCAGATGTATGGATACAAATGAAAATCAAAAAACCTGAATTAAAAAATATAAATTCTAATGAATATTCTTTAGTAGACAGGTTAAATACTCTTGAAAAAATGTTTAAGAATGCTAACTATACTACTAAAGAAATAAAAAATGCTGTTAATTCAAATCCCGGTTATAAAGATTTACCGCTATACTCGCCTGGTTTTGAAGAGTAATTAACGCAAGTTCGTAAAAAAATCAGCCATTTTCTCTAACGCTAAATTGCTTTTTTCGCCAAAAGCCTTAAAGATAAACTCTCTTTTTCTTTCTTCAAGATATTTTATTTGAATTTCTAACCTGTTATCAGGAAGTTCCTCTGAAAAAAAATTAGCCCATTCAATAATTGTAATAGCCTTTTGTCCCTCTGTATATTCTTTTAACTCATCAAGAACAGTATTTATACCCTCTTTTTCAAGTCTATAAAGATCAAAGTGATAAAGATTTATTTTTCCGGAGTAGTATTCATTTAGAATTACAAAGCTTGGACTTGTAACTTTCTCTTTTATATCAAGATATTTAGCTATATATTTTACTAAAGTGGTTTTACCCGAGCCAATATTGCCATATAAACAAAGTAATCCACCTTGATTTTCCAAAGCATTAGCTATAACTTGAGCTATTTTATCTGTATCATCAAGATTTTCTGCTTTTATAATCATTTAAAAAATTAAAAATCTTTATTTTTCTTTATCTTTTTACTTTTATTAAGGCGCCAAACATCATTCCTCTTGATTCTGTATTATATTTAACTTGAGGAAGTATGTCTATGCCATGTTTTTTACTGATGGAACTTAATTTTGTATAAGTAGCATTTGAAGGTTTATTTAAAATAACATTATAAAGATAAACACCTGCAAGACTTCCAAGAGTATTAGTCACCAAGTCTTTTGGAGAAGGCGCCACATAATTTCCCTCTATAACAAATTCCCAGGTTAAACTGGTTAACTGAGAAATTATTATAGCTTCTTTATTAGTTGCTCCTGACGCTTTCAAATAATTTGCAAGAATAAACCATTCAAGAGGATGTCCGACATAATTAATCGTCCATTCATTATCATCTGCTTTCCAACCTTGTTTTGCGCTTTTCCATGGATTTGTAAAATTATCGGATAATCTGTTGTCAGCTCTGCCATCACGCAAAGATTTTTCTATGCTGTGTGAGACAGATAATCCTCCCAATAAAACAAAAGATGATGCTTTATGTAATCTTTTTTTAGTATCAGTAGAATTTTCAGACTCAGATAATTTTAATTCTTCTATTTTACTAAGATCAATAGAATCGAGATTATCCAGAGGAATAATCTCATAAGTTACATCTCCTACATTAAATTCTACTATTTCAAGATTATTTTTTTCATATTTTTTAATAATCCCATTTTTTAATTGTTCTTTTTCTGATTCATGCGCAATTACATAATGATTATTTAGAAAAAAACCAACCATTAAAATAATTATTAATAAAAAATTTTTTTGCATAATGTTTCCTCACTCAAAAACACTACTGCGAAAAAAGCAAAATTCGTCCTGCTTGTAAATATCTAAATTACTCGGGTAAAACTATATCTTGAGTAAAATCACTTTGTTTTTTCTCAAGACCTTCACCAAGAACGTATCTTGTAAATCTTCTAATAGAGATTTTTTCTCCGATTTTAGCTATTTTTGACTTTATAAGTTCTTCTATATTTATATTGGTATCTTTAATAAACGGCTGTTCAAGAAGAATTCTGGTCGAGAATAATTTAGTAACTCTACCGTTAACGATTTTTTGAGCAATTTCCGGAGGTTTGCCAATAAGGTCTGCTTTACCTAATTCAATTCTTTTTTCTTCTTCTATAATGCTTTCAGGAATTTCGTTTCTTGAAACATAATCAGGAGCTGAACTGGCTATTTGAAGGCAAATATCCTTGACTAACTGTTGAAATTCTTCTGTTTTTGCAACAAAATCTGTTTCGCAATTAACTTCCACCAAAACGCCTATTTTGCCGTTATGAATATAAGAACCTATTAAACCTTCAGCTGCTATACGCGCCATTTTCTTTTCAGCAGAAGTAATACCCTTTTGTCTTAGATATTCAGCAGCTTTTTCCATATTGCCTTCAGTTTCCTGAAGAGCTTTTTTAGCATCCATGAAACCGGCGCCTGTTTTGTCTCTTAATTCCTTGACCTGTCCTGCACTAACTGACATTATCTTCTCCTTCGATTTCTGATTTTATTTCATTTTCTTCCTGTCTAACCTGAATTTCTTCTGAAATTTCATTTACATTTTTTTGTGTTTCTTCTTCATTCTGAATTTGTTCTGATTCTTGCATCATTTCTTCAACAAATGTTTCAGTTTGTTTAAAATCTTCAGGATTAACAGATGACATACTGCCGCTACTTTCTCTTTGCAAATGTCCTTCTATAATAGCATCAGCGATTTTACCTGTAATTAATTTTATAGATCTGATTGCGTCATCATTTCCGGGAATTACATAATCAATTGCATCAGGATCACTATTTGTATCTACAATACCTACAATAGGTATTCCTATTTTATTAGCTTCTTTAATAGCAATTAATTCTCTTTTTTGATCCACAATGAAAATAAGATCAGGCATTCCTTTCATTGTTTTGATACCGCCGAGAGATTTTGTAAGTTTTGTGAGCTGTCTGGTCATAGCTGCTACTTCTTTTTTAGGAAGGCGATCAAAATGTCCGTTATCTCTTAGTTCTTCTATTTCTTTTAATTTATTAATTCTTGATCTTATGGTTTCAAAATTTGTCAAAGTTCCGCCTAACCATCTTCTATTAACATAGTAGGCGTTACATCTTTTTGATTCTTCTTCAACTATTTCACTAGCTTGTTTTTTTGTGCCTACAAATACGATATTTTTTCCTTTGGCTGCATATTCTTTTACTGTTTCGTAAGCTTGATCCAGCAATTTAGTTGTTTTTTGAAGGTCTATAATATAGATACCATTTCTTTCTCCATAAATATACCTTTTCATTTTGGGATTCCAGCGATGAGTCTGGTGACCAAAATGTACTCCAGCCTCTAATAATTCTATCATTGAAGCAACGGGCATAACAGAGGTTTTCTCCTTTACTTTATCTAGTGTAACATTAAACATTTTTTATTATTTTATTATTTTAACTTATTAAAAATAATAACACAAAGAAAAAATACTATTAAAATTTAGTATAAAAATTTACTGAATGCTCTTTATGCTCTTTTAAAAAAATAGGAATATCTACAGCCTCATTTGGTCCGGTTATCACTTTCCAGCCAGGCAGTTCTTCTTCTATCTCCTCTTTGAGAGTGCTTACACAGCCTGGTATTATAATTTCTTTGTGATTTAAAAGATTTTCAATATTAGAATCCTTGATTGCCTTTGCTATAATTTCTCCTGTAAATTTTGAAGCTGCCCATGCCGTCAAAACGCTCATGCCGTCAGACTGAGTTACTATCAAATAAACCGGTATATCAGATGCTTCTATTTCACTAACAACCGTAAAATAAGTCAAAGCAAAATTTGTGGTAACAACAAGAGGAGAATCTTTATTTACCTCGCCTATCGGGTAAATTTTTGGTTCTATCTGTAAAGGTTTTTGAGGATCGGTAAATATGTTTTGTCTTAAAGTAAATAAAGAATAAAGCAATGCTTTATCAAAATAATCTAAAACTATAATATTGGAATATTTACATATTAAAGCTGCTGCAAAAACAGCTTTTTCTAAAATATTATCAATTTTGTCAATAAAAGTAATTACAGGAAAGCCTAATGGTTTGAATTTATTTTCTATAGCAGCTCTTCTTATATAAGTAAGACTTTCTATAAGCTTAGATTGAGAACTCTGTAAATTTAAGACTAAATTTTCTACTTTATTTTCAAGAATTTTAGCGGAATTATCTGCTAGAGATTTAATATTATTAGCTGATACAATTACAGGAACGTCAAATTCTTTATTTAATTCAGCTAAACTATCAATATTACTATCTTCCAAATAAACTATAGGCTTAGAATCCTTGATCTTTAATAGTATGCTTCTAATATTATTAATATTTGAGCTTACCAGAATAAGCGGAATTTGAAATTCAGAAATTTTTTGAGCTTTTTCTGTAAATTTCAAAGGATCAGAATCATCAACAAGAGCTATAGCATCGATTTTAAAGGTTTCACCAACTCTTTCAACTGAATAATTCAGGATTTCACTAATTTTTTTATCAAAATCAGGATCGCCGGCAAAAACTTTAACAGCTATACAACTGGGATTAATGAATTTTTTATCATGCCGAAACATAACAGTTTCATTACCGATTTTTATTTGTTTTTGAGTCGGACCAAATTTTATTTCTGCCTGTTGAACCTGATAAGCTTCTTCTAAAAGACTTTTAAGCTCATCTGAGATAAAATTACATTTTTCCGGAGAAACTTCTTTTTTTGCCAGCTTCATAGCAAAAGCCATACAAGTAGGAAAGCCGCATTTTTTACAATTTGCTTGCGTTTCTTTTTTGCCTCCGGGCAGGTATTTAAATATTTGTAGTCCGCTTAACATTTTTTATACCAATGTACTAGAAATATCATAATTTGCTACTAAAAGTTCTCTGCCTATTTCAGCTTTATCTTTTTTATAATTATTCATACCATATTGTAGTTCCCATTCAAATATATAAAAATCTTTGAATAATTCTTTTATAAATTCACTGTTATCGTATGTAACTAACCATTTATGTTCACATTTTTTCAAATTTTCCAAAAATTCCTCATGATTAAAATTTATGTGAAGTTTGCCATTTTTACCATACAATCTGGATTTTGTGGCAGAATAATATGGAGGATCCAAAAAAAGAAAAACATCTTTTCCTGGTTTAAACAATAGTTCAGTATAATCATTCGAACTAAAATGGATTTTCTCAATTACCTCATAAGCTTGTTTTAATCTATCAATGGATGACAAAGTAAATCTATTTCTATATGCGCCTTCAGAATATCCGCCACTATCCACGACACCGGAAAAAGTTATTCTATTAAGAATAAAAAAACGAACAGCTCTTTCAAAATTTGGTAAGTTATTATTCGCTTTTAATATAAGATCATTAAATAATGTTTTACCGTCAGTATACTCATTTTTTATTTTCAGGATCTCTTCTATAATTTTTTCAGGATTATTTTTAAGCTCCTGCCAAAAACAATATAATTCATAATTTATATCACTTGCATAATATTTTAAGTCAGGATTATTTTGAACATAATAAAAAGATAACGAACCCCCTCCAAAAAAAGGTTCTCTAAATTCGTTAAATTTTGGTGGTATGAAATTCGTTAAAAATTTTACTGCTCTTGATTTACCTCCAGGATATCTTAAAGGACTTTTTATCATTATCTAATTTCCTATTGCGTTTTCTATTATGATTTTAAAATTGTTTTTGTATGATTCTTTAAATAAAGTATCAATAATTTTTATTTGATTCTCACTAAAATTATTACTTTCTATGAATTCATGAAGTTTTTCCTGCTTAAGATCACTGGCTATCGAGTTTTTGATTAAAGGTGATGTAAGGCGAAGGACAGGTATAAAGTTTACTGTTCCATTAAAATTTTTTAACTCATTAATATTTGAATAAACTATCATTTTAATTAATCCATCCTTTATATCATCTAAAGAAGGCATTAATAAATTACGAGAATGTTTACTCTCGATTAAATTATAAATATTATTAAACAGCATAACATCGTCTATAGTAAAAAAATAATTACCACCCAGATAATTTTCTATTTCAATTTTTGTTTTTTTTCCTGTACTTAATGCTTCTTTAGGCTGTATAGTCAAAAACTCTCTATTTTGAGCTTGTTTTGACTTTTCTCTGGACATAATCATAAAGCTATTTATTTTAGATGTTATTTTATTTTTAAAGTTTTCAAGATTTCGATTTTTATGAAGTTTTACGCCTGTTTTTTCTTGAATATTACAGTAGCCTTTTATAACTTCATTCATTAGAAAATTTAAATTACTTATTTTTAGCTGGTCGATGTTCCAATGTAAAGCTGAAGAATGATAATTCGAAATTTCTTCAATTTTCTGTTTTATATAAACATTATCAAATTTTTGACAGGTAATTTTATTATTTGATCTTTGGCTAATTTCAGCATCAATATAGTAACCTATTATGACATAAACATTCAACAAACTCATTAATGATATGGTATCCCACTGTAAATAATCTAAATCACCGCCATAACCTTTCGGCGATACCCATTTACTTATTGAATAGACAATATTATTATATTGAATACAGCATCTGGGACTCCATTCATTTACGTCAGTATCAAAATTCTCTACAGACAATTCTGCTGTCAGGCATTTATCATATTTTATTCCTTTTATTTTTCCTACCAGATATGACATTTTTTTATAGTAATCCAAAAAATTTTTCTATGTAACATTAATAAACTTTTTAACGTACTCTACAGCCTCAGGATGATACATGACAACAATATTAGCGCCTGCGATCAACATTGAGGCTGCTGTTATACATTCCCAGATAATGGCTCTTGTATCCATATCCCCCCATTCTTCAGGAACATTATTGGATTTTGCTTCTTTTGTTTTCCATGATTCTTCACCTGCAAAGGCAATAATGGGCATATTCAGCATATTATCACCCTCTAAAGCCGCTAATCTGATTCTTTCTGTCATGCTGTAGGCATAATCAAGACCATATCCAAGAGCGCCTGTGCTTGGATCTATAATAATCCTGTCAGGATCAAAGCCTGATTCAACCAAAAGAATATTGAGCTGCTTTGCAAGATTAATGTCAATCGGCGTTTTTGCGATAATATTATGTTCAAAAATTTTTATTACTGGGGCTAATTCTTTGTAATTATCTTCGTCCAGTGTTCCTATTGTGCATTTTTTATTCATAATTTCAATAAGAGCAGGTAAAAGCTTTATATCTATGTCTTTTTTGTTTGATCCTAAAATAATTACTGGAATATTTATATTTATATTTTCTAAAATTTGTTTTAAAATCTGCTGGCTTTTGCTTATTTCTTCTTTATCTTCTATGTTAAATCTGACAGCTAAAACATCAGCGCCTTTGTCCACAGCTGTTTTTGCCCAAATTACAGGATTATTAATACAATCACCCCAATATTTTTTTAAAATATCCGGATAATTATTAGGCAAATTTATAAATATTTCGATTGCAATAACAGGCTTTGAGATATTTTTTGTTTCAGAATGCATAAATGGTAAAGAATTTTCTCCTCCAATAATTAAATTATTAATATTTACTTGTCTTACAGGAGTTTTATATTGTTTTTTTATAATATCGAAAATATTATTCACCTTAATTTCTCCAAAAAATTTCACCTGTCATCCTGAGCACGAAGCAGGCGGCGCTGTCCGCGTTTCGCATCGAAGCGAAGGATCGCAAAAACGATTATGAGGTTCTCCGGTCTTAAATTATAAAACAAAAACTTTCCATTTGATCTACACCATTTGATTTGAAAACAAGGCTAAATAAATAAATCCTCTGATTGATGTAGAAATAAAAAAAATAATTAATAATAAACATTGAATTGTCAATATGGGGAGTATATTATGAACGACTTAATTATAATGCCTAAACCAAAACCAATTAAAGCAAAGGTTATACGTATGGGAGAATTTTGGGCTGTTACAAATCCTTATAAAACAACTAACTCTATAATTAAAGATTATATTTATTCTTCTCAAAAAAGAGTTATTGCATAAATTTTAAGAGGGGGGTTAAATTAAGAAAAATATCCGCAAGGAGCGGATTTTTTGTTAATTTTTTATTATTATAGAATTTATTAAAACTGTATCAATAATGTAACTTTTGCTTGTATTTTTGATTATTTAGCATCATATTATTTAAAGGCAGTTGTTTTAAAAATGAGGTAGAAAAGTGAAAAAAATAAAATATAAAAATGTTTCGAGAATGGCTACCTGGCTACTTCCGGGCATGCAGATTAAAAGATGGTTTTTATTGACATTTTGGGGAACTTTTTTGATAAGTCTTGGAATAGCTATTATGCTTGATCTTCATCCTGTTCATCAGTCTATTGAACTTGTCAAAACAGTAGCTCAAAAATATCCTTCTTCTTTAACAGGCAGTATAACTATAATTATAGGAACCATATTTTTCTTTTTAGGATGGAAAAAAACTAATTCATCAATTATGGATGCGCTTGATCCTGGCGATAGATCACATATACTGGAAACTTTATATAGAAGAAGAAAATTAAACAGAGGACCTAAAATAGTTGTAGTCGGTGGTGGCACAGGTTTATCCACTATTCTGAAAGGTTTAAAACGTCTTACAAATAATATAACTGCTGTTGTAACAGTAGGAGACGACGGAGGAAGTTCAGGCAGATTAAGACAGGAAATGGGTATTTTACCTCCGGGTGATATTAGAAACTGTATAGCAGCGCTTGCTGATGAAGAAGACCTTGTAACAGAGCTGTTTCAATATAGATTTAAATCAGGAAACGGATTGGAAGGACATTGTTTTGGCAATTTATTTTTATCAGCATTATGCGCAATCACAGGCGATATGATAACTGCGGTCAAAGAATCGTCAAAAGTTCTTGCTATACGCGGAAATGTTTTACCCGCAACTTTGGACGACATGAGATTAGTAGCAGAACTTGAGGATGGGCGTATAATTTTAGGAGAATCCAGTATTCCTGAGGCTGGCGGAAAAATAAAAAAATTATGGACAGAACCCTCTAATTTAAAAGCTCTTGATGATGCGGTTTATGCAATAGAAGAAGCAGACTTAATAATTTTGGGACCCGGAAGCTTGTATACCAGTATAATTCCTAATTTGTTAATAGATGGCATTACTAAAGCCATATCAAAATCTAAAGCAAAAAAAGTTTATATTTGCAACATAATGACTCAACCAGGTGAAACAGACGATTATACTGTTTCTGATCATGTAAAAGCTATTATTGAACATTCAAAATATAAAAATATTATTGATACTGTTTTTGTTAATGACAGTCTTCCTCAAAATCTGACTTTAAAATACAAAGCAGCTAATTCTTTGCCAGTGAAACTTGATATTGAAAATCTTAAGGATTTTGGCGTGTCAGTAGTCATAAAACAACTAATCGAAGAAAACAAAGAAGGATTAGTAAGGCATAATCCCAGAAGATTAGCAAAAATTATTTATCATTGGTATAAAAATAATAATAAACATAATGAATTAACTAATATTTTAGATAATAAAGAATCAGAAAAACAACAATTCGTTTAAATTTAAGTTATAATAATTAAATGGACAAATTAAAAGAAAAAAGCCTAAAAAAATGAACACAGAGTCGAATTTACAACCAGTTAGTATAAATACTATTCAAAAATACAAAAAAGAGAATAAAAATATTACAGCCCTTACTGCTTATGATTATTCTACTGCAAAACTAATAGACGAAGCGGGAATAGATTTTATATTGGTTGGAGATTCTCTTGCTATGGTAGCTCTTGGCTATCAAACCACTCATTCAGTTACTATGGATGATATGGTTCACCATGTAAAAGCTGTGGTAAAAGGTGTAAAAAAGGCGTTAGTAATTGCTGATATGCCTTTTTTAAGTTATCAGGTTGATGAAAATACAGCTATTTATAATGCAGGCAGATTTATTAAAGAAGCCGGCGCCGGAGCAGTAAAGCTTGAAGGAGGCTCTGATTATATTGTTAATGTAGTAAAAAGATGCGTTGAAATAGGAATACCTGTTTTAGGACACTTAGGATTTACGCCTCAATTTTTATATACATTAGGAGGATACAATATTCAGGGTAAAACTCTGGAAGCTACCAAAAAAATTATTGAACAGGCAAAAGCTCTGGAAAATGCTGGCGCTTTTGGCATTGTTCTTGAGATGATTCCTGAAGAATCTGCAAAAATAATTACGGATAAACTTGAAATACCTACAATAGGTATTGGCGCAGGCAGGTTTTGCTCAGGTCAAATTTTGGTGACAGATGATGTGCTTGGTAAATATAGTGATTTTACTCCGAAATTTGCAAGAAAATATGCAGACCTTGCTTTTATTATTAAACAAGCTGTTACAGAATATAAAGAAGATGTGATTTTAGGCAATTTTCCCGGAAAAGCGGAAATATTTGAACTAAGCAAGGAAGAAAAAGAACGACTGGAAAAAATATAATTAATATACAAATCCCAACAAATTGAATTTAGAAAATGTTTTATGGAAATTATTTCAAAAATCTCTAATGTTAGAGCAATAATTCAGGATTGGAAAAGGCAAAATTATATTATTGGCTTTGTGCCAACTATGGGATCTCTTCATATCGGACATGAAAGCCTGATTAAAAGAGCAAAAGAACAATGCAATAAAGTTATAGTCAGTATTTTTGTTAATCCTGTTCAGTTTGGTCCAAATGAAGACTATAATCTTTATCCAAGATGCATGGATAAAGACAGGGAAATATGTCTAAATAATCAGGTTGATTTAATTTTTGCGCCTAATCCTGAGGAGATGTATCCTGAGCTTTTATCTTCTTTTTTATCAAATTTTACTATAGTTTCTCCTCCTGAATTTCTTAAAAATAAATTTTGCGGACAAACAAGAAAAGGACATTTTGAAGGTGTAGCTACAATAGTATTAAAATTATTTAATATAATTCAGCCTGATAAAGCTTTTTTTGGACAAAAAGACGCTCAACAGCTTGTTATAATCAAAAAAATCTGTAAAGATCTTAATTTGCCCGTAGAAATTATTGCCTGTCCAACAGTAAGGGATACTGACGGACTTGCCTGCAGCTCAAGAAATTCTTATTTATCTTCTGAATCAAGAAAAAAAGCCTTATCTTTATTTAAAGCTTTAAAAAAAGTAGAAGAATTTTACAATTCTGGTGTAAAATTAAAAAAAGCTGTTTTGTCACATGCAAAAGAAAGCCTTGATTCTGGTATTTATCTGGAATATTTTGATATATGCGATGCTGATACTCTTCAATCCATTGATTTATTAAAAGATAATTCTCTTGTTTTAATTGCTGCAAAAATAGATGGAGTTCGTTTAATTGATAATATTTTATTTTAATTTTCTCCGTGTCATCGCGAGGAGGGCTGAAAGCCCGACGTGGCGATCCAAACAAGGGATTCCTTATTATTTAGATTGCTTCGCTACGCTCGCAATGACAAGCGATGAAAGGATTTTTAGGTAAAATATGAAATTTATTAAAGAATTTATAAAATTTATTGAAGGTATTTTATTACTTCTTGTGCCTATTATGGTATTTTACTGGTTTTTATACACCATTAATCTAAAAGTCTTAACACCTTTAATATTGATATTAGGAAATTTATTTAATCCTGTTATATCTATAGTTAAACTTTATGGTAACTTTCAAATGGTATCCAATGATACTACAATTGATTTTGCTCCTCTTATTGCTGCTGTAGTTGTCTTGATTTCTTCTTTTGTGTTTTCAGGACTTGAAAAATTTTTATGTATACTTGAACAAAAAGTAAATCAAGAAAAAATTAAAGCCAAACAAGATGAAGAAAAAAAACAGCTTGAATTAGAAAAAATTAAATATCTTAATGGTTTAGCAAAAAATAGAATAGCTTATTTTGTATTAAAATTTAATAAAAAAGCCTGTTCTTCTTCTTACTTATATAGTAATAATGAAGATGATTTTTCTGTGGAAAAATGGTTTGAAGCTGTAATTAACGGCATTTTCGACGCATCAGTAGGATTTAAAGCCAAAAGATACAAAGAGCTTGAACAAAATAGCGATAGATATTATTTTGTCTTTTATAGCATTCTTGATGTAATTAAATATTCATCTTATTTATTCAATAGAATTAAAGAAGTTAATAATGAATTTGCTAAGCAGGGTATGAATTTATCAGCTAGTATTGCTTGTCATTGCTCTTATAGTGAAGATACAGCCCATTCGGATTTTTCTATTACTTCTAAAATACTAAATCTGGGCGGAGAAAATGAAATGCTTGTCAGTGAGTTATTCAAGAATAAATATGATATTTTGGAAGAAGAAGTTGATTTAAAAGTTATCTCAAAAGGGGTCTATCATATTGAAAATAATCAAATAGAGATTTACCAAGTTGTAATATGAACACACTAAAAAGCAGAATTTTCAATTATTTAACAAGTTATCAAAAATCAGATATCTGCCGTTTTATTTCAAATTTTGTTAAAAAGCATTTTGACAAAACTACCGACGAAATTTTAAATTTATTTATTGAAGAAGAAGAATATTATTTAAAAATTAATTCAAGCATGCGTGCCTGGATAGCTAATTATCTTGAAGAAGAGCAGTTTCATAAAGATTTAATTTTGTATATTCAAGAAAATCAGCGAAAATATAAATTTAAAGAAAAACAAGAGGAATTTAAGGAAAAACAGAAAATTTTTCAAAAAGAATTAAGAAAAACAATAAAAGACAAAAAAATGTCCAAACAACTTCCAACAAAAAAACAAATTTCTTATTACAAGGCATTATGTAAAAAATATAATATAAATATTGTTATTGATCTGGAAAAATCTTCAAAATTAGAGCTTAAAAATAGTATAGAAGCTCTTTTAAATGAGAAAAATAAATCTTCAAAAGAAAATGTTCTTTTAAAATTAAATGAAATAATTAAATTTAAAAAAGATTAGCACTCCAATTGATTCAAAAACTTTAAGCATTGACATAAGTTAAGTTGTATTACCACCAAAAAAAGAAGGATTTAAAATCAAGTATAATAAATTAGTAGCTGATATAAATAATTATTTTTTTGTATAATTTAATTTAAGATAATTTTTAATTTTCAAAATTTTTTAGGATTTAAATAATGTATTATCACAATAATAGTGTTTATGTAGAAAAAAACGATCAGTGCATGACTTGCAAAAATTTTACCAAAGGAGTGGCATGCCCTTTGCTTCAAGCTTTAGCTATGGGGCTGGTAACGCTTGAAGGCACGTTATATGTTAAAAATTGCGGTTTTTATGAAGAGTCTGTGAGACATCTTAAATTAGTTCCAAATAAAAATGAAGAATTAAATAAAAAAAATGAGTCAAAAGACTAATAATAAGCTGGTTTTTACCGAAAAAGTTCATACTTTATGGAACTATCTAATTTATAATAAAACTTCCAACAAAAAAGCCCTTTTTGGGCGTAAAAGGACTTTTTATTTTGAGAATACAGAATTAACTTGACTTAAACCAGACATCATCGACTTTGTATTTATTGTTGTTTGTATCTATATATTCACCCAATTGCCTGTGCTGAACATCTCCGGAATCATCCTGTTCTTTGTATGCGGTATCAATTTTGGCTACATCGCCAAGTTCTTCAAGCTCAGTTATATTATCATCGCTAATTAATCCTAATGATCCTTTACCGGACGATTCAAGAGCTTGTTTGAGTTTTTGAACATCGACCACACCATTTTTTATGCAGTCTATACCTGTATATTTTCTGGCGCTTTTTGCAACCATTTTTAATGCTTCAAAACCGTTTTCAGCATCAAGTTTTTTGCCTGTAAATGG
>JAZDPZ010000022.1:0-17081 GCA_043797105.1 bacterium | reverse complement strand
CACTTTATTTATTATATTTCCGAATAAATATCCGTTAATATTATCCATAGTAATTTTTAGTATTCTTTGAATAGCCTCAATAGAGTCAAAAGCTATATGAGGAGTTATTATTACATTTGGCAAACTTAGCAGTTTATGATTGATCAAAGTATTTACAAGACATTCTCTGTTAATATCATCACTGCGCAATAAATATTGCTCTTCCTGGATAAGAATATTTTCACATTCTACGACATCAAGACCGGCAGCAGATACCGTCTCATTTGTAATAGCTTTATATAAAGCTTCTGTGTCTATAATTTCGCCTCTTGCGGTATTAATAATTATTACGCCTTTTTTCATTTTGCTGAATGCTTCATTATTTAGCAAATGATAGCTTTCTTTTGTCAAAGGAGTATGAAGACTTATAATATCAGATTCTTTATATAATTCATCAATATCTGCATATTTTACGCCAAATTTTTCTTCCAGTTTTTTTTGAGGATAGGGATCATAAGCTAATATTTTCATGCCAAAGCCATGAGCAATTTTAATCGCATGGCATCCTATTGAACCTGTGCCAATTATACCAATGATTTTTTCATTTAAATCATTGCCAATATAGCCAAGCATATTAATTTTTCCGCTTTTTAAATTTTCGTAAGACACATTAATTTTTCTGGTTAAATCAAGCAGCAAACCAAAAGCAAATTCTGCAATCGTACATTCTCCATATTTTGGAACATTCATTGCAAGTATATTATTTTTGTTGCAATACTCTATATCTATATGGTTATAACCTGTTGAGCGTGTTGTTATCATTTTCAAGTTAGTAAATTTATTTAGTAAATCTCCATGAACTCTTGAATTTATAAAAACTGAAAGTATTTCAACATCTTTTATTTTTTCAATATCAGTATCCTGTAAAGTTTCAGGGATTATAATAAATTCACAATTTTCAGGTGTGTTATTTTTTAAAAAATCTTTTTCAATATCTTTTATATCTGTAAATGCTATCTTGATTTTTGACATGTTTTGCTCCTAAATTTAATTTGGAACTTGTAAAATATATAATACCAAGTTGCAATACATAATATAACTTGTCATTCAGAGGGCGAAGCAGGCGGCGCTGTCCGCATTTTGCAACGTAGTCCGAAGAATCCCCCATGGTTATTCAATTCTTAGATTGCTTCGCTTCGCTCGCAATGATATATTTAGATTACAAATTGGTATAAAATATAAACTTGAATCCGCAGAAAATATTAACATAAATAATTTTTTTTAAAATCGCCAAAATATTTGAAAAAAGATCTATTTTAATTATAATTAAGTTCAGGAAAGTTTATCGGGACGTAGCGCAGCTTGGTAGCGCACCACTTTGGGGTAGTGGGGGTCGCCCGTTCAAATCGGGTCGTTCCGATTTTTTATTTTCTAATTAATCTTTTCTAAATATGTAATTTGATTTTACTTAATTTTTTTTTGTAATTATAAGTATTTGAATTTTTAGTTCCATAACTGCCGGTATAAGGATTTATATTTCCTCTTGTTGAGTAGTTATCCAGAGTAGTATGGTTTGGTTTTGATCTGGTATAAGATTGAACATAAGTTCCATCAGAACGATAATAACCTTTCACATGTTTACCTGCTAACGCAGGTGAGGCGCTTAATAGAATAATTAATAAAAAAATAATAACTTTTTTCATATTTTTATCCTTGTTAATTTTACTTTATTGTAATACATGTATTTTCATATTATTACCCATTAATTGCTAGTCAGATCAAAAATAATAACTTTTTTTATTTTATTTGACTTTATTTACATGTTATAAAATTAATAAAGCTAAAAATTTTTGAGGTTTATACCCAGCTAAAATCTGTTTTTGGTTTTTTAATTTGTGTATAATTTAAGAAGGAATTATCTATTCCCAAAAACATTTTTAGAATCAATTTGGAACTTGTATAAAAATATGCTTTTAAATATTAAAAATCTTGTTATTTTATTCTCAGTAATATTATTTTTTAATGTAAACAGTGTTTTTGCGCAGACAAAACCGGCTGAACCCTCAAATAATAATAAAAGCATAGATTTTCAAGCTAAAGATAAACAAAAAATAAAAATTAACGAACCTGTTAAAAAAATAGATGACCAATTATTTAAATCAGATGAAGAAATTCAAAATTATTTTCAAATTCAGAAAAAAATAGATATAGAAGATATAAAATCTTTGTGGGAAAGCACTATTGAACGAAATACCGTAATTAAATTTGCTCTGAAAAAACTTGCTCTTCCGGCTGAACAAAGACGCATTCATTCTTCTTTAATGGTAAAGACCGTATCCACTTTAATCAGCGGCGCCGCAATTTTGCCTAATATATTTGGCGCCGATACTTTGGCAAGCACAGCTTCATTTGCAGGAGGAAGTCTGGCAAACAGAGTTATCTCCTCAAAATCTTCGCCTAAACAAATGCCTTTAACAGACACTGAGCTTATACAACTGGCAAGATTGATTGAAGACTTGCAAAACAAGCTTATAAAAGGTTATTATGATTATAAAAGCACTATAGATGCTTTAAAAGTATGCAGACAAAATTTGTTTTTACAAAATAAAAATTATTCCAATGCGCTAAAATCAGGCAATGAAATACTTATTATTGCTTCTTCAGCTTTATATGACAAAGAACTATATAACGAGATGCAATTAAAACAGGAAATAAAAATTTATAGACTGGAATTGGAAAGATTAGCAGGAACACAGGCTGTTGCTAATTTAAATTTAACCGGATTAGCATTAAATAAAGGGGTTAAAAATGAATAAATTTTTAGCTATTTTGATAATTATAGTTTTTGGAATTTCTACAGAAAAAACTTTTGCTTCTGCAGAAAAAATTTCTACTATTCCTCAAAAAAAAGAAGAATTAATAACTAAAAAAACTAAAAAATATAAAACAAAGACTAAGCTTTATAGTGACTATGATATGAAAGATATTGCCAGTGAAATAAAAACCGAGCTTGAAGAAGAAGAAAATAATATATTAGCTGATTTAAGAATTTTATGGCAGGCTGCTATTGAAAGAAGCGAAACCATAAGATTTGCTATACTAAAACTCTCAAATCCAAATGGAGATGAAAAAAAAGAAAGCATAGCCAAAAGAATTTTTGCTCCTCTGGTCAATATAACTCCATTAATCGGAGCAGGATTGGGTGATCCGATAATAGGAAGCAGCACTATTCTTGGCAGTGGTTTTTTAGGTTCTTTTTTAGCTGATGACAGTGCTATAAATAATCATTTATCAAAAGTTACGGATGTTGATCTTGTTATGTTAGCGCAAGAAACAGACAATCTTCAGCAAAAACTGGTAAATCTTTATTATAACTATTTAAGTTCTCTAAAAAAATTAAATCTTATGGACAAAATAGTCCAAAATCGATATAAATACTACGAAGCGGCGCAAAATTCTTCTGCTGAATCAATTGCAGTTGCAGATGTATTTTATAGAGAAGCTCTTGATATGCAATATAGAGCCAGACAGGAAACCTTAAATTCCAGAGCCGCCCTCGAGCAATTTGTAGGCAATGAAGCTTTAGTTCAGATTGACAAGAATATAAAAAACAGATCTTAACTCTTTGCAAACTCACTATTTAGTGAAAAATTTTTTTATTATGTCTTATATTAATAAGATATAATAACTTCTTCATATTTCTTCATATTAACGTTTAGATTTCTTGATTTAGTGGTATATATAAAAGTAGTTATACTTAAATAATAAATTAAGGAGAAAAAATATGATTTCAAATCTTGATAGAATATTTTTTTATTCAGCGCTTATTATTAGTATAGGAAAAACAAGACTTTCTCAAACCAAAGGACTAAGAAAAGCATTTACTTTGGCAGAAGTACTGATGACGTTAACAGTGATAGGAGTTGTTGGAGCTATAGTTATTCCTCCTGTTTATCACAATATTCAGGATGCTCAATATAGGACAATGTGGAAAGCTACTTTTTCTGATCTAACTCAGGTTACTATAAAAATTAAGACAGATAACGGCGGAAGTTTGAAGAATGTTTTTGTTGGAACCTTTGTGCATGATGCAGTAAGAGACAAATTTAGTTCTTATATGAATTATTTAAAAACATGTAAGCAGTTTACGTGTGGAGGAAATCTCTGGCATTCAAATAACAGCGCAAAATGGTTAAAGGGGACAAATATGACTACTCATGGCGGAGAATCTACAGTTGTTTTAAATAATGGTGTTACCTT
This sequence comes from bacterium, assembly GCA_043797105.1. GTDB lineage: Bacteria > Cyanobacteriota > Vampirovibrionia > Gastranaerophilales > CAZEDP01 > JAZDPZ01. The sequence goes on along the minus strand of JAZDPZ010000022.1, from coordinate 12,842 downwards.
AGCGTTTTTGAATTATGGCAGCGCTTGTGATACTACTGTTTATGGTAAATCCAACTTATGCGCTGATGTTATTGTTGATGTTAACGGTGTAACAAAAGGTCCTAATGTTGTCGGTAGAGATATTTTTAGAGCCTTCATTCTTGAAAATTCAATAGCGCCTGCTGGAGTAAGAGATAATTTTGTTGGAAGCTGTATTTCTTCAAGTTATGGAATTGGTTGTTCAGCAAAGTATTTAAAAGAATAATTCTTAAAAGTATTTAAAATTTTTTGTAAATAAAATCCTGTGCTTTACAAATTCACTATTTAGTGAAAAAATCCTTGTAAGGGAAGGGTCTTTAAATTAAAATTAAAAATAAAATTTTTGAAAATAAAAATGAGGTTAATTTATGATTGTAGGGCTGACTCATTACCTGATATTAAGTGCAATGCTTTTTTGTATAGGAATATTAGGGCTAATTATTTCAAGAAATGTTATTAAAGTTCTTATGAGCATAGAAATCCTGTTAAATGCCGTTAATATAAATTTTATCGCTTTTGCAAACTATACTGATCTTGGGGAAGTTAAAGGTCAGGTTTTTGCTATTTTTATTATGGCGGTTGCAGCGGCAGAAGCAGCTCTTGGATTGGCTATACTTATTGCTTTATACAGAAATAAGCATACTGTTGATGTTGAAGAGTATAAAATGCTTAAAAATTAGTTTTTAGTTTAAGGATAATTTAAAAAATGAATTTTTTTGTTGAAAATGCGTGGATAATACCTGCTCTGCCTTTATGGGTATTTTTAATAATTTTGTTTGGACAGAATCTGGCTGTTTATGAAGATAAAAAAATCAGCATGTATCTGACTGTCGGAGCTACTGCCTTAGGGTTAATATTTTCATGCTTTATTCTTGGCTGGAGTATCAGTCATCCAGGCGCAGTATATGAACAAAATATAACATGGCTGCAGGCTGGTTCCCTTAAATTTTCAATGGGATGGCTTGTTGATAATCTATCGGCTATGATGCTTATGGTTGTTACGACTGTAAGTATCATGATTCAAATATATTCTCACGAATATATGAATAAAGATGAGGGATATAACAGGTTTTTTGCTTATTTGGCATTGTTTAATTTTTCCATGCTTGGGCTGGTACTAAGCACAAACCTGTTTCAAATGTATATTTTCTGGGAATTAGTGGGTTTATCAAGTTATTTATTGATAGGATTCTGGTTTACAAGACCATCTGCCGCAAGCGCAGCAAAAAAAGCCTTTATTATGAACAGAATTGGTGATTTTGGTCTTTTGGTAGGAATTATAGCATTTTTATTTTTTGCGATTAATTCAAGTAATGGAATTGCCGGTTTAAATTTTACTTTGCTTGATTCTTCTGTTACTTATGTTATGTATAAAGCCGGACCGGTAATTTTTTCTCTGATTGCTCTTGTTATGTTTCTCGGACCGATTGCAAAAAGCGCTCAATTTCCTTTATATACCTGGCTGCCTGATGCAATGGAAGGTCCTACTCCAATAAGCGCTTTAATTCATGCCGCTACAATGGTGGCTGCCGGCGTTTATTTAATAGCCAGAGCTTATCCAATATTTGATTTTGCTCCGCTAGTAATGTTATTAATGGCATGGATAGGTGCTATAACTGCTCTTTTAACTGCAATAATAGCGCTGACTCAGTACGATATAAAGAAAACCCTTGCTTATTCTACCTGTAGCCAGCTTGGTTATATGGTTATGGCAATGGGTGTTGGCGCATATTCGGCAGGATTATTTCATCTTATGACCCACGCTTATTTTAAAGCAATGTTGTTCCTGTGCGCCGGCGCTGTAATTCATGGACTTGCGGATCAACAGGATATGAGATATATGGGAGGCTTAAGAAAGCGCATGCCGGTTGTTGCTTATACATATCTAATAGGAACTTTAGCAATTTCAGGCATATTTTTAAGCGGATTCTGGTCAAAAGAAGAAATTTTCTCAGGAATAGCAGAGCAAAATTATTGGGTTTTGCTTGGACTTGGTTTATTAATTGCTGTTATGACTGCGTTTTATATGTTTAGAACTTATTTTCTAACTTTTGAAGGAGAATATAAAGGACATGCCCATCCTCATAATCCCTCAAAAATTATGACAATACCTCTTATAATACTTGCAATACCTTCAGCTATATTAGGTTTTGTTTTGATAAGTTCTTTTGATAACTTTATAAATCCTTTTTATAACTTTGGACATCATCCTGAAAATTTATTAATTCCGGCGATGTCTTTATTAGCGTCATTTTTGGGATTATTTATTGCAGCAGCAATGTATTGGGATAAATTCAAAAAAAATATCTTTAGTATCAATCCTGACAAAGTAAGAGAGATTTTCCCGACTTATTATAAAATTTCTTTTAACAGATTATATCTGGATGAGCTTTATTATGGCTTTATAAATATAATATTTTTGCCTGTAGCTGCTTTACTTTCATGGTTTGATAAAAATATTATTGACGGAATAGTTAATTTTATTGCTTTTATAACAAAATTATTAGGATCATTATTAAGATTATTACAGAATGGGAATGTTCAAACTTATGTTACTATTTTATTTGGAGGTTTTGTGATAATTACAATGTCTATATTAATTTATTGGGTGTTTTAATAGAAGGATAAATAATGAAATTTTTATCACTGACAATATTAGTATTTTCTCCGGTTATTGCAGCTTTAATAATTGGAGGACCCTGGTTTCCAAACCATGAAGTAAAAATCAGACGCTTTGCAAAAGGTTTTGCAGGTCTTTTGTTTATTTATTCCCTTTTGTTTCTGGCATTTTATAATCCTGCTGTCAAAGGTTATCAATTTGCTGAAACTTTGAAATTTCCTAATGGGCAAGGCTGGATAGAACCTTTAGGGATAAATTTTGCTTTGGGTGTTGATGGCTTGTCTGTTATATTAGTGGCATTAACGACTTTTCTTGTGCTTTTAGCGTGTATTGCAAGCAAAAGCAGTATTACAAAAAAACATAAGCTTTATTATTCGATGATTTTTTTACTTACTACTGCTATTTTGGGTGTATTTACTTCTAAAGACTTATTTTTGTTCTTCTTGTTCTGGGAATTTGAGCTTATACCTATGTATTTCCTGATTGCTATATGGGGAACAGGCAGAAAAGAATATTCTGCAATTAAATTCGTTCTTTATACATTTTGGGGAAGTATATTCATGTTAGCCGCTATTCTTGCTGTTTATATTTATCATTATATGCAAACAGGTATACTGACTTTTGATTTAGATATTTTAACTGCTCAAAAATCTTATAATTATCCGTTTTTGCTTGAAATATTAGCTTTTTTAGGCTTTTTTGTTGCATTTGCAGTAAAACTTCCTATAGTTCCATTGCATACATGGCTTCCTGATGCTCATGTCGATGCTCCAACTCCTGTAAGTATGCTTCTTGCCGGAATATTGCTAAAAATGGGAGGCTATGGACTTATAAGAATGAATCTGCAAATTTTGCCTGAGGCTATGAAATATCTTGCTCCTTTATTGGTTATTTTAGGCATTATTAATATAATTTATACTGCTTTGATAGCTTTAGTTCAGCAGGATCTAAAAAAACTTGTTGCATACAGCAGTGTAAGCCACATGGGAATAGTTTTAGTAGGATTAGGCGCGCTTAATACAGCCGGAATATCAGGAGCTGTATTTCAAATGGTTGCTCATGGAGTAATCAGCGCAGGACTTTTTATGATTGTTGGGGTTATTTATCTTAGAACGCATACAAGAGATATTTCTAAGCTCGGCGGATTAGGACAGGTTGTGCCGAAAATATTTTATTTTTCAATGGTAATTGCTCTTGCAGGCTTGGGACTGCCTTTATTAATAGGATTTTCTGCTGAAGCATTAACGTTTTATGGCGCATTTACCTCTAAATTTTTTGCTAATTCAATAATTAACAGTTTTTCAATACAGAGTTTAACTGTAATTGCTGTTTTTGGCATTGTTTTAGCAGCAGCTTATCTGCTTTGGATGCTTCAAAGAGTATTTTTCGGAACTATGTTTGAAAAATGGAAAAATATTCAGGATATAACACCTCATGAAGTTGTTGTGCTGGTTTCTTTAGTGCTTGTAATAATCGTGTTTGGCATATATCCTGGAGGACTTACAAGTATATTTGTGCCTACTGTTAGCACTTTTATCCATTAGGAGCGGAATAAATGAATTTATTATTAGATATAAGATATGTGTTACTGCCCGAAACTATATTAACTCTTACAATTTTGTTATGCAGCGTATTAACTTTTTTGCTGAATAACGATAAACAAAAATTGATTTATTATGTAAGCTTATTTGGGCTGTTTTTAGCTTTATTTTCTTTTGTATATATTCCGGTCATTAATGAATATAGCGCTTTTGGGAATAGTTTTATTTCAAATTACTACACTGTTTTGTTTAGAATTTTGATATTAGCCGGCAGTGCTGTAACTTTATTATTAATTAAAAAATATATTTCAAATTTTAAAGAAAATATTGGTGAATTTTATGTGTTAATTCTTGTTGCAACGCTTGGAGCAATGCTATTAACCGGAGCAAATGACCTGGTGATGCTCTTTATTGCTATGGAAACCTTAAGTTTATCCAGTTATGCTCTTTGCGGATATACAAAATTTAATAAATTAAGCAATGAAGCTGCTTTAAAATACTTGATTATAGGTGCTGCTTCAACTGCAATAATGCTTTATGGTTTTTCATTTTTGTATGGAATTACTGCTTCAACTAATTTTTTTGATATTTACAGATATTTAACCGGATATGGAATGAATGCAGTCTTAATTTTAAGTTTTTTGCTTATTTTAGGCGGATTTAGCTATAAACTCGCTGCTGTTCCATTTCATACCTGGGCGCCTGATGTTTATCAAGGTTCGCCTGTTCCTGTGGCAGCTTTTTTATCAGTTGTTTCAAAAACAGCAGGATTTGCGATTATCATAAGATTTATGAGTTTAATTTTTAAAAATATTCCTGTTTGGGGATTTAGTATAGCGATTATTGCAGTATTAACAATGACTATAGGTAATTTAATGGCTATAAGTCAGTCAAATATAAAAAGACTAATGGCTTACAGCTCGATTGCCCAGTCAGGATATATCCTGATAGGACTTGCTATAGCCACAAACGCCGGTATTTCAAGCATGATTTTTTATTTAATCACATATTTATTTATGAATTTTGGAGTCTGGATTGCAATAGAAATATTTACAAACCAAACAGGTAAAGATTCTATTGAGGATTTTAACGGTCTGGCGTTTAAAAGACCTTATTTTGCAATAGGATTGACAATATGTCTGATGTCTTTAGCAGGGATTCCTCTTACAGCCGGTTTTATGGGGAAATTCTATCTTTTTCAGGCAGTAATTTCAGCAGGTTTCCAGTTTACATGGCTTTTAATAGCAGCATTGATTAATACTATTATTAGTATTTATTATTATTTAAGAATTGTAAAGGCTATGTTTTTAAAGCCTCAGTCTGTGTCAGTAGAAAATTTAAAACCTTTAAAACCATTGAATATTATATTTGGATTTATGGTTGTTGCAGTAATTTTATTAGGAATACTTGCTTCTCCTTTTATCTCAATATCACAGTTTAGCGCAAAGCAACTTATATTTTATAATTATGAGTAAAAAAGCATATATAGAAACTCTTGGATGTCAGATGAACAAGTCTGACTCGGAAAAAATACTAGGGATTTTAGAAAATATTGGTTATCAGGAAACAAAAATTCCTGAAGAAGCTGATTTTTTAATTATCAATACCTGTAATATAAGAGCTGCATCAGAAGATAAAGCTTTTAGTTATCTTGGAGTCTGGGGAAAGTGGAAAAAAACAAAGCCTGATTTAAAAATAGCCGTATGCGGATGTGTTGCTCAACAGGCAAAGGAAAAAATTTTTAAAAGAGCGCCGTATGTGAATTTGATCTTTGGAACTCATAATATAGACGAGCTGCCTGAATTGCTAAAGTCTGAAAAAAAAGTTTGCTCAATTTTAAAAACCCATTATAAGTCTGATAAGCAGGAATTTCGCATTAAAAGAAAATCAGGAATTTCAGCCTGGCTTCCAATTATAGAAGGCTGTGATTATTTTTGCACTTATTGCGTTGTGCCGTATACAAGAGGAAGACAGCTTAGCAAAAAGCCTGAAGATATAATTAAAGAAGCTCAGGAAATTATAAATCAGGGATATAAAGAAATTACTCTTTTAGGGCAAACTGTAGATTCTTATGGCAAAGATTTTAAAGATGAAAATATCAATCTTTCTTATATTTTAAGAGAGCTTAATAATATAGAAAATCTTGTTAGAATAAGATTTTTAACTTCTCATCCGGCTGATATTACTGATGATTTGATTAAAACAGTAAAAGAACTGGATAAAGTATGCGAGTATTTTCATATTCCAATGCAGTCAGGAAATACAGAAATTCTCAAAAAAATGAAAAGAAATTATACAAGAGAAGATTATATTGCTCTTATTGAAAAAATACGCTCTCATATTCCTGACGTAGGTATAACTTCTGATTTTATAGCTGGTTTTTCTGGAGAAACACAGGAACAGTTTGAGGATACACTTTTAATTGTTGATGAAATAACTTTTGACCATTGTAATACAGCAGCATACTCTCAAAGAAAACAAACTCCTGCCGCAACATGGCAAGATCAAATTCCCCGTGAAATCAAAAAACAAAGACTAAATGAACTTAATGAAAAAGTAAAACACTCAGTTAAAAAATCTAATGAAAAATATTTAGGAAAAACTCTTGAAGTTTTAGTTGAAAACTTTAATAAAGATGAAAACAACAAAATTATTTTAAACGGTCGCGCCAGAAACAACAAAATTGTTCATTTTTCCGGAGATGAATCATTAATAGGCAGTCTTGTCAGTGTAGAAATTCAGGAAGCTTTTATTTGGTGTTTAAAGGGAACAATTTTTCAATACAAAAATTAGAAAAATTATTTAAGCTTCCTAATTTTTACTATGCGATTTGTTTATTGTGCTGTCATCAAAGATTAATTTTCCTCCTTTGGGAAGATTTTTAACGTCAATGCTGTATTTAAAACCATTAATATCTTGTTAAACCGTTATGACTTACTATTGATAATGTTGTCGCTGTTTTATAGCAGTCGATCAAATATATTGACCAGCTATCATGAAGCTTTTTTAAGCAAATTTTTTATACTGCGTAACTCTTGATATTAAAGGCTGTTATCTATTGATAAAAGTATGTCTCTATCAACTCTTGCGTCAATTTTATAACCAGCAGGCAATTTTGCGTCAGTTCCTCGAAACAGTAAAAATAGAGGATTTAAACATATAGAAAGAGCTATTGAAAAAATCTGTTTATTTTCTCCTTTTTTGGTTATTGTTGCTGTTAAAGGTATTTTTTTATCATTAACGGCTTTTGTAATATCGAGAGAAACAACAATTTTTCCTGCTTTTCCCATTCTGCCTCTGGATTCCAACTCAGAAATAAAGCCTGTTGCTCTTGTTCCTTCTTTAATTATAACTGTATCATCAGCTGTAACATTTTCTACAACTATAAAATTAACTTCATCTCCTTCTTTATCCACATTTGAAGATATATCATTTACCAAGTTTAGACGAATTTTTGTTCCTGCTTCTAAAATCACATCTTTTGCAAAACTAAAAGGACAAATAAATAAATTGATAAAAACAGTTAAAATTACTGAAATAATTATTTTTTGCATAATATTTTATCCTTTCTTTATAAAGTCTCGTCAGTAATAATCGTTTTTAAATCAAATATTTCATTATTTGCATCATTTTCAAAATCAACATTTTTTATGATTATATCTGTGGCATTTTTATGTTTATTAGGTATAAATACATAAGCTGAATAAGAATTTTTTTCAAATATATGCGTTTTTTTGAAATTCGCTCTTTTTATATTATCTTCCATAGTTCCGTTAGTTGTGACAGTATAAGTTATTGAACCTATAACCGAAGGAACTGTTAAGATACCCAATGTGAGTACTGTAACAGGTATGCCTATTAAAAAAGCTCTCCTTACTGTATGTCTTTTAGTAGAATTGAATATTATGGTTGAATTTGGTATTTTAAAAATTTTTCCGTCTTCAACATAAAAAATCTGATTTGATAAAAATATTGGACCATCACTTTTGTTTGAAACATTTATCTTAATCGGCATATATTTTTCGAGAACTTTTTTGTCAATTTCTTCTTCAGCAAATTTTTTATTAATTCTTTCAGCTTTAAAAATTATTTTGTTTTTATCTCCGGCAAAACAGACTGTTTGTCCCATCAAAAGATAAATAAAATTGAACAATAAAAATATTGTTAAAAATTTTTTCATAAAACTTTCTCCACTCATAAACTATGCAGTATAATATAAATAACATAAGAAAGATTATTAATAAACAATTTGGAGAGATAAATGGCAACATTTTTTCAAATATTACAGATGATTTTAGGAATACTGATAATATTATTGATTTTATTGCATTCCCCAAAAGGTGATGGAATGGCTGCTATTGGCAGCGCATCTCAATTATTTTCTAGCCAAAAGGGTGTTGAAGCCGGTTTAAATAAAATTACAGCTTGGTGCGCCGTTATATTTATTATTATATCTATTTTATTAGGCTTTAATATTATTAAATAAATTTTAAATCCAGTCATAATAATATTAAATTGAAGTTAAGTCAGTACTTGTTTTAACGCAGATTTAAAATTAAATCCGTGAAGCCCACAGTACAAGCTAAAATTTCAAATAATAAAACCGTCAATCTCAACGATGACGGTTTTATGGTGGATATTGCAGTCATGGCAGCATTATTCTCTTAACTACAAATAAAAAACAGGGTATTTACAGTGAAATTTTTAGTTTTTCTCAATATTTTATAAATTCATAGATCTATAAATTACTACTATTTCTAGATAAAACAAAGTTTAAATATTTAAATTCCCTAAAAAATTAACAGGGAATTATTTTTGTAAATATTTATACCGCTATTTTATAAATACAAGTTCCGCTATGAGCTTTTTCAATTTTTCCTTTTGTAAAAATGGCATCTATTTCGTCTAAAAACTCCAAATACTATCTCTAAAGAGTCCATACTGTGAAGAAATCTCTGCCTGAGTTTTATCCCCTTTGATGTACTCTTGTTTTAATCATGTCCCTACTTCCCGTACGGGAATAATATGTAAAAATTTACACATAATTAACTAAAATATTACCGAACGGTAACTATGCTAAAATGTAAATCTTTTGCTTATATTAGCACAATTTCTTGAAGCAAATTCTAAAATTTTATATCCTATTTCAACATTGGTTTCTTTAGTTATTTTTTCTAAAGCAGATGACAATTTTTTAACCTGATTCTTTAAGTTTTGTTCTATGAATGCAGGGTTAATATCAAGCTGTTTAGCAAAAAGAGTCCAGTCTTTATGTGTTACTCTTTCTATTTCTTTTGTTTTACCTATTTTCATTGACATATTGGAAGTCAGTTCTTCATAAATGCAGGTACATAAAATATCATAAGCAGGAGATAGTTCTATGTCTCCGTTGTCTCTGTAAATTAAAGAGAAATTTTTACCATGTGCATCACAATTACCGATGAGATAGTTAAAAATTACTATCTCCACAAACAGGGCTTTGCTTACAGCTGGTCGACTCAACTGCATTAAAACCTTAGCACAGTCTTTAAAGGTTACTTCATACTTGTCTGCTGCCCATATACCAAGTGCTTGAGCAAAATCTTCCTGTTGAAGTCTTCTAATGCTTTTACCATCGATACATCTGTCATATCTTTGGATAAGGAAAAACTCAGTTTCATTAATTTTTCTCATTTCTACGTTTGGTACAGTCAATCCACATTCTTTTGCAGCCTTCATGCAAATATATTCATTAGCTACAGTTTGTTTAAAACTATTTATGGCTGGCTTAAGTATGTGAGTTGTAGGACTTCCACATTTAGCAAGTGCAATTTGTCCATCAATTAAAGTTATCGCAGTTTTTTCCTGGGCTCCTGCCAGTGAGAGTCTGCGTCCTAATGATAAAGGTTTTTTAGGCAGGTTTAGGATATGCTTTTCCAGATCATCATCAGATAAAATATCACCGTCAATTAAAAGAGTATCTTCATTCTGTTCCGATTCATCAATGTTATGAAAAGAAACAGCTCCGGCACAATCACGTCCAATTGTAGCAAGTAATGCAAAATCATTTTTTGCATTTATTTTATGTTGCATTGCAATTATTTTTCTTATTTTTTCACTTTCAGGAAGCAATCCCCCAAAGTATCCTCTGCAACGTTTTTCTGAATATTCTATATCACCAAGAGGCAGGCTTAAAGAAAGAGGAATATTCGCATTATCATTATATTTAAAGTGCATCCTTCCTGAACGTTCTTCTAAAATCCCTATTTCTTTACCATATAGCCTTACGGATAATTTTTTAACAGATTTATTCATTAGTTAGCTTTATTCCAAGTCCTACAATTACTTTAAGTGTTTTATCAAGCTGACAGGTTGGTTTTCCTTTTTCCAAATCAATTATGAAACGTGTTCCAACACCGCATAGCTGGGCAAGTTTAACCTGGGTTAAACCCTGCTCTATTCTTGTGCTTTTTACAAGTTTTGCAATATCCTTAACATTTTTTATAGTCATGGGTATTATTCCTTACCAGATAATGATTAAAGGCATATTACCGTGCAGTAATATTATAGCTTTTTTTCAGAATAAATCAAGATAATATTCCCGTTAAAGATCAATGCATAACTAAGGCATGTACAAACAAAATAGATTCCAATAAAATTAAAGTGCCCTGATTTGTCCAGACAGTAATTTTTAAAAACCATGTCCTATTCATACTAAAACTAAATCATTGTTTGTGTTTTTAACCTATGTAACTATGTTGTAATAAATTTCATCCGGTGTTTTATACTCTAATGAACTGTGAACCCTTTGTACATTATAAAAATGAGTAAATTTATTTATTCCTATCCTTGCTTCAGTCATTGTTTCATATTTATTAAGGTAAATGTCCTCATATTTCAATGTTCTCCAGTATCTCTCAATGTAAATATTATCAATAGCTCTGCCTTTTGAATCCATTGATATTTGGATATTTTTTATTAAAAGAGTTTCTGTAAATTCATTGCTTATAAACTGACTCCCCTGATCTGAATTAAATATTTCAGGTATTCCATATCTTTCAATAGCTTCATCTAAAGCTTCTGTACAAAATGTCTTATCAAGACTATTAGATAAATTCCACGATAAAATCTTCCTGCTGTAAAGGTCTATTATTGATACAAGGTATGCAAATCCATGTTTTAAAGGTATATATGTAATATCACTCGCCCATACCTGGTTTGGTCTTCTAATTTCAATCCCTTTAAGTAAATATGGGTAAACTTTATGAGATTTACTTCTAATAGTTGTTTTAGGCTCAGGATAAAATGTTCTGAGCATGAAGGTTGGGTTCTCGTTGATAAAAAATATGATGATGGAGGCTTCTCTGGTGGAACTCTTGAAAGATCTGCTCTTAAAGAACTGTTTCGAGACATAGAAGATGGGAAAATTGATACTGTTGTGGTTTATAAGATTGATAGACTCACACGTTCTCTGATGGATTTTTCTAAAATAGTTGAATTATTTGATAAAAAATCTATTTCATTTGTCTCAATAATACAGTAGTTCAATACAACGACCAGTATGGGCAGGTTAACACTTAATATTCTTCTATCATTTGCCCAGTTTGAAAGAGAGGTTACGGGCGAGAGGATTCGGGATAAAATAGCTGCTTCTAAGAAAAATGGCATGTGGATGGGTGGAGGAGTTCCGATTGATTATAAACTGGAAAATAAAAAATTGATTTCCGATAAAAATTATCTTTCAATCGTACAAATAATTTTTGAAAAATATTTGGAACTTGAAAGCGTTTTGAAACTAAAAAGCTATCTTGATGAAAATAATATTAAAAGCAGACAGGGGAATAAGTTTAGCAAAGGAAATCTGTATAAAATCCTCTCTAATAGACTTTACATTGGCATGGTTCACTATAAAGGAACATATTATAAGGGTGAACACGAAGGAATTATTGATAATTCGCTCTTTAATAAGGTTCAAGAATTACTTGAGAAAAATCGTAACAACAATAAGTGCGCACTTACAGCAAAATCACCATCTTTACTTGCCGGTAAAATCTTTGACGACAAAGGAAATCGAATGAATCCTTCTCATAGCAACACCAGAGGTAAGCGTTATCGTTATTATGTCAGTCAGGCAATTATTCAGGGTTACAAAAAAGAAGCTGGTACGCTTACTAAGATACCGGCAGGTGAGATAGAGAACCTTGTTAAGCAGGAGTTAACAGATTTTTTAAGAAATAAAGACAAAATTCAGGAGTGTATTACTGATTTTGACGTTCATAAGCAGAAAATGATTTTAGCAAAAGCTCCAAATTATGAATTGAAAAGCAATTTTATAAGGGGAGTATTATCAAAAGTAGTTTTATTCAAAGATAAGATAGAGATAATAATTTGTAAGGATCAGATTATTAGAGGACTTGAGGCAATTGCTGCAAATACAGATTTAATAACAGATGCAATGCCTAACCCGATTGAGATTCCTTGCTCCTGATATTGTTGAAAAAATTTTAAATGGAACTCAACCTAAAGACCTAACTACAGAAAAGCTACGAAGAATAAAAACAGTAGATTGGCAAGAGCAGAAAAGAATTTTACACTTTTAGTTATATTTTATACTGCCATTGAGAATATCAACGGCTTATTGTTTGCCCAAAATTAGAAGGACACTGGTAAAATTGCAAACAGAG
>JAZDPZ010000021.1:0-19129 GCA_043797105.1 bacterium | reverse complement strand
GTATAAAATTTGCTTTTTCCTCATCCTTTTTATTTTTCCACCAATCACAATTGCCTCCTTCTTTTTCCGGAAATTTTGAAAATGCCGAATCTATGGTTTTATAGACTTTTTCGTTCATCAGATCTATTGTTTTTAAATTTGCTTTTTTGCGTAGTTCATCCAGATTTAAGGATATTTCTTGTTCCAGATATTTTTTTACTCTTGCATCATTTTTAAACACATCTACATTAAGATTTTCTACTATAAAACTTACTTTTTCCTCATTTGTTTTACCTGTCCACCAATTAGAGCCTCCTGCTTTTGAAAATGCCAAATCTATTGTTTTATAGACTTTTTCGTTCATCAGATAATTTTGTATGTTTACTGTTTTTAAATTTGCTTTTTTGCGTAATTCATCCAGGCTTTTCTTGTAGCCATCCATTGTTAAAGATTTATCTTGTTCTAGATATTTTCCTACTCTTTTATCTGTTTTAAGCTCATCCTCATTAAGCTTTTCTAGTATAAAATTTGCTTTTTCCTCATCCTTTTTATTTGTCCACCAATCACAATTGTCCCCTTCTTTTTCCGGAAATTTTGAAAATGCTGAATCTATGACTTTATAGACATTTGCATACTCACTTTTGTTCATCAGATTAGATTTAACAATTTCTAGAGACATTTGTAGCTCAATTAATCTCTTTACTTTCTCGTTGATTTTAGGACTATCTTTAAATTCATCTTTATTTTTATAATTCCCGAAAAATTCCCCAATATCGAGAGTCAGTCCATGAAGCGCTCTAGGCTTATCATGGTTGCTTGTAGCTAAATGAGAATGATTTATATTGTCAATGGGTCCGCTGTATAAGTAACCAGGAGTTTTATCCCATTCTTTATCACCCCAGCCGTCTAACAATTTTTCATCCAGAAATTTAATAAGATTATTATCATTTCTATAATGGTCTTTACCAAACCCTTCAGGCGCGCCATGAACTAACTTGGGTCCAGAGGAAAATAAATGGGTATAATTTGACTGAGTAGTAAAGTTAGCTTCATCAATAAATAATTTTTCAGCCTCTGCTCCATTTGTATAACGACCGGTTTTACTTTTATCGCCTTTAGTATCCTTGATTATACTGCCTACATCTGTAACTTCACCTATTATATAAGCTCTTGGATTATGCTTTCTAACTTCTGTATTAAATTTTTTCCAGAATTTGATTACTTCATCCCATCCTTCTTTGATAGGAACTGTTTTTTCATAATTATCCTGTTGATTTACAGAATCCATATCCGCTACATCTTTTGAAGCGTCTATTCTCCACTCCAAACCTGCTTCAAGCTTATCAATCATAAGTTTTGAAACTTTTATTGAATCCGAATTAATACCTTGTATTCTTTTTTCCAGATAATTGGCAAAATTTTTCTTATCATCGTCAGTTATTCTGACAAGACCTTCTTTCATTGATTTTATTATGCTTTTTGCAGCTTCTTCAGGCGATGATCTTTTTAAAAACTGGATACCGCCTTGTTTTGGATCTCTGTAAATTTTTTCTTCAAGGTCAATATTGCTGTAATCAAGCGTCCATGGTGTTTTTCCATTGGTATTTTTATCAAGATTAGAAGGATTTGTATCGGCTAAAGCCTTGATAGTAACGTATTTAACAATATCTCCGGCTATAAGACCAAAAATTTGCTTGCCATGTTCGCTTAATTCATCTCCTTTTTCATTTAATAATTGTTTTTTTAGATTACTGTTTGAATTAATAATTTTCTTGACAACTCCTGAAACATCCTTTGCATAGACTTCGTCCATTTCCCTGTATATTTCATTGGTTCTGGTGTTATATTGTTTTTTATCTTTATAAATTTCATATCTGGATTTGCCTATATCATCAGGATTCTTTGCAAGTTTTTTAATATAAGGGCTGGATAAAATAGAACTGATTTCTCTTGGAAACTCTATTGCATCAAGAGGATATGACATAATGCCATCAAGAATTGTCTCTGGAGCAGGAGAAGTTTTAAAATTATAACTGCCTTCGAGTATATTTTTAATATGCTCTTTGGTAAAATTACCGTCTTTTATTATGTTTTCGGGTAAAACTTTATCTTTAACCAGTTTTTCTACTGATCCGAATATTTGTTTAGCTTTTTCTTCGTTGCTAAGATTTGGATTTTTTATTGTTTCGCCTAATTTTTTAGCTGTATATTCGGTTAAAGTCTTGCCAACCTCATTTGTCCAGTATCCTCCAACCTGTGTGATATAGTCCTGAACCTGAGCAATAGATTGATGTATTTGATTTATTCGTTTTGTGTCATATTTTTTGTTTTTTATTAAATCTTTTTCTTTATTTTTTGGAAGCATAAATCTTAGCTTGGCAATATCTTTATTTCCGTCCCAAAGAGTAATTCCGCCGCTATGATCCGCAGCTGTCAACTGAAAATTATCCCATTGCAACAAAGAATCTCTTGGAATGCCGTTTGTTTTGTCATTACTTTTATTATCTGCAAGACCAAACAAACTTAAGACAGAATCAAAAATTTTTCCAAGACCTATTAAATTTAAAATAGGTCTTAAAATGCTAACCAAAAAATTATCTTTCTTAGGCTTAGACGGTTTATTCTTTTTTGCTTCATATTTATTTTTAACTTCCTGCGGATCGACTTCAAGCAAAAGAGGTTGAACAGAATCCAGATAAGTCCTTATTTTTCCGGGATCATTTGATAGTTGTTTTTTGGCATAGCTTCTTATTGGTTTGTCTTTTTCTTCCAACTCCTTTAATTGCTGAGAGCTGACAAGCCTTTTGTCATATAATTGAATGCTGGTTGGCTTTCTTTCATTGTATTTATCAGAGGGATTACCGTCTTTGTCCACCGGACTATTAATTATTTTTATATCAAAAGATTTATATGCCTCTGAACTAGCTTTTATTGGCAAAGCCCCTATTTTGAAAGTCGGTTTTCTAAAAGGTTCATACACCTCAAACCAGTCATAAAAAGGTGATTTTTCCCCCCATTTCATTAAATCTCTTAAATGGATGCCTTCCCATCCTTCATCTACAAAGGCGCCGTCTGCTATCCAGCCCATGCCTCTTTTAAATAGCTCAACCTGCAGATTTTTAAAGTCATTAATATTTCCTAAAGTCTTGCTAATTTGATATGGATTTGTAGTCCAGTAACCATGACTTGATATTTCATCTTTTCCTGATATAGGAGTGCTTAATATTCTATTAGCTCCCAGGTTTTTTACATAATCAAGTCTAGGAATTATATCCTTTAAAGTCCCGTCATATTTATTAAAATGATTTCTCCATATCTCTTTGCCGTTTTGAAAAAGCCTTTTTTCGTCAATATTAAAATTATCCGGCATTATATGATACATCTGACGGTGATGCGTCAAAACAGGTCTGTCAGGATTAACAGCAACGTTATAAATATTGTTATTTATCTTTGTTATTTGTGTATTATCAATATATGGCTTGTCTTTAATCAAAAATCTGTAACCGATTCTTGAATCAGGATCAATTTGAGGTGTCCAAATTTTTAAAGGATTATTTGTATCTTTTATATTTCCGGAATTTAAAGTTTTTACATAATCAAAATTACCGGTATTAGCATCTTTCTTAAGCTCAACAACGTCTAATTTGACATCATTGCTCATTGTAGGTAAATAAAAACAATGATGTTTATTGCCTTTAATGTCTTCTACAAAAGTATGTCCCGTAAAACGCACTTTTGACTTCTTATTTTTTTCCTGATAATTAGAAAGACCATTTAATACGGTATAGTTTCCGGATTTTTTAGAAATTACTACCATCTATACCCCTTCCAGACTTATATTACTATTAGATCAGTTTTTTATTGCGGACTTGAGATAAAATTTTTACACTTATAAAAAGATACTGAATAATTAAATTTGCTAAATTTAACTAATATGTAAATTAATCTTTACAATTTTTTTAAGTAAGTAAGCTGTCTTGGAAGTAATTTATTCTCTAAACATAATGCTTATATATGCTTTTTTAAGCCCTTCTTTTATTTTATTTATCTCGGCGTCTACTCTCTCATCAGTCAAAGTTCCTTCATAATCCTGAAGAATTATCCTGTAAGCCAGGCTTTTAGAATTTTCAGGAATATTTTCGCCCTGATATACATCGAAAATCTCGCTTCCTCTAAAAATATTAGAGGATAATTTCTTGATTTGTCTTGTTATATCTTGATGTGAAACATCCTGAGATATTATAAACGCTATATCTCTATGAACTGCCGGATACAAGGGCAACGCTTTATATTTGGGAGCAGCATAATTCAACGATGACAGTAATTTTTCCAGGTTAATTTCAAATATATAAACAGGTTGAGATAATTTGCATCTTTCAATTACATCAGGATGAAGCTCTCCAAAAATTCCAAAACTTTCTGAAACTTTGCCAAGCAACCTTATTTCAGCTGATTTCCCGGGATGTAAATAAGCAATATCAAAAACAGGAGAATATTCAACTCTGTTTTCAATGTTTAATTCTTTGATTAAAGATTCAATAATTCCTTTTAAAGTATAAAAATTCAAGTCTTGTGTTTCATGCCATTTTCCTAAAGCTATATTTCCGGTAATAGCTCCTGATAATACTCTATTTTCTGTGACTCCGGTATTTTTATAATCAGGAACGCCTGAAAATACAAAAGTTTTACCAGTTTCGTATATCCAAAGATTTTTTTGTCCCTGGTCAAAATTATGCTTAATAACCTGAATAATGCTTGGTATCAGGCTTTGCCTCAATTGAGTATGTTCATCTGATTGAGGATTAAAAATTTTTACAGTTTTATTTTCGTTATAATTAATACCAGTCCAGTTAAGTAAAGGCATCCCAACTAAAGAAGAGGTTATAACCTCACTAAATCCTAATCCTAAAAGGATTTGATTAATTTTATCAAGAGTTTTCACTTCTTTTGAAATTTCAGGAGATTGAGTTTTTCTTGGTAAAGTAGGTTCTATCTTGTCATAGCCGTAAATTCTGCTTATTTCCTCAATCAGATCAATTTCTCTTGTAACGTCATTTGCTCTATAACCGGGAACTACAAATTTAGCAGAAAAACCATTTTTTCCAAGCAGTTTAAATCCAAGATTTTCAAGTATTTCAGTGCATTTATAACCAGGTATATCAATGCCTAAAATTCTTTTAATCTGATTAAATCTTAAAGTTATCTCAATATCAGAAAGTTTATCATTGCCAACTTCGGCAATGCCGGATATTTTTGCGTCAGCAAGCTCGATCATTAATTCCATCGCTCTAATTAATGCCGGTTTTACTGATTCTATATCCACGCCTCTTTCAAATCTAGCGCATGCTTCTGTCCTTAAACCTATGCTTCTTGAGGATTTTCTGTTTGTTACAGGGGTAAAATAAGCTGATTCAAGTGCAATATTTTTTGTGCTGTTATTTACTTCTGATGAAACCCCTCCCATTACTCCGGCTAAAGCAACAGGTTCTCTTTCCGTAGCAATGAGTACAGAGTCAGGATTTAACTTTCTTTCAATTTCATCAAGGGTAATTATTTTTTCATTATTTATTTCAGGTTTTGCTCTTCTTACACAAAGATATTTTTCTTCTAATTTATCTGAATCAAAAGCATGGAGCGGCTGACCATATTCAAGCATTACATAATTTGTAATATCCACAATATTATTAATGCTTCTTACACCTGAAGCTGCGAGTCTTTTTGACATCCATTCAGGCGCAGGTTTAATTTTTATATCATTTAATATGCCTATAGCATAATATTTACAAGTATCTTCGTCTTTTATTTCTACTTTAAAATCAGGTGTTTCCTCTATTTTCAGGTTTTTAATTTCAGGATATTTAAGTTTTCTGTTAAAAATAGCAGCAATTTCTCTAGCTATGCCAATAATAGACATTTCATCACCACGATTTGCTGTAGGAGCTACATGAAGAACATAATTTTCCTGAATATTTAAAATTTCTTTAACATCTTGTCCTATTTTTAGATTTTCCTGAAAATTACTTAAAATTAATATGCCGTCTTCTTCCTGAAAGTCAGATGTTTTAAGCCCAAGCTCTTCTGCTGAACATAACATTCCCTGAGATTCTATTCCTCTAATTTCTGCTGGTTTAAGAACGAATTTTTCGCCTGTTTTACGATTTTTCACTTCAGAACCAATGCTTGCATAAGGAATTTTCTGTGTTTTGGCAATATTTTTTGCTCCACAGACAACTTCTTTGTTTTCTTTACCGTTAAAAATTTCAACAAGCTGTAATTTGTCAGCATTAGGATGAGGCTTTACGTTCAAAATTTCAGCTACCACTATGTTTGAAAAATCTTTACCGTGTATCTCAATATTTTCGACTTCTAAACCGCTCATAGTCAATTCATGAGCTATTTCTTCATAAGAAATACCCGTTATATCAACATACTCACTTAACCATTCTAATGAAACCAGCATAATTTTTTTATTTAATCTCCTTTAATTAAAAATTTAGAATTGTTCCAAAAATCTTATATCATTATTAAAAAAGAGCCTTATATCATTAACAGCAAACTTAAGCATAGCAAGCCTTTCAATCCCCATGCCAAATGCAAAGCCTGAATGTGAATCAGGATCAATATTTACATTCTGGAGAACATTAGGGTCTATCATTCCAGCGCCAAGAATTTCAAGCCAACCGGTACCCGAACAGGTGCGGCATCCTTCACCTAAACATATAATGCACTGCACATCAACTTCTGCACTTGGCTCGGTAAAAGGAAAAAAGCTTGCTCTAAACCTTGTAGGTCTGGACTGTCCAAAATACTGCCTTGTAAATTCATTTAAAATGCCTTTTAAATCACCAAAAGTAACATCATTATCAACCATAAAACCTTCTACCTGATGAAAGAGATTATTTTTGCGGCTGCTTACCGCTTCTGCTCTATATACTCGACCCGGACTTATGACTCTTACAGGCAAAGTTTTGTTTTTCATTTCTCTGATTTGAGAATTTGATGTTTGACTTCTTAAAAGCACATTTGGAGCTATTTTAGTATAAAAAGTATCCTGCATATCCTTTGCAGGATGATCTTGTGGAAAATTAAGCGCGTCAAAATTATAAAATTCTGTTTCAACCTCAGGACTATTTTTATTCTCAACAAGAGAAAATCCCATTCCCTGAAATATTGAAATAATTTCATTTATTGTTGCAGTAAGCGGATGTTGATTGCCGTAAGCTCTAAAAATTCCCGGAAGTGTAATATCAAGCTTTTCTGTTTCAAGTTTTTCAGAAATACTTTTTTTATAAAGCGCTTCCTGCTTTTCTTTAAGTTCTTTTTCAATAATATCGGCAATATTATTAGCTAAATTTCCTGTTATAGGTTTTTCTTCCGGACTTAAATCCTTTATTCCGCGTCTTATTGTATTTAATTCACCTTTTCTTCCCAGATAATAAATTTTAATATTTTCAATATCTTCAAGGGTTTTAGCTTCATTAATCTGTTTCAGCGCTTGTATTTTGATATTTTCAAGAGTTTCTTTCATATTTATCCTCTCACTAGAATGGCGGTAATTTCCCTTTAAAGCCGGGCGGTAATTTCATCGCATTTGGAGAACCCCGCATAGATTTTGTAAAATCAGCCATTTTTTTCATCATTTTGCGCATTTTTTCAAACTCTTTTAAAAATTTGTTTAATTCTTCTGTTGGAATGCCGCTTCCTTTAGAAATTCGTCTTTTTCTGCTCACATCAATAGCATCAGGATTTTTTCTTTCCTTTAGAGTCATACTGTTAATGAGAGCTTCTATTCTTTTAAGCTGAAGTTCGCCGGCATGAGCCATTTCTTCTCTATCAGACTTGGAAAGTCCTGGAATAGGAAGCATTCCTAAAATTTGGTCAATAGAACCCAGCATTTTTACTTGTTTTTGTACTTTCATAAAATCTTCAAGAGAGAATTCTTTGTTTCTCATTTTTTTCTCAAGCTCTTTTGTAGATTCAATGTCAAAATTTTCCTGAGCTTTTTCAACAAGACTTATAATATCGCCCATTCCTAAAATTCTTTGAGCCATTCTTTCAGGATAAAAAGATTCTAGCGCATCAAGTTTTTCTCCTATGCCGATAAGTTTGACAGGTTTACCAGTTGACTGGGTTACACTAAGAGCTGCTCCGCCTCTTGCATCACCATCAAGCTTTGTCAGGATTATTCCGGTTATTCCGAGTTGCTCATTAAATGTTTCAGCTACGTTTACGGATTCCTGTCCTGTCATTGCATCAATAACCAAAAGTTTTTCAGCAGGATTAAAGAGTCTGTCAATAATTACAAGCTCTGCCATAAGTTCAGTATCTATTTGTAATCTGCCTGCTGTATCTATGATTACAGTGTTATAGCCGTTATCTTTAGCGTGGTCTATAGCTGAAGTTACTATGCTTTTGACATAAGTATTATTTTCTATTGTAAAAACAGGTATATTAATTTGCTTTCCAAGATGCTGCAACTGATTAATAGCGGCTGGTCTATATACATCCGCCGCAACAAGCAAAGGTTTTCTTCCGTCTTTTCTTATTTTTATAGCTAATTTTGCGGCAGTAGTAGTTTTTCCTGAACCTTGCAATCCTAAAACCATTATAATATTAGGTTTTCCTTCTGTTGATAAAGGTTCATTTGAACCTCCCATAAGATTAGTCAACTCATCATAAACAATTTTAACAAGCTGCTGACCCGGAGTTATACTTTTTAAAACTTCTTCTCCTAAAGCTCTGTCTTTTACTTTAGAAATAAAAGATTTTACAATTTTTAAACTTACATCAGCTTCTAATAAAGCTCTTCTTACTTCTCTCAAAGCCTCTATAATATTGTCTTCATCAAGTCTGCCTTTACCGGCAGCATTTCTAACTATTTTTTGTAAGCGTTCTGATAATATTTCAAACATCTTTCTACTCCATCAACCAAATTTTTAGCCAAACAAAGCATCAACAAAATCATCAGCATTAAAATCTTTAAGGTCTTCCAGTTTTTCTCCTATTCCGATAAGCTTGACAGGCAACTCAAATTCCTTTGCAATTGCTACAATTATTCCGCCCTTTGCTGTTCCATCAAGTTTTGTTAATCCTACAGACGTTAATTGAACAGCTTCTTTGTATATTTCCGCTTGTCTTAATCCGTTTTGTCCGGTTGTAGCATCCAATACCAGCATAGATTCCACTAAAGATTCCGGCGCTTCTCTATCTATAACTTTTTTGATTTTTTTTAATTCTTCCATAAGATTTATCTTGTTTTGTAATCTTCCTGCTGTATCAATAAGCAAAATATCAGCATTTTTAGCTTTTGCGGATTTGATTGAATCAAATACCACTGCTGCAGGGTCTGCTCCGTCCTGCCTGATTATTTCAACACCTGCCCTGTTTGTCCAAATTTCAAGCTGTTCTTCGGCTGCTGCTCTAAAAGTGTCGCCTGCTGCAACAATGACTTGTTTTCCTTCAGATTTAAATCTATAAGCTAATTTTCCTATTAAAGTTGTTTTGCCTACTCCGTTAACACCGGTTATTAACATTATATTAAGTTGATTATCTTTAATTATTAAATTATTTGAACCGGCAGCCCTAATAATTTCTATAAAATTTTCTTTTAAAAAATCTTTTATAGCGGTTGGCTTTATTTTATTTTTATTATTTCTTAATTTTTCAATGATTTCTATAGTTGTTTTAACCCCAAGATCAGCTTTTATAAGCTTTTCTTCCATTTCATCAATCAAATCATCATCTATTTCCTGTTTTCCCTGTGTTATTGAAAGAATATTTCCTACAAGAGACTCACTGGTTTTTGATATAGCTTCTTTTAGAGTTGAAAGAGAAATTCCAAACTTGCTTTTAGGCTTATTTTCTTCTGTTTCAGCAGGATTATCAGTTTTAGTATTTTTTTTAAATATATCAAACATTATTTTCCTCAAATTTTATTTTTTAGATTGTCAATAAATTATTCATGGCAACGACTTCTCTTAAAATCCCGTTTATAAAACTTGAACTTTCTTCGGTGCTGTATTTTTTAGCAAGTTCAACAGCTTCATCAATAGATACTTTAACAGGTATGTCCTTAAAATATAATAACTCGACAATTGAAATTCTTAAAATATCTCTATCTATTTTTACTAATCTTTCAATACTCCAACCTTTACAAATTTTGCTTATTTGCTCATCAATAGTTTGTTTATTTCCCTCAAAAGTTTTTATGAGCCTTATAATATAGTTTTTAATATTTTGCTTATTAATCAGTGTGGAAATTTCCGCAAGTTCCAAAGCTGCTAAAGACTTTTCCACTATATCTATTAATGAGTCTATTTTTCCTATCATATCTGAAGTTAAAGGCATAGGAACAGGAACAATAAGCGCATCTAAAGGTTTTTTAATATTTTCAGGATGTTCAATTTCATAATTTTCCAAATATTCTTTCATATCAAGAAGAGTGTTAATAGTCGGTTTTAAGCTATTTTCCGCTTCATCCGCAAGAGTTCTTATAGATGCAAGAATTATATCTTCTATGTCTCTATCTTCTAAAAGTTCGGTTTTTTTGTTTAGCTGAGAAAAAGCCAAAATAGCTAATTCTCTTGCAGCCCTTCGAGCATTCATATTAATTATTTTTCCTGAAAACTAAATATAATTAATTAAATTTATTAAGACATAAAGAAAATGTTTTTTAAAGTCTAAATAATTTAACAATTTGCTGTTTTTTAAAAGTATTCTATAATAAATAATACCATATATTGAAAATTAAATTTATAAAAATAGGAGTTAAATCCATGCAAAACATAAAAAAATTAAAAATTTTAATTGCAATTGATGAACCTGCTTTGGCAAAAACCATTGTGCATACAACTTGCAATATTATTGATAAAGGCAATTCTGAAATTACTTTATTAAATGTATTGGAAACTACTAATATTGAAGAAGAATATTTTTACAAAGAACCACAAAAATTTATAGAACACGAAGCTGAAAAATCAGACTTTGCTTATCTTGAAAACTTCCTTGAAAATGAAGAAGAAATAGAATATAAAGGATTTATCTATAGAGAGGGGCATGCGTCAAAAAATATTCTGGATGTGGCATCAAATGAAAATTATGATCTAATTGTATTGGGTTCGCATAATAAACAGGGATTACGCAGATTCTTTCTTGGCAGTGTAAGTTATAATGTTTCAAAATACAGTAAAAGCTCTGTTTTGGTAATTAAGCCTGCTACTTGTCCTCAAATACCTAAAGATTCAAATTTTTCAGTTTTATTTGCAGTGGATAATTCTGATTTTTCTACTTATGTATCTGGTCAAATTGGAATTTTTCTTGATAAAAAACGCGCAGAGGTTACGATTTTAAATGTTACTCTGCCAATACAGGAGATTATTCCGCCTGATGCTTATGTTTATACTGATATTGCAAAAATAATGGAAGAATCAAATCTGGTTGCAGAAGAAATTATTCGAGACGCAGCAATTAATGTGGCAAAACAAAGACTTACAGTAAAAAATAAATATCATATAACAGGTGATCCGGCATCAACTATAATTAATGAAGCAGAAAAAAATAAATCAAGCCTTATTATAGTAGGTTCACACAGTAAGTCAATTTTTTCAGATTTTATAATGGGAAGCATTAGCACAAAAATTTATGAACATTCAACTTTGCCTGTATTAATAATTAAATATGCTTTCTAAGACAATGAGAACGGGGGTTGTTGGAAATGCCTATCAGGCATTCAAGGCAGTAAAAGCAGCAGTGCCTGCAAAAATAATTTGTAGATAGAGAAGTAAAACCTCGCCCCTATGTTTTTGAAAAATCGTCCAATTACTTACTATGGACGATTTTTGTGGTTTTAAGGTGTCAAACTTGCGATAAAAAGGCTTTTTTTTAAGATTTATTTTTATTTTCTTTTTGAAGAAGAGGAGATTCTTTTATAATTACTAAAACCTCATCTTTTCCAACCATATGCAAATTATCTCTTGCTAATGCTTCTATTCCTTTTGAAGAAGTATAATTTTTAAGCTGTATTTTTAAATTTTTGTTTTTTTCTATGACAGCTAAATTTAGGTTTTCAAGTTTATTAAGTTGTTTATTTAAAACAAAATATTTTGCTATATTTAAATAAACACCTCTTAATACCTGAAACAGACATATCATTAATATAAATGTCAAAAATAAATAATAAATTCTTTTTCTATAAATTTTGTTAGTTTTTTTCTTACTGATTGAATTATTTTGCAAAATAATAAAATTCCTTTATATTAAAAACTAAAATTTTATGAAATAAATCAGTTTAATTTTATGAAATACTTTTAAGATTGTCCAGAAAAATTAGAATAAAAACAATCTTGCCAATATGGACAAAAAATATTAAATAGAACTAAATTTGAATAATTTTTTTAAGCAAAAACATTTTTAATGTATGATAATTAAGCGGAAAATAGATTATGCTGTTTAAAAATTAATTATGAGGAAAAATTAATTATGACAAAGAAAAGAGCTTTAATAAGCGTTTATAATAAGGACAAAATAGTATATTTTGCAAAAAAACTTGTTGAAGACTTTGATTATGAAATAATTTCTACAGGCGGCACTTATCAGACTCTTAAAGAAAATGGAATCAATGCAATAGAAATTTCTGAAATTACCGGTTTTACTGAATTGCTTGGAGGTAAAGTTAAATCTTTGCATCCTAAAATTCATGCGGCTATTTTAGCGTCAAGAACACATCAGGATGAATTAGCAGAAATTAAAAATCAGGATATTCATCTTATTGATTTAGTAGTGGTTAATCTTTATCCATTTGAAGAAGCTTCAAAAGATTATTATATAGACCTGTCAAGGCTTATAGAATTTATAGACATAGGAGGGGTAACTCTTTTAAGAAGCGCGGCAAAAAACTTTTTTTATGTAACTCCTGTATATTCACCTGATCTGTATGAAAAAATTCTTGATGAATTAAATGAAAATAATGGAAATACTAGCTATGAACTTAGAAAAGAACTTGCAATAAGCACATTTCAATATACATCTACTTATGATTCAATTATTTCCGAGCAATTTTATGCAAGAACAGCCAAAATTTCAACTGAAAAACTGCCTGATATTTTAAATCTAAACTTGAATAAAATTCAAGACTTAAGATATGGCGAAAATCCTCATCAAAAAGCAGCTCTTTATAATTTAGCTTCAAAAATAAAATTTGAATTACTACAAGGAAAAGAACTATCTTACAATAACTTTGTTGATCTCACATCTGCAATGAATATTATTAGTGAGTTTATAGATATTCCGACAGCTTGTATAATCAAGCATAATAATCCTTGTGGTGTGGCGCTTGGAGATAATATTTTTGATGCTTATATAAAAGCTTTTGATTGTGATCCTATCAGTGCTTTTGGCGGAATTATCGGTTTCAATGAACCTGTAAATAAAGAAATTGCGAATCATGTTAAAGAGATATTCTTTGAAGTTATTGTTGCTCCGGATTTTACTGCTGAAGCATTAGAAATATTAAAAGTAAAGAAAAATTTAAGACTTGTTAAAGTTCCTATAAATTTTTCTGAATATAGATATACACAAAAATTCACCATAAAAGATTTACCTTTTGGAGTTTTAGTCCAAACAGCAGACAAAGCAGAATTGTCAAAAGATAATTTTCAGATTGTAACATCAGTTAAACCCACTGAAAAACAAATAGAAGATATGATATTTGCCTGGAAAGTAGCAAAACATGTTAGTTCTAATGCTATTGTTATAGCAAAAGACAAACAAACAGTCGGAATAGGAGTTGGACAAACAAGCCGTATTGCTTCAATGGAAATAGCTTTAGCTAAAGCCTGTGATAAAGCAAAAGATGCCGTAATAGCCAGTGATGGATTTTTTCCGGCGACAGATAATATTTATGCGGCAGCTCAAGCAAGAATAAGCGCAATTATTCAGCCCGGCGGCAGTATAAAAGACAAAGACGTTACTGCTGAAGCTGAGAAATATAATACTTCAATGATATTTACGTCAATAAGGCATTTTAAGCATTAATACCAATTTGTAACCGACATGGGATTCTTCGGGCTACGCCGCAAAATGTGGACAGCGCCGCTTGCTTCGCCCTCTGCATGACGAGTAACTTGGTATAAGTTTTTAAGACAGTGAAATTTCATCCTGTTTAACATCTATTTTAACAATATCACCGTCTATAAAATTACCTTGCAAAAGCTCTTTTGAAAGAGGATTTTCAATATTTTGTCTTATTATTCTTTTTAATGGTCTTGCGCCAAAAACAGGGTCATATCCTCTGGTTGCAAGAAGGTCTTTTGCGTCTTCGGTAATTTCAATATCTATGTCACGTTCCTTAAGGAGTTTTCTTAGGGAATTAAGGTGAATTTCAACTATCTGGGAAAGTTGTGCCATTGTAAGCCCTTTAAAGAAAACTATTTCATCAATTCTGTTTAAAAATTCAGGCTTAAAATGCTGCATCATAAGCTCCATAACTCTATTTTTTATATTATTTGGATTTGTAGATCCAAATACAGAATTAATAGTGCTTTCAAGTATTATATTGCTTCCAATATTACTTGTCATAATAATAACAGCATTTTTAAAATCAACAGTGCGTCCTTTAGAATCAGTCAAACGCCCATCATCAAGAATTTGAAGCATTATGTTAAACACATCAGAGTGAGCTTTTTCTATTTCATCAAATAAAATAATGCTGTAAGGTTTCCGACGCGCTTGTTCGGTTAATTGACCGCCTTCTTCATATCCCACATAGCCGGGAGGCGCTCCAATAAATCTGGCAACAGAGTGTTTTTCCATATATTCTGTCATATCTATTCTAATAAGAGCATTTTCATCATTAAATAAAAATTCTGCCAAAGTCCTTGCAAGCTCAGTCTTTCCAACGCCTGTGGGTCCTAAAAATATAAATGAACCTACAGGTCTGTTTGGATTTTTGAGTCCTGCTCTGGCTCTTCTTATGGCTTCAGATACTACTTTTACAGCTTCATCCTGTCCAATAACTCTTTTATGAAGTTCGTTTTCCATATTTAAAAGTTTTTGGATTTCACTTTCTATAAGTCTGTTTACAGGGATTCCTGTCCATTTGCTGACTACTTCCGCTATATCTTCTTCGTCGATTTCTTCTTTTAAAAGAATATTTTTTTCCTCTCTTTTTGCAAGCTGTTCTTCTTCCTGTTTTAAGCGTTTTTCAAGCTCAATCAAAGTTCCATACTTTAACTCAGCAGCTTTTGCAAGATCAGCATGCCTTTCTGCGGTTTCTACAAGTTGTTTAGTTTTTTCAATTTCTTCTTTTAAAACTCGCATAGTTGCTATTACTTGTTTTTCGCCTTGCCATTGAGCTTTTAAAATATCAATTTTACTTTGTAAAAAGCTTATTTGATTTTCAAGATTTTCAATTTTTTCTTTGGAAACCTGATCCATCTCTTTTTTAAGAGCTTCTCTTTCTATTTCCAGCTGAGTTTTCTGTCTTTCCAAAGTATCAATCTCAGCCGGCATGCTGTCAATTTCAATTCTTAAAGTGGATGCAGCCTCATCTATGAGGTCTATTGCCTTATCAGGCAAAAATCTGTCCGTGATATATCTTTGAGAAAGTTTTGCAGCTGCAATTAAAGCCACATCTTTTATCCTAACGCCATGATGAACTTCATAACGTTCTTTTAAGCCTCTTAAAATACTTATAGTATCTTCTATTGTCGGCTCATTAATCATTACAGGCTGAAATCTTCTTTCTAAAGCAGCATCTTTTTCAATATATTTTCTGTATTCATTGATTGTGGTAGCGCCAATACATTTTAGTTGACCTCTTGCAAGAAGAGGTTTCAATAAATTGCCTGCATCCATAGAACCTTCTGTTGATCCGCCGGCTCCAACTACTGTATGCAGTTCATCAATAAACATAATGATTTCGCCTTGGCTGTCCGTAACTTCTTTTAAAACAGCTTTCAATCTTTCTTCAAATTCGCCTCTGAATTTTGCGCCTGCAATCAAAGATCCCATATCAAGCGAAATTAATTTTCTATTTTTTAATCCTTCAGGCACATCGCCTTTAATGATTCTAAGCGCTAAACCTTCAGCTATAGCAGTTTTTCCAACTCCAGGCTCACCAATTAATACCGGATTATTTTTTGTTCTTCTGTTTAAAACCTGAATAACTCTTCTAATTTCATTATCTCTGCCTATTACAGGATCAAGTTTTCCTTTTTTTGCAAGATCAATTAAATCTATGCTATATTTTTCCAAAGCCTGATAATTTTTTTCAGCATCAGGGCTATCAGCTTTTGAAGAACCTCTTATTTCCTTTAAAATCTTGTATAAAGATTCTTTTGTTACATTATTATTGTTTAAAATTCTTGCGCAATCGGTATTTCTTTCACTGCTCATTGCCAGTAAAACATGTTCAAGGCTGATAAAACTGTCTTTTAGTCTTTTTGCCTCTTCTTCAGCATTGTCGATCAGTCTTTTAAGCTCCATAGTTATATAAATTTGTCCACTGGCATTTGAAACTTTGGGTTTATTAGCCAAAACTTCCTCAACTTGTTTTGTCATTACCGGAATATTGACATTTAATTTATTAAATATTTTATTGGAAAGTCCTTTAGTATCTCCAATCATTGCCAGAAGCAGATGTTCAGGAGCAAGCTGATTATTTTGATAGCGCATCATTATTTGCTGAGCTGCCATAATTGTATTTTGGGTCTGTTGAGTTAATTTATTAAAATCTATCATTATTCTTGTTCCTTTCATAGTCTGTCATTGCGAACGACCAACGGGAGCGCGGCAATTATCCATTTGGGATCATCATTTATAATGTTTCAATGATGGATCGCCACGTCGGGCTTTCAGCCCTCCTCTCGATGACATTGAAAAAATATTTAACAATCGGGGTTATTTATTCTAATTTTAAAATAAATAATCATTAAGCAACTTAATTTTAATTATTATTTAATTTTTTCATATAAATTTGAATAATCATACTTAAGTTTGAGAAATTTCTAACTTAATTACAATGTTAAAAAAGCGTAACAAAGTTTAACATAAATTTACAAAGTTTTGATGATGGACTCTAGAAAATTAATAGAAAAATCAATAGCAAGATCAATAAAAGATCAATGGCTCTAGAAAATTGAATATCAAAACATGGATGTTGTAAGTTTAGATAAGGAGAATCTAGTATGGGTATTGTAGTAAACACAAATATCAGCTCTTTTTTGGTACAAAGAAGTTTATCCGATGCTACCAGTGAAATTAATAAGTCAATTGAAAGATTATCAACAGGTTATAAAATTAATCGCGCAGCAGACGATGCCGCAGGACTTGTAATTTCAGAAAGTTTAAAATCTCAGTCAAGAGGCGCTGCAATGGCAGCGCAAAATGCTCAAACAGGTATGAATCTTTTACAAACAGCAGAAGCGGATTTAGGTGTTATACTTGAAAACTTGCAAAGAATTAGAGATCTTACTGTACAGGCAGCTAATGGAACCAATGGCTCTGTAGAAAGAGCGGCTATTAAGTCTGAAGTAGATGCAAGATTTTCTGAAATCAACAGAATTGCTGAATCATCAACATTTAACGCTGTTAAATTGCTTAATGGAGATAATACAACACTTACATTACAAGCCGGACCAAATGCCGTATCCAGCTTAAATACCCTTGATATCGGCGCGCCTTTACAAAGCGCTAAATATTCATCTTTAGGCATTTCCGGAGTTACTACCGCATTTGACTCGGCTACAGCCGCCGCAAGTTTTATCACATTGATTGATACAGCTATAAACACAGTATCAACAAGAAGATCAACAATAGGTTCCTTACAAAATCGTCTTGAATCAGCTATCAGAAGTTTAACTATCAAACAGGAAAATATGACTGCGGCTGAATCCAGAATTAGAGATGCTGATATTGCAAAAGAAGCTGCTGCCTTAACAAAAAATCAAATATTGCAACAAGCTTCAGCAAGTTTATTAGCTCAGGCTAATCAGGCTCCGACCATTGCATTAGGACTTATAGGATAATTTTAATCGGTACAAAAAGAGCCATCTTGACTTACCTTAGGGTAAGTCTTTTTTTATTAGCATACTTTAGTAGTACAAAATTCATAATAAATAGCGATTTTTTTTATAAAAAAAATTCTATATAGTAAAGAGTATTAAAATTCCTTAAAAAATATAGAGTTAGTCGTCAGGGATGTATCGTTAGATAAGGAGAATCTATTATGAGTATCGTCGTCAACACTAATGTGAGTTCATTTTTAATTCAAAGAAGTTTGTCCTCAGCTACCGGAGAAATTGGTAAATCCTTAGAAAAATTATCAACCGGTTACAGAATTAACCGCGCAGCAGATGATGCAGCAGGTTTGACAATTTCTGAAACTTTAAGAGCACAGGCGAGAGGCGCTTCAATGGCAGCTTCAAATGCTCAAACAGGCGTAAATCTTCTGCAAACAGCTGAAGGAGATTTAGGGATTATACATGATAACCTGCAAAGAGTCAGGGATTTAGCTATTCAAGCCGCTAACGGCACTAATGCAACGGCAGAAAGAAGCGCAATTGAATCAGAAGTACAGGCACGTATTAATGAAATTGACAGAATAGCAAATTCATCATCATTTAACACAATTAAACTATTAAATGGTGATAATACTACAATAGCTTTGCAAATAGGTTCTAGTTCAGCTGCCAGTTTGAATGCTTTAACAATAGGCAGTCCTTTGCAAAAAGCAGATTCAAGTTCATTAGGATTAACCAGTATATCCACTGCATTTGCTTCATCTGCAGCAGCAGGAAGCTTTATTTCCCTTGTTGATACAGCTATAAGCACAGTATCAACAAGAAGATCAACAATAGGTTCACTGCAAAATCGTCTTGACTCAGCTATAAAGAGCTTGGCTATCAAACAGGAAAATATGTCAGCGTCTGAATCCAGAATTAGAGACATTGACGTAGCAAAAGAAGCTGCTTCATTAACCAAAAATCAAATATTACAGCAAGCTTCAGCAAGTTTGTTAGCTCAGGCTAACCAGGCACCTGGTATTGCTCTTAGTTTGATATAAAAATAAATTGTAAGTCATTTAGAAAAGGGGGTCTACTTCCAAGTAGACCCCCTAAATTCCAAATGACCTGGTGAAAAAATGGGAATTAAT
>JAZDPZ010000020.1:0-30930 GCA_043797105.1 bacterium | reverse complement strand
AACCAGGTTTAAAATAATAAAAACTACGCTGGAAGGATAAATCAGAGAAAGCAAAAGTTCTTTTGTTTTTAAGCTTTCTTTAGAAAATAAAAGCAACAGATTATTTTTAAAAGTAATGAATCTCTTGTATCTTTTTTTGTAATCATCGACTGCTACACTCTTTAAATTTTCAACAAACTGCTTATAAGCAAAGAGTTGATAGGAATTTGCCACTAAAATTTTTGCTTTATTTAATTTAATTGAATATTCATATTCTTCAAAACCGTAATCTGTGTTGGAAAATTTAACTTTTTCAAGAATATCCTGTCTAATAGCCCATACATCATTTTCCAGGATATTTCCAAGACAAGCGTAATATCTTCCATGGTCTGTAACCCTATTTTTAACTTTATTTCCAAGACAAACTAATCTTGTTATCAAGTTAAGACAAATATTTGAAGGCAATACTTCACCTGTTAAAACCTGATTATCATAAATAGCGGCATTAATTTTTGATAAAAAATCAGGTTTTACAAAACAATCAGCGCTTAAAAACACAAAAGCATTCGTATTTTCAGATGACATTATTCTTTCTAACAACCAGGCAACAGCCTTGTTTTTTCCTATGGGTTTAATATCAGTATTGACTCTCCAAAGTCTTGTTCCTCCAAGAATTTCAAGGAGCTTGGCGCTGTTATCTTCACAATTATCCAAAATAATATTTATTGAATATTTATTAGTATCGTAATTTTGTTTTTTTAAAGATTCGATAAGATCAAGCACAGTAGAAGCATTATTATGTGAATATATAATAACAGTTATATTTTGTTGAAATTTTGGGATATAGTTTTTCTTTTCTATATCTATTATTCGACCTTTTGAAGAGCTGTTTATTATATACAACTGAAGCAATACATAATAACCTAAAAACAAAAAAACAAACCAGGCAATTAAATCAACAAAAATCATTTTTTAAGTTCTTCCTTAAATCCTTAAAATTCTTTCATAGTCTGTCATTGCGAGGCGGCTGAGCCGCTTCCATAAGTCCTCGTTTGGAATGATAGGAGCTTATGAATGTGCCTTAGGCACCGAAGCAATCTAATAAACGTTAATTTGGATCGCCACGGCTACTACGTAGCCTCGCGATGACAGTTTAATGCAAAATAGTATCAGTTCGATAAAGAGATAAAACTCTGAATAATACGTCTTTTTCTTCTTTTGACATTGTTACAAGAGGCAATCTTACATTTTCTGAAATTATTTGCCATTCCTGTAATGCTGCCTTTAGAGGAACAGGGTTTGGAGCTGTAAATAAGGCTTTAAATAAAGGAAAACATTTGTGTTGTATGGCTAAAGCCTCTTTAGCATCGCCGGATTTAAACTTTGTAATCATTTTTTTAATATTATTTCCGATCAAGTGAGCAGCAACGCTAATAACGCCATAGCCTCCCAATGACAACATGGGCAAAGTTAAACTGTCATCTCCGCTATAAACAACAAAACCATCCGGAGCTTTTAAAGTTATTTCGGTTACCAGATCCAAATCAGGATTGCTTTGTTTGACAGCTGTTATATTATCGTATTTTTTAGCAAGATTTGCGATTGTTTCCGGCAGCATATTAATTCCTGTTCTTCCGGGAATATTGTAAAGAATTATTGGAAGATCAGTTGCTTTGGCTATTGCTCCAAAATGCTCCATTAAACCCTTTTGAGAAGGTTTATTATAGTATGGAACCACAGATAAAATAACATCAGCGCCTTTATTTTGAACTGTTTTGGACATTTCAACAGCTGTATCAGTATTATTTGAACCAGCGCCCATAACTATTTTTGCCTTGTTGCCAACAGCGCTTTTTACTACAGATAAAAGCTCCAATTCTTCTTCATGTGTTAAAGTAGGTGATTCTCCGGTTGTTCCTGCAACTAGAACAGCATCGCTTCCATGATTTACGAGATATTTTGCTAATTTTTCCGCTGCTTCAAAATCAATTTCCAATTTATCATTAAATGGTGTTGCCATTGCAGTAATAACTTCACCTGCATCAAATCTGATATTCATAATTTAACCTCCTTTAATTTTATTTTAATCAATTTTCATTCTAAGCGAATTTTTGTTCATCCTAAGCGCGAAGTAGGCGGCGCTGTCCGCATTTCGCAGTGTAGCGAAGGATCGCAAGAACGTTTATGAGATTACTTCGGTGCCTAAGGCACATTCACAAGCTCCTATCATTCCAGACGAGGACTTATAGAAGCGGCTTCAGCCGCCTCGCAATGACATTTAGCTTTTAAAGTTTTAACCAAATTCATTTCCAGTAATTTTTCAGCAATTCTGACTGTATTTAGGGCTGCGCCTATTCTGAGATTATCAGCTACAACCCACATAACAAGTCCGGTCTCGCTTGCCAGGTCTTTTCTGATTCTTCCTACATAAACAGGGTCTTTGCCTGCTGCTTCAATTGGAGTAGGAAATTCATAAGAATCAGGATTATCACAAACTACAACCCCAAAAGCATTTGATAATATTTTTTTTGCTTTTTCAGGAGAAATAAATTCTTCAAATTCAACATTTACAGCTTCGCTGTGTCCTATTAAAACAGGGACTCTGGCAGCAGTAGCAGAAATAGGTGTATCTTCCGACAGATGCAGAATTTTCTTTGTTTCATTGACAAGTTTCATTTCTTCTTTAGTATAACCATTATCACAAAAAACATCTATCTGTGGGATTAAATTAAAAGCTATTCTCTTTTTAAAGACTTTGTTTTCATATTGTTCGTCATTTAAAAAAGCTTTTGAACTGTCTATCAACTCGTCAATAGCATTTTTGCCTGCTCCGCTGACTGATTGATAAGTGCTTATAATGAGTTTTTTTATCTTTGCGGCATCGTGAAGCGGCTTTAAAACCAGCATTAACTGCGAAGTCGAACAATTCGGATTAGAAATTAAGCCTTTATGATTCTTTAAGTCTTCATCATTTACTCCGGCAATCACTAAAGGAACATCTTTTTCCATCCTGAAAGCGCTGGTATTATCAACAACCACAGCCCCTCTTTTAACGGCTTCGTGAGCTAGAGCTTTGCTTGTTGCAGCGCCTGCCGAAGAAAGCACAATATCGATATTTTCAAATGATTCAGGTTTAGCTTCTTCTATTTTATAGATTTTATTTTTAAATTTAATATCTTTGCCCGCACTTTTTGCGCTGGCTAAAAATTTGATATTATTAAACGGAAAATCTCTTTCTTCCAGTATTTTTAAAATTTCGCCGCCTACAACTCCGGTTGCGCCTAAAACTGCTATATTAGGATAATTCATTTTTACAAATCCTTTTTTATACAAGTCCCAAATTGAATTTAATAAATGTTTTTGGGAATAAATAACTCTTTCTTAATTATACACAAATTAAAAAACCAAAAACCAATTTTAGTTTAGTATAGTTGAGTATACTCATTTACAAAATATTTTCAAGTCCATATATAAATCCGGCATGGGACATTACCTTTCTTACAGCGAGAATTACGCCAGGCATAAAGCTTGTCCTGTCAAAGGAATCATGCCGTATTGTCAAAGCCTGACCTGACGCGCCAAAAATAACTTCCTGATGCGCAACAAAGCCAGGTAATCTTACACTGTGAATATGAATATCAGATTCAGTAATTCCTCCTCTGGAGCCTTTTAAAGTTTCTATTTCAGGAACATTATCCGCTCCAAATTTAGCTTGATACTGGCTCATCATTTGAGCTGTTTTAATGGCAGTGCCGGAAGGAGCATCTTTCTTTTTATTGTGATGCAGTTCTATAATTTCGGCATGATCAAAATATTTAGAAGCATTCATAGCAAACATCATCATTAAAACCGCGCCAATCGCAAAATTCGGAGCTATTAAAGTCCCGAGTTTTTTCTCAACAGAAAGTTTTTCTATTTCTTTTAACTGCTCTTCAGTTAAGCCGGTAGTTCCTATGACAGGTCTTACATTATATTCAAGAGCTGTTTTAGCGTTTTCAAAAACACTTTCAGGACTGGTAAAATCAACCAAAACATCCACATTACCATCCTGCAAAGCCTCTTTTAAAGAACCGACGATTTTAACGCCAATCGGTTTATTCTGGATAATTTCTCCTATATCTTTTCCTGTATTATTAATATCAATTGCTGATACCAATTTCAGATCATCTTCATTATTTACCGCTTTTATGACTTCCTGCCCCATTCTGCCGCAAGCGCCACATACAGCTACTTTTATATTTTTTTTATCTGCTGACATATATTAAATTCCTTTCAAGTAATTTAAAATAATTTCTAAATTTTAAGAAATTATCCCACATAAATATATTTTTTACATTATATTTAGTTAGACTAGGTTAACAAGCGTTAATAATTTTGTCAATTATACATTACCTGAACATCATCAGGCTTATAGCGCTGTTCTTCCTGCCATAAATCATACTGCATCTGTAATCCCAGCCATAAATCAGGTGTTGTTTTAAATGCTTTGCTTAATTTTATAGCCATTCTGGGTGTTATGCCGGATTTACCATTAATTAAATCAGATGCCGTAGCTCTTCTTACCCCAAGTTTTATAGCAAAAAGAGTTATTGTTATACCAAGCGGTTCAATATATAATTCTTTTAAAATTTCACCCGGATGTGGTGGATTGTGCATTTGTAGATCATTATTCATTGTATTTACCTCCATTCAGTGATAATCTTCATAATTTAGTATGTAAGCATTACCTTTTTCAAACTTAAAGGTTATTCTCCAATTTGCCCTTATTGTTACTGACCAAATCCCTTTTCGGTCTCCCTTTAACTCATGAAGATTTGCTCCAACAAAATTAATATCTTCAATTATTTTTGCTTTGTGAATAATAGCCAGGATTAGTCTCAATCTTTTTATATGTTCCTGGTTAACTCTTGAAGCATCACCATTTAAAAATAATCTCTCTAATCCTTTATGTTTAAAATTTTTAATCATGATACTATTATAATCTATTTTTGTACTTTGTCAACGTACATAGTACAAAAATAGATTATTTTTATTAATATTTGTTTTAATCTTAAAATGTGGAAGTCTTAATAGCTTTATAAGCAAATGTCAAAAGTAAGACTCCAAAAATTATTGTCATTATTAAAGGTATAAATTCTACTAAATTCATAAATTTACCTCACTGTATTTTCAAATGAACTCCTCTAATGAAATTTGAGATTAGTTTAATGATAGTATAATTAAAATTATTATGATTTCGAGTTAATTTAAAGAACATGCCAAATTTTGACCAAAAATATGATCTACTAAAACAAGCTGAAAAAAAATACAGCAAATTAAGCGATATTAAGGACATATTTGAAAAAATAATCCATAATCAAAGATTATCAAAACAAGATGGTTTAAAATTATATGAATCATCTGATATATTGGCTATTGGCATGCTTGCGGACTTTGCCAGGCAAAACAGGCTGGGAAATTCTGAAAAAACAGATTATGTTTACTGGATTAATAATCATCATCTAAATTTAACAAATATTTGCGAGGGAAGCTGCAAATTTTGCGCTTATCGCAGGAAAGAAAATGAAAAAGACGCTTTTTTATATTCAATAGATCAGGCTATTGAATATATAGAAACAAAAATTGATAAAAATATTAGTGAAATCCACATAGTTTCAGCACTTAATCCTGAATGTAATCTTGAATATTACATAAATCTTTTAAAAAATTGCAAAAAAATACTTCCTAATACTCATATTCAGGCTTTTACCGCTGTTGAAATTGATTATCTGGCAAAAATTTCAATGCTTACCATAGAAGAAACTTTAAAAGAGCTTATAAATGCCGGATTAGGTTCTTTGCCCGGTGGAGGAGCAGAGATTTTTTCAGGTAAAATTAGAGAAAAAATCTGTCCTGACAAAATACCCGGAGAAAGATGGCTTGAAATTATGCAAATAGCGCATTCTCTTGGATTAAAAAGCAATGCAACAATGCTTTTGGGTATTGGAGAAAGTCCTGAAGACAAAATTGACCATATACTGGCTATAAGAGAAACTCAGGATAAAACCGAAGGCTTTATGAGTTTTATTCCTTTGTTTTGTCATTATGAAAATACAGAACTTGAAAATCATGAAGAGTTTACAGGTTTTGATATTATAAAAAATTATGCAATATCAAGATTAATGCTTGATAATATTGAGCATATAAAAGCTTTTTGGATTCAGGCAGGATTAAAAATCGCTCAGATTAGCCTGTCTTTTGGAGTTGATGATCTTGACGGCACTGTGATTGAAGAAAAAATAACTCATTATGCCGGAGCAAAAACAGGACAGGCTTTATCAAAGGATGAACTGATTATTTTAATTAATAAAACCGGCAAAATTCCTGTACAAAGAGACACTATTTACAATATTATCAAAATTTATGATGAGTAAAGATATAAACATAGGATTAATCAATTTTACGAATTGTCTTCCAATAAATTATTCTTTTTATAAGTGGAATTATGAAGGAATAATTTTAAAAGAAGGCTATCCCAGCTTGATTAATGAATTAATGTATAATGAAAAAATACATGCGGCGCCTATTTCATCTGTTGAATATCTGAAAAATAAAGATAAATACACATTAATAGATACTATATGTATAAGCTCAGACGGTGAAGCAGGCAGTGTTATCTTATTTTCAAATTATGAGCTTGAAAAACTTGCAGGAAAAACCATAGCTGTTCCTTATACTTCTGCAAGCTCAATAGCTCTCCTTAAAATCCTGCTAAATGAGTATAGTGATCTTAATACTGTCAAATTTCAGGTTCATAAATATGAAACAACTCTCGAAGAAGCTTTAAAAAATCAATATGACGCAATTTTATACATAGGAGATCCGGCATTAATTGCTAATATTAAATATAAAGACGAGATATTTAAAAAATACGATCTTGGAAAATGCTGGAAAGAACTTACAGGCTATCCTATGGTTTTTGGAACATGGGCAGCTTTATCAAGCTGGAAATCATTAAATGAAAATAAAAATAAAAACGATTTTGAACAGGTAAAATTTTTACTTAACAAGGCAGTTGAATCTGGTTTAAATATGTACTTTAATGAGATAATAAATTTAGCTTTAAAAAATCTAAATTTTAATTTAAATTTAAGCAATGCAAATTATATTAAAAATTATTTAACTGAAAATATAAAATATAATTTCACTGAAAATCATAAAAAAGGGCTTGAATTATTCGAAACATTATATTTCAAGACTAAAAATATTTAGAGGTATAAAAACAAAATGAAAAATATTAAAAACTCGATTTTTATTGCGATTTTAGCGTTATTTCTGTGCTTAAATTTGCAGGGATGTGTACTTAATAATCAAAAAATACTATCTTCTTTTGATAATTTGGGAAAATCACCGCAGGATGTGTTTTTAAATGCTTGGGGTTCTATAAAAAATCAGTATTTTGACAAAAATTATAATCATCAGAATTGGTCGAAGTGGAAATCAAGATATATTAAACAAATCAAAACAAAAGATGATGCTTATTTAGCCATAGAAACAATGATTGAAAGTTTGAATGATCCTTATACAAGATTTTTGCCGCCATCTGACTTTGAAGAACAGGATAGAACCATAGATTCAAAATTAGATGGAATTGGAGTTCATATTACAAATATAAAGGGATTTATCGAAATATTTGATATAATTGACGGAACTCCGGCAAAAAAATCAGGATTAAAAGAAGGCGATATAATTCTTAAAATAAATCAAACTTCTACAAAAAGTCTTAATCTCAAGGAAGTAGCAGATATGATAAGAGGAGAAGCAGGAACCAGCATTACTCTTACATTATTAAGAAATAAAAAAGAAATTATTAAAGATGTTTTCAGAGAAAAAATAATAATTAAAACCGTAGAATACAAGATTCTTGATAAAAATTATGCGTATATAAAAATTTTAAGTTTCATGAGCAATGATACTGCCGGTGAAATGGTTGAAATTCTAAACAAAATCAAAAATATACAAAATATAAAAGGTATAATACTTGATTTAAGAGGAAATCATGGCGGACTTCTGCCTAATGCAATTTTTATTTCAAATATGTTTATTAATAAAGGCATTATTGTAAGTATTGTTGATAAAAACGGATTTAAAAAAAATATAAAAGCGGAAGGCATTGGCTTGCTTACAAATAAACCTCTTGTTATATTAATAAATCAAGGCTCGGCAAGCGCAAGCGAAATTCTAAGCGGCGCTCTAAAAGAACATGAAAGAGCGATTTTAGTGGGAGAAACTACTTTTGGCAAGGGTCTTGTTCAAAAAATTCAAAGACTGCCCGATAATTCAGGAATAAACATAACTGTGGCAAAATACCTGACTCCGGACGGGCATGATATTGATAAAAAAGGGATTAAGCCTGATTATACCGTAAAATTTACCAGAGAAGATTTTTTAAACAATAGAGACCCTCAATTAGACAAAGCTAAACAAATACTTACCGGCAAAGTTTAAATTTTTATTTTTCTTAAAAAAAGTGCTATTGCAAATTAGTATGTGGCTAAACCATATTTATAGGCTTCCGATTATTTTTAATAGTCTTCACCCTTTAATACTTTTGCAGCACAGCCTTGACCTAAACCTGAAGAAATACAGCTATTTCCCCAACCATCACCTATAGTTCCCCAGTGTTTAATGCCATTTTCCTGTATCCAGTTTACCTTCAGTATTTGGTCCCTTAAATCCGTTAACATCTATAATAAGACATCCGCAATGCTGTAATGTTCCGGATAAAATCGAACGCTCAATGGAATTCTTCGGGCTACGCCCTCTGAATGACAAGTTATATTATATATTGCAACTTGGTATTAATAAAAATCTCACCCTATATAAAACATATTATTTATATAAAAGATTATATCACACTTTCCTTTAAAATCAAGCTGTACTAATAAAATTGTTACTATGTGATTGCCATTACAGTTTTATTAAAAAATAAATATTAAAATACTTGTACAAAGGTTAAAAAACAAGAAATAAGAAAAGGATAAGAAATATGCAAAAATTAACTTCTATAATATGCTCACTAATTTTTTTAACTGTTGTTTTACTGCCGCTGCTTAGCGCAATAGAAAACGCAATTGATTTTCACTGCGAATATTATCACACTGAACAATCCAATTAACCATAAAAATCAATCATAGGTGCAAAGCAAAAACTCTGGCTAAAAGCTGGAGTTTTTTATTATTTTTTTGTATAAAATAAATTAATAACTTAAACAAAAAGGTTGTAAGGGAGAAAAATTATGAATTTTGACACACTGGCAATTCACGGCGGACAGGATATAGATTCAACAACTAAATCAAGGGCTGTTCCGATATATCAGACTACTTCCTATGTTTTTGAGGATTCAAAAGATGCAATGGATCTTTTTAGCCTGAAAAAATCAGGAAATATTTATACAAGAATAATGAACCCTACAACTGATGTTTTAGAAAAACGAATAGCTCTGCTGGAAGGCGGAGTAGGGGCTTTGGCTGCATCATCGGGACAGGCTGCTATAACTATGGCTTGTTTAAACCTTGCAAAATGCGGTGATGAAATTGTTTCTGCTTCAACTCTTTATGGAGGAACCTATTCTTTATTTTTATATACTTTTGCCAAAATGGGAATAAAAATTAAATTTGTAAATTCAAATAATCCAGAGGATTTTGACAAAGCTGTTACTGAAAAAACCAAATTAATCTATGCTGAAAGCATCGGAAATCCAAAACTTAATGTTATAAACTTTGAAAAACTGGCTCAAACAGCTCATAATCATAATATTCCGTTAATTATAGATAATACTGTTGCTACGCCTTATTTGCTGAAACCTTTTGAGCATGGAGCTGATATTGTAATCCATTCAGCCACAAAATTTCTTGGGGGACACGGCACTTCCATTGCAGGTTTAATAGTGGATTCGGGTAAATTTGACTGGGAAAAATCAGGTAAATTCCCTGATTTTGTTGAACCTGATCCCTCTTATCATGGCGTTGTTTATACACAGGATTTTAAAGAAAAAGCTTATATAACAAAAGTTAGAGTGCAGTTATTAAGAGATATGGGACCTGCAATCAGTCCTTTTAATTCTTTTTTGATTTTGCAGGGTATTGAAACTTTGCATCTGAGAATGCAGCGTCATTGCGAAAATGCTCTTAAAGTCGCTGAATTTTTAAAAAACCATAAAAATGTAAGCTGGGTTAATTATCCTGGTCTTAAAGATCATCCTGATTATGATCTGGCTAAAAAATACATGCCAAAAGGACAGGGAGCTATAATTGGATTTGGAATAAAAGGAGGAATGGAAGCAGGAATAAAATTTATTGACAATGTCAGACTTTTATCGCATCTTGCAAATATAGGCGATGCAAAGTCCCTTGTAATACATCCTGCCAGCACTACTCACCAACAATTATCATTAGAAGAAAGAATTTCTTCAGGAGTTACAGAAGATTTTATAAGGCTTTCTATTGGAATTGAAGATATTAATGATATAATTGAGGATATTGACCAGGCTCTTGAATCAGCAGCATGTCATAAATAGAAGACTTTTTAATTTGATAAAGAAGGAGAGTAAAAAGTGAATATAATGGAGATTCTAACCTTAGCAGGCGTTGCTTTTGTAGCAGTTATTTTTATTAAGCTGGGTTTAGACACAATAAATTCAATTAAAAAGTTCCAAAAAGATCAGGATTGAGAGAGAAGGAGATTTTTTTTTATGCAAACAGAGATCAATATTAAAAGTTTGTATTCTGATTATGTAAAGACACTTGAAACTTATATTATGTTTAGAATAAAACAGGAAACAATAAGATTAACCCCTAGTCTTAAAGCAAAAAATCGCGCTCCTGTTGAGCTGAGCATGGGCGCTCCTACTCAACCTCCGCCTGAGTTTGTAATTGAAGCTCTTAAAAAAAGTCTCACCGAGCCGGGAATACATTTATATTCAACTCCTAAAGGAGAGGTTTATTTTTTGGAAGCAATAGTGGCAAGAATGAAAGCAAGATTCGGAGTTGAGCTTGATCCTAAAACCGAAATATTTTCTTTGATCAGTTCAAAAGAAGGTCTTGCAAATATTTTCAGGACATTGGTCAATCCTTCTTTAAATGAAAAGGAACAGGATATTATTTTAATTCCTGATCCGGGTTATGCTTCTTTTCAGGAGCAAATTAAGGTAATAGGAGGCAAGCCTTATTCTATTCCCTTAACTTATGAAAATAAATTTATGCCAAATATGGAAGAAATACTGCAAAACTTGAAAAAAGAAGGATATTCTCCTGAAAAAGTTAAAGCAGTTGTTATTAATTATCCTAATAATCCTCTTGGAGCAACTGCCACAAGAAGTTATCTGAAAGAAGTTGTTGATTTTGCAAGAAAAAGAAATATATTGCTGATTAGTGATCTTGCTTATGCTGATATGTATTTTGGGGATCAGGAACCTCCGGCAAGTATCCTTGAAATAGAAGGCGCTAAAGATATAGCCATTGAATTTCACAGTTTAAGTAAGCCTTACAGTATGACAGGCTGGCGTATAGGATGGGCTTGCGGCAATAAAGATGCTGTTGAAATTCTGGGAAAATTAAAATCCACTGTTGATACAGGTATATTTAAGGCTTTACAAAAGGCAGGAGCTGCAATTTTAACATCTGAAGAAGGCAATAAATATATTCAGAAGTGCAACAAGCTTTATCAAAACAAACAGGAAATTCTTTTAAAAGGATTCGGAGAACTTGGCTGGGAAATAGACAAACTGATTATTCCAAAAGCAACTTTTTATCTATGGCTGCCGATTCCTGAAAGGTTTTCAAGTTCTGCTGAGTTTGCTCAAAGTTTACTGGAAACTTCAGGGATTGTTATTGTGCCTGGTTCAGGCTTTGGAAAATATGGAGAAGGATTCTTCAGAATTTCTATGGTTCCTCCTGATGAAAGCCTTTATGAAGTGATAGAAAGAATGAAAACAGACGG
This sequence comes from bacterium, assembly GCA_043797105.1. Lineage (GTDB taxonomy): Bacteria > Cyanobacteriota > Vampirovibrionia > Gastranaerophilales > CAZEDP01 > JAZDPZ01. The sequence continues at coordinate 18,972 of JAZDPZ010000020.1, read as the reverse complement.
TTTTTATTATGCTGGTTGATTCTGTTAATGACAAAAATATAAAAATATTATTTGATACAAATAAAGAACAGCTTTTATTGAGTGATTTAGTTAAAATTATCAATAAAAAAAATATAGGTGTGCTTGCTCAAGTATCGAAAATAGAGGATTCCAGACAAAATCCGGGTCATAATATTGCTGATGCTGAAATTTTGTTTACGATAGCGCAGTCTGACAAGTGCATTAACTGGAAAGGCAATGTTCCTTCAAGAGAATATAATGTTCAAAAAATTAAAGATCAGGAATTTTTATCTTATTCAAACTGGGTTAATCAATCCAATCAGGTTTCTTTAGGAAAATTATCACTGTATCCGAATACTAAAGCAAATATAGAAGCTGCTTATCTGGAAAGTCCGACAGTAATTTTTTGCGACGATCAGTTACAAAAAGCAAATATATTATATCTTCTAGCTCAGGAACTGACTAAAAACAACGCTAAAACTGTTATTCTTGATTTTAAGGGAGAATATTCATATATGCCTTTGCCAGGCAGGATTGAAGCAGGAAAAGATTTAAAACTTCCTCTTAATTCCTGGGGCATAGAAAATTTGTATGATGATCTGCTTAATATTTCTCCCGAAACCAGAGCGCTTATTGAAGATGTTTTTATGCAGGTTCAGGATTACGCTGATTCCAGCGAATTTGGGTTTGTTCCTTTTTCGAGTTTTAAAGATGTTGTTGACGCTGAATATGAAGAAAGTAATATTACAGAGCTGGTTTTATTAAAAAATAAATTAATAAAACTTGAAAAACAAGGCATTTATGCAAATGATAAAAGTGAAGTTGATGCTTTAAAAACGTTTTTGGATAATGAAAATTTTATAATTTTAGATTTTTCAGCTATTCCTGATTGCTGGCATGAAAAATTTGTTGATTTTATAGTAAATACAAGTATTAAGGATTCTGAACATAAATTTTTTATTATATTTGAGACTGAAAAAACAGGCATAAAGCCTGATTTAATAGATAAATTATATATTCAGGGTTATAGAAGCGGGATAAAGCCTATTATATGTACTCGTTATGAATCCAAGTTTGTTGAAAAACTAATGAATCCGGCTCAAAATTTAATTTTTTATCCTTCAAAATCAGAGCATAAATTATCTGATTTTAGTAATTATATAGATAGATTAAATCAAAATGAAATCCTGATTTATGGCAAAATTTCAAATTATATTCCTGTAGTTATAAAATTGGATCAAATAATTAATGAAGAAGAATTTAGAGGAAATAACAGGATTTTTGATATTGATGTTTCCTCTTCTAATTTTGATATTAATATTGATATTGAGCCTGATAATGAAGAAGAAGATGTTTCTGTTGATGATAATGATGATGAAATAAACGAACTTCAGGAAATACAAAAAATAGTATCTCAGGAATTTAATGAAAGTTTGTATGAATTAGCTCAGGAATATCAGGCAAAAGAAGGGTTGAGTCAGGAAAAAATAGACCCGATCGAGCTTCAAAATGACGATAATAATATAAATGACGATACTGATGATGAGTTTTATTACAACGATTATTTAAATAATAATGATAATAATAGCAACGATAATAATATAAATGACGATATAGAAGAGCTTTATACAGCAAAAAAAGCTTCTGATATTCCAATATATTCCACTGCGAGTGATACTGACACAGATATGGAATTTGACCTGAAAGAAGGAGATAAAGTCAGACATCATAAATATGATATAGGCGTAATTAAAAAAATAATCAGCTATGGCAGTAAAAAGCTTTGTTATATTCAGTTTAAAGATAAAAGAAGAATATTAGACGTACAGCTGGCTGCTTTGGAGAAAGTTTCAGAAATTGAATAAAATTTTTAAAAAAATAAATTCTGAATTACAAGATATTAACTTTAACGAAAAAAACGAAAAAAATGATTTATTTTGGGATTCAAAAGAAGGATTTATTATTTTTGATATTAATAAAAATATTGTTTATCTTAATGATTTTGCTCAAAAATTATTGGGAAGTATTGATACAATAACAAAAATAGAGCATCAGTTTAGTTTTCTTGATGTGTGTATTCTGAAAGAACAGGATATAATAGGATATAATCCTATAAACGCTGCCATTAATTCGGCTGAAAGATTCAAGGCAGAAGCCCTGCTTCAAATAGCTCAAGATCATTACAAAACTTTAATAATAAGAAGCTTTAATATAAAAAATAATAAAATAATTATTTTCTCTGATTTATCAGAAGAAATTGAAAATATTAATCTTAAAAAATATTATACTGACTGCACAAAGCAAATTAATAAACTTCAACAGGATAATGAAGAATTTTCAAAACTTAAGGAACTTGCAGAAACCCAGTCTATAAGAACAGGATTAATCAACAGAATTTCAAATTCAATTAGAAATACTTTAAATATTGATAAAATTATTAAAACTGCTGTTAATGAAATTTCAGAAACTCTTGGAGTTTATAAAGGACTGTTTGCAAGCCTGGATAAAAATACCAATAAACTTATAATTAAACAGGAATGGCATACTAATAATTTTGAATCGTCTGTTAAAGAAATAAACTATGAAAATGATCCTGTAATTAAGCAAATTTTAACTGACTTTACATCTAAAACATCTACTATACTTGATATAAAAGAATCATTATCAGATACAGATTCAGGGAATTTAAGACCAAGATTGGTTACTCCTGTAATTTATCAGGATAAAATTCTTGGCATGATGTTGTTTTATCATATAAACAATAAAAAAACCTGGCATCAGGAAGAAATTTCTCTTATAGAAGGGATTGCATCACAGCTCGCAGCAGCTATTTATCATGCTTCATTATTTGAAGAGCTTAAGAAACAAAAAAAAGAACTTGAATTAACTTTGCTTAAGCTTAGAGAAACCCAGTCCCAATTAATACAATCAGAAAAAATGGCTTCTCTCGGACAGCTTGTAGCCGGTATAGCACACGAAATCAATACTCCAATGGGCGCTATAAATAGCAACAATGATGTCATAATAAAATGCACCAAAAAATTAAAAGAAAAAATTCAGGAAAATCAGGAAGAGATAACACCATTACTTGGAATTCTGGATGAAATAAATATGATAAATACAGAAGCAATCAAACGTATCAATATGATTGTAAAAACTCTCAGAAGCTTTGCGCGACTGGATGAAGCTGAATTAAACGAAGTAGATATACATGAAGGAATAAAAAGTTCGCTTATTCTTATAAATCATGAAATTAAATACAGAATAAAAGTTATAGAAGAATACAGCAATATTTCAGCTGTTAAATGTTATCCAAATCTCTTAAATCAGGTTTTTATGAATATACTTGTTAATGCCTGTCAGAGTATCGATGGAGAAGGAACTATAAAAATTAGAACCAGTCAGGAAAATGACAAATTAAAAATAGAAATTTCTGATACAGGGAAAGGTATTGCTGAAAATCATTTAAATAAAATATTTGATCCCGGCTTTACGACAAAGGGTGTAGGAGTAGGAACAGGCTTGGGTTTATCAATTTGTTACCAGATTATAGAAAAACATAAAGGCACTATTAAAGTTGATAGTAAAGTTAACTTAGGTACAAAATTTATTATAGAACTTCCTGTTGACTGATCTTTTAAATTGTTAATTTCTTGCTATTTTAAAAGACTCTACTATGACTGACTATAGCTTTAAGCTAAAAAAACAAATATTAATATATATTAATTAATGTAAACAAAATAACAAAATTGCTTGAAAATATGCTATTATTAATAATGTAATGAGTGTCCATTGTACGCTTAATATTTTTAATAATTATAAGTATAATATTATTAAAAAAACTTAACCTTTACATCCCTAATTAGCAATTATTTAAATCTTTATGTTTTATAGATATTGGAAACTAAAAATAAAATGTAGATTTTAAATAATATAATTGGGAGGTGATCTAGTGTAATGTAACGTAAAGGGAACATCCGGAGGAAGTAAGTAAATGAGCATTAAACTAAATAATAGAAAGAAAAAAACTGAAAAAACCTTTGATGAATTAATCTATGAATTACAAAACAGTAATTCTGAAAAAGTGCGGTATAATGCTGCAAGGGTTTTAGGTGAATTAGGTGATTTAAACGCAGTTGATACTTTAATTGACGTGCTCAAAAATGACAAGAATGGATCAGTTAGGCTATATGCTGCAAGAGCATTGGGTGAATTAGGTGATTCAAACGCCACAGAACCATTAATCACATCTCTTAGAGAAGATAGAAATGTTGATGTTAGAGTACGCGCTGCTCGCGCGCTTGGTCGTCTTGGCGGAAGAGAAGTTGTAGAACCACTGGTAGAAGCTTTAAATGACGAAAATAGCCAGGTTTGTATTACTGCTACAGATGCGCTTATTGAAATAGGCGATATAGCAGCTGATGCTTTGATAGAGTCATTAAGGCATGAGAAAATAAATGTGCGTTGTGATGCAACAAGAGCTCTTGGCGAACTTGGAAACAAGAAAGCCGTGGAATCAGTTATCGAAATGCTTAAAGATGAATGGGTAAATGTAAGGATTTATGCTGTTACTTCTCTTGGCAAATTAGGCGATACAAGAGCAGTTCCTGCGCTAATTGAAGTATTAAAAAATGAACGAGAAAATGAACTGGTAAGAGCTGGAGCAGCCGCAGCGCTTGGTGTGCTTCGTGACCAAAGAGCATTACTTCCGCTTAGAGAGCTTATTATGCATGCTGAAGAACTAGGCGAACTGGAAGATACTGCTTTGAAAGCTTTCAAGAAAATTATGGCTGCCAATTGGCAAAATGTTCCGGGAGCTATAAATAAAAAGCAATCCATAAATAAATAGATTTTCTAAAAAACAAAAAATTAAAATATATTATTTCAAGATGACAATTTTTTCGTACGAAAAAATTGTCATCTTTATTTTTTTAATATATCTTGATTACACTTGAGTTATGAATGCTAAAGGCAAAAGTTCTGATATCTTCAAATTTAAAGGATTTCCATCTGAATTTTCGACTATAATCAAAGCTTGTTTTGAAAATTCAACAATCCACTGTCTACAAGCTCCACAAGGATAACATAACTTTGATGACGGGCTATAAATAGCCACGGCTGCTAATCCTGTTTGTTTACCTTCGGCAATTGCCGTTGAAATTGCGTTTTGCTCAGCGCAAAGAGTTAAGCCGTAACTTGAATTTTCAATATTACACCCTTTATATATACTTCCATCTTCAAATAAAATACATGCTCCGACTTTAAATTTTGAATAAGGAGAATACGCGTTAAAAGAAGCTTCGCAAGCTAATTGTAAAAGATATTTTGAATCAATTTTTTTTGACATAAAAACCTCAAACTATGACTGGAAGGATTAAGCTAGACTAGGACAAAGCTTCGCCCTACACCAAACCCATTTTTTAAAAGGTGAAATTTATTGTTCATTACTTAATAGCCTATGAATGAGCCTTAGGACTCTCAAGAGCAGCTTTTATTAAGCCTAAAAATAAAGGATGAGGAATCTCCGGACGGGATTTAAATTCCGGATGAAATTGCGTTGCTACGAACCATTTATGACTTGGAAACTCAATTATCTCAACAAGCCTTTTATCCGGAGAAAGACCTGAAAATACCAGTCCAAATTTTGATAATTGGTCTCTGTAAGCATTATTGACTTCATATCTGTGTCTATGTCTTTCAAAAATAATATTTTCTCTATATGCTTTCTGCGTAACAGACTCTTCCTTCAAATGACATTCGTATGATCCTAATCTCATTGTGCCGCCGTAATTAGTAAATCCTTCCTGGTCAGGCATCAAATCAACAACAGAATGAGGAGTTTCAGGAGCAAATTCAGAACTGTTTGCATCGCGTAATCCTGCTACGTTTCTGGCAAATTCAATAACCGCGCATTGCATTCCAAGACATAAACCCAAAAAAGGAATATTATGCTCTCTTGCTATTTTTATTACATTGATTTTGCCTTCAATCCCGCGATAACCAAACCCACCAGGAACAACCACACCCTGAACATCAGCTAAAGCTTCTTTTGCTTTTTTTAGATCAACGCATTCATCGGATGAAACCCATTTCAAATCAATATTTACGCCTACAGCAGCTCCAGCATGTTTTAAAGCTTCAACTACAGAAATATATGCGTCTGAAAGTTTTGTGTATTTACCGGCAATTGCAATTGTTACAGAATGAGAAGAATTTTTAATTTTTGTTACAATCTCATTCCAGGAATTTAAATCTGCTTCAACATCTTCTAAATTTAGCCTTTTTAAAACTTCTTTTGCCAATCCCTGATTTTCAAGGGCTATAGGAACTTCATAAATAGATTTTAAGTCTTTACATTCAATAACAGCATCTATAAGAACGCTTGTAAATAAAGCAAGTTTCTTTCTTTCTGTTCTTGGAATTGTTTTTTGACACCTGCAAACAAGTATATCAGGTTGAATGCCAATACTTCTTAAAGTGGTAACACTATGTTGGGAAGGCTTGGTCTTTAGTTCACCCGCTGCATTTAAATATGGCACTAGAGTAACATGGATAAATATCGAATTTCCAAATCCAGCTTCGATTTTAAACTGCCTTATTGCTTCAAGGAAAGGTAATCCTTCTATATCGCCAACTGTGCCGCCAATCTCCGCTATAAAAAAGTTTGGTTTAGACTTGACAGCTTCTTTTATCCTGCTTTTTATTTCATCTGTAATATGAGGGATTATTTGAACAGTGGCTCCTAAATAATCACCTCTTCTTTCCTTGTTTATGACATTCAGGTAAATGCTTCCGGCTGTTACATTATTGATTTTTCCAAGATTTGTATTGGTAAATCTTTCATAATGCCCTAAATCAAGGTCTGTTTCTGCTCCGTCATCGGTAACAAAAACCTCACCATGCTGAAAAGGACTCATTGTGCCAGGATCAACATTTATATAAGGATCAAATTTTTGGATTGTAACAGAAAAGCCTCTTGCTCTTAGAAGTTTGCCCAAAGAGGAAGCGACTATACCTTTTCCCAAAGAGCTGACAACTCCACCTGTAACAAAAATATATTTAGTAATCATGTTAAAAAAACCCTTTACTTTTAAATAATACTAATTTGCATCCTCTAAAGTAAAAAATGTTTTTCTGTCATCGCGAGGAGGGTTGAAATGCGATAGAGAACAACAATAGCCTGCTTCGTAAGCCCGACGTGGCGATCCAAGTAATTTTTGGATTGCTTCGCCTCTTCGAGGCTCGCAATGACAGCTTATTAATCTCATTTAGATTGTGCAAAATGATATAAAATATTTACTCTGATGAGATTTTTGGAACTTTAAAATAATTATCTTCTTCTAAAGGGGCATTTGCAAGAATTTCATCACGATCAAATTCCTGACAAACTTTATCCTCCCGCATAATATTAATCGTAGGAATAGCTTGTGTCATAGGTTCAATATTTTCGGTATTTACTTCACTTAATTGATTAAAATAATCCAAAATATTACTTATTTGTTCGGCAAACCTGCTTTTTTCTTCCTCTTTAAGTTCCAATCTGGCAAGTTTGGCAACATGTTCAACTTCTTTTATTGTAAGCAAATTTTTACTCCATTCTTTTTATTTATCGTAACTGCTCATGTGCCAAATTCTCACGCTATGGTTTTGCCTTTGCTGAGAATGACCTGAGAGTTATTATTTATCTTTTTTGTTGAGGACGCCCAAAATTTGTTCTGTTATATCAACACCGCCTCTAAGCACGCCTGCTTTGTTAAGAATCAAACTAAGGTCTTTTTCTTTGGAAATTTTATCTATAGCGGAAAAAACACTATCTTCTATTTCTTTCCATTGTTTAGCCTGTAGTTCTCTAAAATTTTGACTTTTTACCTTAAATTCTTCTGTAAGTTTATCTTCTAAATTTTTTCTCTCAACAGGAGAAGCTGCATTTTTAAGTTGTTTTTGAGCATCTGCAAGAAATTTTTGTAATTCTGCTTCTTTTATTTTTAAATCTGCTGAAGCATCCTGAGCCTTTGAATAATCGCCTATAACTTTATCTAAATCAACCACTCCGGCATCTTTAGCAAAAGCATTGACGCCGGAAAACATTAAAGCGCCCATAATTGCAAGTGTGATTAAAAATTTTTTAAAATTTTTCATTGTTAAATTTTCCTTTCATAAAATTTTTCATAAAAATCCTAACTAATATTTTTCTCCAAATCCAAATGTAAATCTTCCTCCTTTATGATTTCCAGCTCCCACACAGGTTAAAGGATAACCATAATCAACACGAACAGGACCTAATGCAGGAATATTTACTCTTAAACCAACGCCTGTTGAAATTCCGTATCCGGGTCTGTTAAATAGCTGATTTGTGAGTGTTTCTCTGAAAACACTGCCTGCGTCAAAGAAAAAAGCTGTTCTCATATCTTTAATGAAATCAATTTTTGTTATTCTGTCAATAAATGGAATTGGGGTCCTAAATTCAGCAGAAGCAAGCATAAATCCTTCGCCGTTTCCGATATCTCCTTCTCTAAATCCTCTGATAGAATTAGCTCCGCCAAGTCTGAATGATGCAAATTCCGGCATATCGCCAATTACTTTTGAGCCAATTTTACCTCCAACAGTAAATGTTGATTTTTTACCAATCGGATAAAACTTTCTCGCGTTTGCGGTAACCTTTCCAAAAGAACCTGCATCTCCTGCCACTTTAAGAGATTCATTCAAAGAAGTGGAAAAATACCAGCCATTTGTAGGATTAATCAAACTATTGCGAGTATCATAAACCAATGAAGGTCCTAAAGAAATAAAAGCCCCACTTTCTAATTGGTTAGCTCTTTTTGCAATATCAAGTCCTTTTTCTGCAAAAATATCCTGTATTCTACTTTTATCTCCTTCTTTTATATCAATATTTTCAACTGAAAGGGACAGACTTCCGGCAAGATTAGGCACTTTTTTAATTGGTCTGGCAAGTTCAATCTGACCACCAAAACGTCTTTCTATGCCAAGAGGCACCTGATAACTTGCAAAATCCCTTCCAAACGCTGTTACTTGCAAGGAATTTAAAGTTTGTTTGAGTCTGGGTTCGACAAAATTTGCTTCAAATTGGAGAGACGCTCTTCTAACCGTATCTTTGTCTCTTAAAACAACCCCACTGCCTGTCATAAAATTAACAGACAACTCCTGCCCACGCCCTCTAAAATTATTATCCGCATATCCAAGAGAACCAAATAGACCTGTTCCGGTATCAATGCCTCCTCCGAGAGAAATTGCTCCTGTTCTTTTTTCATCAACTTCTACTGTTAATTGATATTTATCAGGATCATCCAGAGAAGCAGAAATTACCCTTCTAACATCAGAAAAAGACTGAGTTGAAAAAATCCTGGATAAATCCTGTTTTAAAACATTTTCATTATAAATCATGCCGGGAGTCAAAGACATATTTCTCTTAATAACAAAATCTTTGGTTTTCAGATTGCCGGTGATTTTAATATCATCAATCATTCCTTCATTTAGCTCAATATCAATCATTCCATCGGGATCATCAGTTATTTTTTTCACTCTTGCGAGTATATAGCCTTTTTCTGCATAAAGATTTTCTATAGCTTCTACAGCTTTATTCAATTCTGCAATATTTTGAGGTAAACCTGTCTGGTTATTAAATATTTTTGCAATTTCTTCATTAGAAATAATTTTATTCCCTGAAATATTAAATCCTGTAATAGGAGCATTTTCCTCAACTTCAATTCTAAGCTTAATTCCGGTTGGAGAAGCCTGCGGGACAGCTTTCAGCTTTTCGGTAAAATATCCCATATCATAAATAGTTTTAAGGTCTTTTTGTATAAGGTCTTTATCAAATTTACTTCCCTGTTTTATTGATAACTGTTTCAAAATATCTTCAGATTTTATAAGGTTATTACCATCAATTTCAATTTCTTTTATAGTAATACCTTCATCATACGTCCTGTCCTGGATGGTTTCAAGTTTATCTGAGTCAATTTGCTCTGCTTCTATACGTGGTTTTTCTTCTTTATCCTTTTTTTTATCTTTTGAAAAACTCTCAAGAGTATTAAAATTTAATACACACAGACTTAAAAATAAAATTAAAGCAGTATTATTACGCAATCTCTTCATTTTAATTTTTCCCCAAGTTTTCTTGTATCTTTAATATTCAGGCTATTATAAATATTCTAGCTTATCAACCAGAATTTTTCAGGTTGTTTAATAATTTTTATTTTACTACAATTTTTTAATTTAAAATTATAATAAAATAATCGAAAAAAATTTCTTAAATCTTCAGAGATAATTTTTATGGATAAAAAAATTTTTATAATAGCAGGAGCAAACGGAAGCGGAAAAACAACACTTGCAAAAGAGTTGTTACCCGAGCTTTCTCTTGAATTTGTCAATGCCGATGAAATAGCAAGGGCAATAAATCCCGATGATTTGCAGGCTGTAAGAGTTCAGGCAGGAAAAAAAGTTTTTAAAAAAATTGATGAAATGCTTTTGCAGGAAAAATCTTTTGCAATAGAAACAACACTTTCAGGGAATTTCCTTGTTAAAGTTATTAAGCAGGCTAAAATTCAAGGATACAATACAGTTTTGATATATTCTTTTGTTGATAATCCGCAAATCTGCATTGAAAGAATAAAAGTAAGAGTTAGAACAGGCGGTCATTATGTGCCTGATGAAGATGTAATTCGCAGATATTACAGAAGCAAGAATAATTTTTGGAAAAAATACAAGGATATAGTTGATGAATGGACTGTTTTTTATAATGGGCTCGAAAGAAGTATTCTTGTTGCTAAAGGAGAGTCTGAAACTATTGAAAGTATTCAGGAAGAGCTTTATAAATTTTTTATGGAGAATATAAATTAATGAAAAATGAAACACATAAATTAGCTGATGATATAACAAAAATTTTTGCGAGAGCAGTTAAAAAAGCTCAGGAAGAAAATTGGCAAAAAGGCATGCCAAATGTCTATTCTATAAATGGCAAAATTGTTTATGCTTTGCCTGATGGGACTTTTACTACAAATTATTCATTTTAAGAAAGTAGTACATATTTTTTTAATCTTCTAAATATTCTGATAAAGGAGTATATATGATCGATAAAGAAAAAGACTATATTTTACAGGTAAATCTTAAAAATTATTTTGAAAATGAAATGGGTAAAGAAACTTGGTTAACGGTTTATGAAGATAAAAAAGGTGAGGATTTTGGAATTTATTGTTGTTTAATCCCTAATGAAAGGATAAATATTTCATTAAGTTATGCAGAATGGGTGACAGAATTTGGAAATGATGAAGATATTGAGCTTCTGGTTATCTGTAGAAATTGGCATGGTGTAAAAGAATCATATAATGAAATATCTGAGGAATTTAGGTTTTTTCATAATTTATACTTTGACGGTAAAAATAATAAATATATAAAAATTGATGAAGACGGTAATGAAGATGATGCAATAATTTTTGAAAATGATTGTATAAAGATTAAACTGTTATACATAAGACAGTTTTTAGCAATTAAAGAAAACGTTTTATTAATACAGATCGATAGTGTTTATAGTTCAAAATACTCTCTTGAAGAATTATCTCTAAATAAAAAAAATGAAGATTATAAAACTAACGACGACATATATTATTATACTTTTTGGCTTAAAGAATTATCGTTAGGAGAAGACAAAACTGTATCAAGATTATTAGGGAAAAAGGTAATATATCCTCTTCCAAAAGAAAAAAGTGGGATATATCCATATAATAAGAAAGAAAGGAAATACTTAGATTTTATTATAGGTATTGACGAATCTGGTCAAGAAATAACATATAATTGTAATCCTGATAATCTTGCTAACAATTTTGGCGCTAATAAGGGCGCTCCAAATTATTTAACTCCAGTATTTTTTAAAAAAGAAGTTTTGACAAAGTACTATTCCTATCCTGAAAAATATACTGTTAAAGATAGTAATATAAGATGTGGAGGATTATGGGATCTCAGAATTGATAATAACCATCTTGAATATGTAAATGTGTACTTGGGTGATTTAGGCAAGTATATATCATCTAATGAACAATTGTATTGGAAAAGTTTTAATATAGCGTCGGACAGCAATATAAGCAACACAAGATTTAAAAGAGATGTTTCAGCAGAATGGGTTGATCCTGAAAGAGCAGATTTGTGTTTCAAATCCATATTAAATGTTTTTCAGGAAAAATGGGAAAAAAAATATGAATGGAATTTTTTTAAGCCATTGACAGAAGAAGATGCATATCGCTACTCTAGTTTAAGGATTCCATTAAATAATAGTCAATTGGAGTTTGACGGACAAATAGGCAATTTGGCAATAATAATTATAGATTCTTTAAATATAAAAGAGATAAATAAGTATATTAATCCTTCTAAAGAAGATAAGGGTATAGATAGGTTAGAACAATTTTTTGTTAAAAAAGATTTTAAAGGATATAAAGAACACATTGATTTTTTAAGGAATCTTCAAAGCCTACGTTCTACAGGTGTTGCCCATAGAAAAGGAGAAAATTATGAAAAAATTGTCAAAATCTTTAAAATTGATGAGAATGATTTGCAAAAAGTTTTTGAGGACATTCTAATAAAAGCTATCTCATTTATAAAATATCTTGAAGTTAACTTAATCTATACTGAAAAAGTAATAACGGAGAATATAGAAGCTATATGAATTTTTGTGTGATACTGACTTTAACCCCAAACTTTGAAGAAGCAAGAAAAATAGCTCGCTCTTTAGTTGAAAATAACCTTGCAGCCTGCGTTAACATAGTCCAGAATGTAACTTCAGTTTATAGATGGAAAGAAGAAATACAGGAAGATAGCGAATTTCTTCTGTTTATAAAAACTCAAAAAACGCTTTTTGACAAGGTTAAACAGTCTATACGTGATTTGCATTCTTATGAACTGCCGGAAATAATAATGTTACCCATAGAAAATGGTCAAAAAAACTTTCTTTCATGGATTGAGCAAGAAACCAGACATGATACAAAATAATCTTTCTGAACTTACAGAACAGGAATTTATTAAATTTCTGAATAAAGAAGGAATTTTAGTTAAAACAAACACCAAAGCCAGAGGAAATCTGGGTATTTGCTTTAAAAACAGGATTGATATTTCAAAAAAAGCAGCAAAAGAAAGAAGATTAGCTATATTAGCTCATGAATATGCCCATAAAATCCATTATGATCTTGAAAAAGAGATATTTCAAAAAGGCGGTTCTATTGAAAAACTCTTTAAGACTAATGAAATTGATAAATTTCAGGAAGAATTGTTAAATATTACAAATTTTATTGATGAAAATTCAAAGTTTAGCAAATTTTACTCAAGAAAACTTGAAATTAATACTGAAATCAAGAATTTAGAAAAAATCATAAAACAGGATTACCCTGATTTTAAAAAATCTCAGATTTTTAAACCTATAGATAGCTATTTTAGAAAAAATAAATCTCCGGCAAAATATTTATTAAAATATGACAATATAAAAATTAAGAATCTGTTCTTTAAAGAAAATTCTTACAGTATTAAAAATCTGGATAAAGATTTTTCTGAAATACCTCAATCTCTAAGAGCTTATATAAAATTAAAAAGCTTACAGCGTGAATATACCAGGCTTTATAGATTAAAAAACAAAAGAGAAAAATATTATAAAAAACCAACAGAATTATTTGCCCGATTTATTGAAGCTCTTTTTACCGATTTAGATGAAACTAAAAGGCTTGCGCCTACAGTTTATATAAAATTTATTGAACTATTAAATCAAGGATATTATGGTAATTTAAAAAATTTAATTAGCCTCAAAAATCTATGTGTTTAATTAAAAATTACTATAATTTATAATAAAAATATTAAGAATTTTAAATTCAGGAGAAAAAATATGCCGAGATTTAAATATAGTTTTATTATTTGTATGCTGCTGTTATTGACGATTTATTTTATTCAAGTGCCGTTTAGTAAGTCTCAATTGAATATTAATGATCCTTACGGCAGTTCCTCCGGTGTTGAAGCAGAAAAAATTCTCATTATTCTTGACAGTTCGTATAGTATGACAGAAAAAATCAATGGCGAGAGAAAAATAGATATTGCAAGAAAAGCTATTAATGAAGTTTTAAGGAAATTGCCTCAGAATGTTTGGGTAGGATTAAGGGTATATGGTCATAGTTCCAGTTTTTTTGGCATTAATGACTGTAAGGCTTCTGAATTAAAAGTGCCTATTGGTCCAAATAATCAATATTTAATTTCAAATGAGCTTTTAAAAATAAAACCAGTGGGGTGGACACCTATTTCATACTCCATTAGGCAGGCAGTGGAACATGATTTTAATGGTCTAGCAGGTAAAAAAAGAATAATACTTGTCAGCGACGGGATGGAAACCTGTGATGGAAGTCCCTGTGATTATGCTGTAAGTCTTGTAAGAAATAAAATTGATCTCAAAATTGATGTGATTGGCTTTGATCTTTCGGATTATACTGTTATAAATCAACTTAAATGCACTGCGCTTGCTACAAAGGGTAAATTTTATACTGCAAATACATCGGCAGAATTGTCTGATAGTTTAAGCAAAAGTTTAAGTGTTTCTAAAGAGGTAGAAGGAAAAATTTTAAGAAAAAATTAATAATAATTAATGATATAATATTAAATATATTTTTAGGATAACGAGGTTTAAAAAATATGATAGACAAGAAAAAATTTTTAACATTTGGGATTTCAGCTTTAATTGCTTTAAATTTAACATTTAACAGTATTCAGACTCAAATTTTTGCGGCTGATGAAGCTAAAAACTATAAAAAAGTCGATCCTTTAGAACTTGTAGCAAATCCACAAACTTTTCTGAATGATAAAATTGATATAACAGCTACTTTTGATAAATTTTCTACTCTTGGATTGGATTATAAGCCAGCTTTCAGGGATTCCAAAAAATATATTTCATTTCTTCTAAAACGTCCTGATATTACTACTAAAGATTATACAATTCCTCTTTCTGAGCTAAAATTAATAATTTCAAGAGAAAAAGCCGAAAAATTAACTGATCTAGAAAGCGGAGACCAAATTGATTTAACAGGAGAAGTATTTTCCAATGCTTTGAATGATCCCTGGGTAGATGTTGAAGAAGTTAAAATATTAAATCCAAAACCTAAAACCGCAACTGACAAAAAAAATAAAGAATTAGAAGAGTAAATTATGTGAATATTATAATAATGTTTTAGCAATTTTTATAAAAATCTGATATTATATATATTATACAAGTCCCAAATTGAATTTGGAAGGATTAGTAGTCTATGAATGTGCCTTAGGCACAAAATTAATTGAGGTATATGCATAATATGAAAAAATCTGAGAATGATGAAAATAACCCTTATTTAAGAGGAATCTTATAGGGGAGTATGGTATAATAAATATGTCATCAGACTCGTATAATAATACAGATAATGATAACCATCAGGTTTATATAACGGAAAAAAATAATAATACCTCTCTAAATTTAGAAAATATTATTTCTGAAAGGGCTGTTTGGCGAGCATTGCTTGCAAATTTGTCAATTGCAGGAATTAAACTGCTATGTTGGTTTTTTAGTAAGAGTTCCGCAATGCTTTCAGAAGCTATACATTCCGGGGTCGATGGTTTTAATAGTTTGTGTCTTCTCATAGGTCTAAAAAGAGGAAGCAGACCGGCAGACAAGTTTCATCCTTTTGGGTATGGTCTGGAAGCAAATATTTGGGCGCTTTTTGCCTGTATTTTAATGCTTTTTGGCACGATTGTTTCATTATATAACGGCTGGTATCGTTTATTACACGGACAGGAAAATATTTCAGATTTATTAAATAACTATAATTTTCTTGCTGCTGCATTAATAGGTAGCATTGTTTTTGAAATTTGGGCTGTTTTTAGCGCCAGCGCTGCTGTTATGGAAGAAGCGGGAATTAAGGTTAAAAACTGTTTAGAAGCTTTTATTAAATCATTTAAGTATATAAGTCATATTAAAAGCCCGACAACAAAATTTGTATGGTATGAGGATACTGCTGCTTTATCCGGAGCTACTGTAGCTCTTGTATCAATATCAATATCAAAATTTTTTATAGATAAGTCTTTGGCATATATACCTGATGCTATAGCCTCAATTTTTATAGGTTTTATGCTTTTGGGTCTGGCTATTTATCTTTTGAAAAACAATATTAATTCTTTAACCGGCGCAGCTGCCAAACCTCAAATTGAAGAATTAATTAAGGATATTGCAAGTAAAATAAACGGTATTTCTCAGGTGCAGGACTTAAAAACTATGGATATGGGTTCGTCTGGTCTTATTGTTAATATGGGTATTGAAGTTGATCCTGAAATCCAGGTTAAAGATGCTGATGATATAGCTGATAAACTTGAACAAAAAATTAGGGAAAAAATAAAAAATATAGCCCACGTTACTATTGAGGTACAAGCGGATGATGCTGAAGATAACTGGGGTGAAAAATTTGAAAAATTAATTGAAGAAGGTAAAAACCTG
The DNA here is from genome assembly GCA_043797105.1 of bacterium. GTDB lineage: Bacteria > Cyanobacteriota > Vampirovibrionia > Gastranaerophilales > CAZEDP01 > JAZDPZ01. Next base: position 2,477 of record JAZDPZ010000020.1, on the reverse strand, counting down.
GGAGTATTAAAATCAAGAGAAGCTAAAATATTTTCAAAATTCTTTGATTTTATAGACACGGTTGTCTGGGAAATAATGGTGCCAAGGACTGATGTGAATTTTATTGATGCAGAGTCTGGTATAGATGAGTTAATTGATGTTATTGTGGCTTCCGGACATACAAGAATCCCGGTTTATAAAGAAAATCCTGATAATATTATCGGTATAATTAATGCTAAAGACGTTTTAAAAGCCTTAAAAGATAACAATAAAGAAAGTATAAAAATAGAAAATTTGGCAAGAGAAATAACAATTGTGCCTGAAAACAAATCCATAAGCTCTATGCTTAAAGAATTTAACCTGACTAAAAGTCAAATTGCCGCTGTTGTTGATGAACATGGAGGCGTTGCTGGTATTGTTACAGTAGAAGATATTCTTGAAGAATTAGTTGGGGAAATATGGGATGAATACGATGTTCAGATTCCTGAAATTATTAAAATCGATGAAAATACTTTGAGTGTTTATTCTAAAATGGAAATATATGATTTAAATGAACGTTTTGGTCTTGATTTTCCTACAGAAGACTTTCAAACTATCGGAGGATATGTTTTTGGCTTGGTTGGAAGAGAACCTGAAGTTGGAGACGAAGTTGAAGCCGGTGATATTAAAATAAAAGTTGAAAGTATGGACAAACATAAAATCATTAGGGTAATATTATTTAAACCTGACGGGTTTGTTGACAGGCAAACAATTGAAGAAGAAAACTAAATATCTTGACTGGAAAGTGAATGGCATATAAATCAGGATTTGTTGCGATAATTGGAAGACCAAATGTTGGTAAATCAACTTTACTGAACAAAATATTGGGACAAAAAATAGTAATTATAAGTGAAAAAGTTCAAACTACCCTAAAAAGAATCAAGGGTATTTATACCTCTGAAAAAGGACAAATAATTTTTATTGATACCCCTGGCATTCATAAACCTATTCATAAACTGGGTGAATTTTTGCTTGATGAAGCAAAGTTGGCAATTCCTGATTCTGATTTAATATTATTTTTGGTTGATGGGACTGAAAAAGCAGGAAACGGTGATAGATGGATAGTTGAAAACTTGCTAAAAACAGATATTCCAATAATTATGGTTGTTAACAAAGTTGATAAAATTAAACAACTAAAAATAAGGGATGAAAATATAGAAAGTTATAAAGACTTGTTTAAAGAAAAAATCATCCCTGTGATAAAAATTTCCGCTAAAACAGGGCGTAATATTGATGATCTTGTAAAAAATATCTACAGAAAGCTGCCTAAAGGACCTCAATACTATCCTGATACAGAAGTTACCGATCAAAGCACTAGATTAATTGTTGGAGAAATAATCAGAGAAAAGATTTTAACAAATACTTATGAAGAAATTCCTCATAGCGTTGCTATTGCAATAGATTTTTATGAAGAAAAAACTAATTTAACAAAAATATCAGCTAATATTTTTGTGGAACATGAATCCCAAAAAGGAATAATAATAGGAGAAAAAGGACTCATGTTAAAAAAAATAGGAACTGAAGCAAGAATTGAGATCGAAAATTTACTTGAAAAAAAAGTTTTCCTTGAGTTATTTGTAAAAGTCAAAAAAGATTGGCGTAAAAAAGAGAGGGATTTAAAAGAATTTGGTTATTCTAGTTTATATTGAACAGCCCTGTTTGCGTTCAAAGTTATTTTAGATATATGAAAAAATATTAACAGTGTTTATATTTATTATTTAAAAAAGGATTATGATATATGAAAAAAATATTTATTGTTATCTGTAACCAAAAAAATGAAAGTCAAAAAGCGCCTTATGTTGAAGCTTATATTGAAGAAGCGCAAAAAGCAGGTAATGAAGTAAGATCTATAAATTTGTATGACATTGAAATAGATTATTTAAAATTTAATAATAATGACGCTGATTATTCTCTGACTGAAGAATTAAAACAAGCTCAGAATAATATTGTCTGGGCTGATCAGATAGTTTTTGTATATCCAATCTGGTGGCTTGCTATTCCTGCAAAATTAAAAAGTTTTATTGAAAGAATTTTTCAGGAAGGTATTATTGTTAATGTGGGTAAATTTGGACCTGAACCTCTCTTAAAAGGAAAGACGGTCGTAATTATGCAGTCTTATTATATGCCATATTTAGGCATGAAATATTTATATGGAGATATTCCCTTTAAGTATCTGAAAGTTATTTTATCAAGCTGGTGTGGTCTTAAAATTGAAAAAAGATTTGATTTTGATCTCATTTCAAATGTTTCTGAAAAAAAACAACGTAATTGGATTAAAAGTATTAAAAAATTTGCCGGTAAAATAAGATAAATTTCAATTATCGGAAGTTTGACACCTTAAAAACACCAAAATCGTCCATAGCAAGGAATTAGACGATTTTTTAGAAACGTAGGGGCGATGTTTTGCTTCCCTATCTATAAATTGTTTTTGCAGGTACTGCTGCTTTTACTGCCTTGAA
>JAZDPZ010000019.1:0-12157 GCA_043797105.1 bacterium | reverse complement strand
TTATAGACGTAACGCTATGTTTTTGTAAAAAATTTTTCTTCCAAGAAAAAACAAAACGAAGCCATGCGGTTTTCAGCCTCGTTTTTTATATAATTCTTTCAAATATTGTCTATTTTTTGAACTTTTGCTATCAAAGTTCCGGCATGGCTGCTATTTAAGTAGCATGGATGTTCAGGATCTGTCTTATATACTAATTTATTAATAATATTTCTTAATAAATGACCTTAAATAATTAAGAGTATACTCACTTGCTCTGTATTTTATTTCTTTTCTTGGTAAATTACTTGGAATCTCTAATTTATGAGCTTCTAAATTATACTTGTTGCAAAGAGCTATATAAACTAAGCCTATGGGTTTAGTTTCTGTATCGCCTGTTGGACCTGCAATTCCTGTTATTCCTATTCCAATGTCGCATTTTGATACAATTCTTACTCCTTCTGCCATTGAAATAGCTGCTTTATCACTGACAGCGCCGTATTTTTCAATAATTTTTTCAATTACACCCAGATTTTTTATTTTAGATTCATTTGAATAAGTTACAAGATTAAGCTTTGTATAACCGGAACTTCCTGAAATATCAGTTAATCTGGAGCTGACTAATCCTCCTGTGCAAGATTCAGCTGTTGCTACCGATAATTTTTTGTCTAAAAGAAGTTTTCCTACTATTTCTTCTAAGGTTTCACTCTTATAACCGCAAAAATGTTCTTTTGTTCTGCATAAAATTTCTTTTTCAACTTCGTCAATGAGAATATTAGCTTCTTCACGGGTTTTAGCTTTTGCCGCAATTCTTAGAGTTGCTTCTCCTTTTGAAACAAGAGGAGCAATGGTTGGATTTGACATTTCCATAATGTCTCTGACTTTTTCAGCTAAAGCAGCTTCAGGTATTTCAAGATATTTTAAATGTCTTGTTATTAAAACTCCTTCAGAATACTGCATTAAGTAATTTTCTGCTGTTCTTTCCCACATGGCATATAATTCTTCCGGCACACCGGGAAAACAAAGAATAATTTTTTTTGATTTGTTTTTTGAAATTTCCCAAATAATTCCAGGCGCAGTCCCTACGGGATTGGGAATTGCAATAGCATTTTTTGGTATAAAAGCCTGCTTTTTGCTTGATTCCGGCATAGATTTATTTATAGATTTAAAAAAAATTTCAATATCATGAAGAGATTTTTCATCAAAAATCAGCTCTTCATCAAAATATTCAGCAAAAGTTTGCACTGTAATATCATCGTCAGTAGGACCAAGTCCACCGGTAGTTATAATAATATCAGACCTTTGAATTGAAGAATCAAGAACTTTTTTGATTCTATCGGGATTATCACCGACAACTGTATGATAATAACAATTTATTCCCAAATTCATGAGTTTTTTTGAGATATATGAAGCGTTTGTATTAACAGTTTCGCCTAATAAAAGCTCGGAACCTATACATAAAATTTCAGTTATCAGAATTTTCCTCCTTTAATTTACAGGAATATCAAGAGGTTCAATTAAAGTAATTTCTAAAATATCGCCAGGGTTGATTTTTACGTTATCGCCTTTTTTAAATATTGCAACTGCCGATTTTGAGAAAAACACTGCGCCGCCTGCAGTAGTTCCTATTATTGCAGCGCAGGGAGCAGTTAAAATAACAGGAATCCCACCGGCAATAGATAGTCCTCCTCTCATTCCATAATCCAAAATATTAATTAATAAATCAGTTCCCTGGTTAAGATTTTCATCAACCGCATCTAAATAACCTCCACCAGCAGAAATAGATCCATTTAAAGTCAAATTTTTAGCTTCTGAGATTTTTGCGATTAATAAAGCCTGTTTGCCTAATGGTGTTACAATATGATCGAGATTCAAGCTTAATTCGCCGCTTCTGCTTAGATAACCATTTTTTTTAATATTTCCGGCATTGCCTCGAATTATAGTGCCTGCCGGAAGAATAACATTATTTTTAATTTTTATATCTTCAATAATAGAAGCAAGGAACATATCTCCTTTTTGTGAATTATGCGTATTAACAGGACTTTCCATTCTAATTTTTATTTTAGTTCCAACAGGGATTCTTTGAGACTGAATATCAGCTTGAATCAAATTTGTTGGCGTATAAGCCTGGCTGCTTTCGCCTAAAGCAAAACCTGCGCTTATTATTAAGATACCTAGAGCAATAGTTAATATTTTTTTTATCTTTTTCATACTTGTTTTCCTTAAATAATTTTGTCTAATTTCAACATTAATATATCTATTTTAGAAATTATTTCTAATTTTAGCAAATATTAAGAAATATTACACTATAAAAGAAGTAAATTAGCAATTTTATATATCATATATTCTTTATATAATTAGTATGTGTGATTTATTTACAATCTATATAAAGTAAGGAGGATTTAACAATGGGTATAGCACCAAGCCAAAGCAGAATGCATACAATATTAAGAAACAAAATTGACATTGAATTTGACATTGAAAAAAAATCTGTTCAAAAACAAAATTTAATCAGACAGGCGTTAACCTCAGGCAATAGCAATGGTATTAAAGAACAAGAAAAAAAGCTTGATAATGACATGAAAAACCTTGAAACTATGCAAAAAGCTCTTGAAACAGAATATGACTCTGTTAAAGCTTTAATTAGCAAGAATTGTGAAAAAGGATTTAAATACTACGGAAATTAAAGATTAAGTTTTAAATTTTATCACAAAAAAATACTCACAAAAAATTGTGGGATTTTAATATTACATAAAAATCATAAAGGGAGATCAAATTATGAGTATAGCACCAACACAAGCCAGATTACTTACTATAACTTTAAGAAAAAGTGATACTGAATTTCAGATACAAATCTTTGCAAACAGAAAACAATTATTAATACAAAAAGCAAGTCAACAACCTAATAATCAGCTTTTAAACTCTCAGCTTCTTGTGCAGGAAAAAAACATTGATAATGAAATGATGAACCTTATAACCATACAAAAAGCTCTTGAAACAGAATTTGATTCTGTTAAAACTCTTATTCAAAAAAATTGTGAAAAGGAATTTAAAAACTTCGCTAGTTCTAGCTAATAAGTAATGAACAATAAATTCTCGTCTTTTTGTAATCTAAATATGTCATGCGAGCGAAGCGAAGTAATCTAAAAATCGAACGCTCAGGGATTTTCGGGCTACGCTGAGAAATGCGGACAGCGTTGCCTGCTTCGCTCTCTGAATGACAAGTTATTTATGTATTGCATTGGCATAAGGATATATTTTTAATTAACAGAGATTGACAATTGATGTCAATCTCTGTTAATTCTATTTATGGTTTATTATTTTAAAAGTTGAGAGGAGGATAATTATGTTAAAAAAATTTAATTTAATTTAAAAAAAAGCTACAAAATTATCTAAATTTTGTAGCCCAAAAAATTATTAGTTTTATGGTTATAGCTTAAAATTAAGAATTTTACAACATTTTTTGAAAAATTTTGTCTAAAATTCGTTATTTTTTATTAAAAATACTCAATTATTATGCAAATTTTGTAAAAATATTTAAAATTTTTTAAGGAGAAAAAAATGATTAAAAAGTTTTTTGATAGTATATTCAAAATTTCTAAAAAATATAAAATAGCTTGTTTAATGGTTATTTTATCTAGTATATTTCTTTTGTTTTCTGCGAATATAATCTTGGCAAATGAACAAATAAAGATTACCGGCAGCGCAGAACCTGCTATTGTTACTCCAATGAATCCAATTCAACAATCTACGGCTTCAATTGAACGTGAAAGCGTAAATCCCGGCGATACAGCATGGGTATTAATATCCACAGCTCTTGTAATGCTTATGACACCAGGTTTAGCGTTATTTTACGGAGGCATGGTAAAACGCAAGAATGTTCTTGGAACAGTCATTCAAAGTTTTATAGCTTTGGGCATTGTATCGGCTATATGGGTATTATATGGATACAGTCTTGCCTTTGGTCCGGATATGAGCCACCTTATAGGAAATTTATCCTGGGCTGGACTCAGAGGGGTCGGCTTAACTCCAAATCCAAACTATGCCGCGACTATTCCACACCAAGCTTTTATGTTATTTCAAATGATGTTTGCTGTTATAACACCTGCGCTTATAACAGGCGCATTTGCTGAAAGATTCAAATTTAAGACTTATCTTATGTTTCTTATATTTTGGATAACATTTGTTTATGCTCCTATTGCTCATTGGGTATGGGGAGTAGGAGGATGGATAAGAAATTTTGGCGCTCTTGACTTTGCCGGAGGTTATGTAGTCCATATAAGCTCAGGAGCTGCTGCATTAGCTGCTGTAATTATTGTAGGAAAAAGAAGAGGATATGATACAGAACCAATACCGCCTCATAATCTTATACTTACAATCATAGGCACAGGATTGCTTTGGTTTGGATGGTTTGGTTTTAATGGAGGAAGCGCTGTTACTTCAGGTGCTTTAGCTACATCTGCAATTGTTGTTACACATATTGCAGCAGCATTTGCAACTTTATCCTGGGTATTTGCAGAGTGGATACATAGAGGAAAACCAACTGCTCTTGGTGCTGCATCAGGTGCAGTAGCAGGTCTGGCTACAATAACGCCGGCATCTGGCTTTGTAAATCCTACAGCAGCAATATTTATAGGACTTGTTGCAGGTATATTATGTTATTTAGCAGTCAATCTTAAGACAAAATTCGGATATGATGATTCTCTTGACGTAGTTGGAGTTCATGGAGTCGGAAGTACCTGGGGTGTTATAGCAACAGGATTATTTGCGTCAATAGCAGTTAACCCATTAGGAAATAACGGTTTATTTTATGGAAATCCTTCTCTGTTAGGCATTCAAATATTGAGCGCGCTTGCTATATGGATTTATTCTTATGTGGTTACATTTATAATATTAAAGGTTCTTGATATAATAATGGGACTTAGAGTGAGCGAAGAAGACGAAACAACCGGTCTTGACCTGAGTCAGCACGGCGAAAGAGGTTATACATTTTAATTATTATACTCAACTAAAATCGGTTTTTGGTTTTTTAAATCTATATTATGATAGTAAGGATTTATTTATTCCCAAAAACATTTTTTAAATTTAATTTGGGACTTATATAAATATAGGAGAATAAATATATGAAAAAGATAGAAGCAATAATAAAGCCCTTTAAACTAAATGATATAAAAGATGCTCTCCATGAAATAGGCATCCAAGGAATGACTGTTACTGAAGTAAAAGGATTTGGAAGACAAAAAGGGTTTACAGAATTTTACCGTGGAGCTGAATATCATATTCCTTTTATTCCAAAGGTAAAGATAGAAATAGTTTTACCGGATGATATACTTGAAAAAGCAGTTGCAACCATAAAAGAAAAAGCGCAAACAGGAACAATAGGAGACGGAAAAATATTTGTATCAACAATAGATGAAGTAATAAGAATAAGAACGGGAGAAACAGGGGAAACAGCAATATAAATCCTTCTCTATTGAGAATTACATCCATTATTATTACAAGTATTTATTCCGGTTACTAATGTCCCGTTTAAATAATCCATGACAATTTTTTCAGGATCTTCAGATGGGATTCCGGCTATAACTTTTATGCCTTGTTCTGCAAATAATTCATGGGCTTTCATCCCCATTCCGCCTGCAAGAATAATTTTTGCTCCTTGTTTTGCTACCCAAGGAGGTAATATTCCTGGCGTATGTTCAGGTCCTGTTATTGATTCTTTGCTAATAACAGTTTTTGAAGTTTCATCAACTTCAATAAATACAAATTTTTCACAATGTCCAAAGTGTTGACATAATTTACCGTTAGCTGTGGGGATTGCAAATTTCATTTTTTAATTCTCCTTTTCTAATATTTTTTAACTATAGAACTTATTTTATTCCAGATATTTTTTAACTCATCTGTGAGCGGATTGTCAGTATATTCAATAATAGATAAACTTTTTATCATTGATCGGGTAAAATCCTTGCTATAAGGTATTTTCCCTACAAGTTTAATATTATTTTTAATACAAAATATTTCTATTTTGTCTGTTAATTCAAGATTAATATCATATTTATTTATACAAATACAGGCAGGAATTTTAAAGTGTTTAGCAAGTTCAAAAACTCTTTTAGCATCATGGATTCCTGATAAAGTCGGCTCCGTTACTATAATCACAAGATGAGCTCCGGATATAGAGGCTATAACAGGACAACCTATTCCGGGTGATCCGTCAACAATTATAAAATCAAGTTTATTTTGTTTTGCTACAATTCTCGCATAATTTTTTATTTCTGTAACAAGCTTGCCTGAATTTTCCTCAGCAATACCAAGCTTGGCATGAATGAGTTTTCCAAATCTTGTATTTGAATCATACCAGTTACCTGATTTTTTTGATTCAAACTTAACCGCTTGAAACGGACAATGATAAAAACAAGCGCCGCATCCTTCGCATTTTGTCTCATTGACAATAAAATCTTTGGATATTGCATCAAATCTACATATTTCAAGACATTTTCCACAGCTTGTGCAAATTTCAAGTTTTATTTCAGCATTTTTTCCTGAATAAAATTCAGTAGATCGTTTTATTTCAGGATTTAAAATTAAATGCAAATCAGCAGCATCAACATCACAGTCTACTAGTATTTTATTTTTAGCCAAAGCTGCAAATGATGCTACTATACTGGTTTTTCCAGTTCCTCCCTTACCGCTTATGATTACCAATTCTTTCATTATAAATTTTCTCTTAAGACATCAACTAAAGGATTAAAAGCTTTTTTGTATTCCGGCAAAGCTCTCAGAACAAGTTCACCTCTTGAATAACATTCGGCAATTCTCCTATCATCAGGAATTTTAGTTAATATTTTTATACTTTCAGCTTTAGCATATTCCTCGATTAAAATATCATTTTCTCCTGATCTGTTTATAATAATTCCAAAAGATAATTTAAGCTTTCTCATTACATCAACAGCAAGTTTTAAGTCATAAAGACCAAAAGGTGTAGGTTCTGTAACCATAAATACATAATCAACACCGTTAACGGCTGCTATTACAGGACAAGATGTTCCGGGAGGGCAATCAATTATTTGAAATTTAAAATTTTCATTATCATTCTTGATTTCACTAAAGCCGTTAATCTGTAAATGCGGATCAGCTGCTTTTTTGACAGCTTTTATAAGTGGAGGAGACATTGCCTCTCCAATCTTTAATTTTCCATGAATAAAATTAAATCCGCTTCCAATACCTGATTCAATAACACCTATTTCCCTGCCGGTTTCACTTAAAGCTTTAGATGGACAAATCAACATACAGCTTCCACACCCATGACAAAGTTCAGAGAATACTATTACTTTTCCTTTTATAAATGCTAGAGAATTATATTGGCAAATCTCAGCACATTTTCCGCATTGTATACATTTTCCAGTATTTACTTGCGGTACAGGAATATATACAGGCTCAGTTAAGTTTAAAAGGGGCTTTAAAAATATGTGGCAATTTGGTTCTTCTACATCACAGTCAAGCAAGCAAATTTTTTTATAGATTTTTGAAAGCAAATATGCCAGATTGGTTGATACCGTACTTTTGCCGGTTCCTCCTTTTCCGCTTGCAACTGCTATTTTCATTATTATTCCTGTTCCAGTTTAGAAATACGTTCTTTAACTTCTTTTAGATTATCTTCAAGAATATTTGCTTGATTTTTTAAGGCAGAAAGCTCATCATTGGCAGATGAAGCACCTGTTATATTAGCAATATTTCTCCAACCAAAGCCTCTACCGAAACCTTTGCCTTTACCAAACCTGAATGCGGCAATTGTTCCTGCAATAAGCGGTATTCCATAAGCTAAACAATTTCCAAAACCTCTACCGGTCATTGAGCCTTGTCCTAATGGACCTTTTCCGTCTCTACCTGGCATAATTTTGTCTCCTTTCGTTACATTTAGCAACTTTTATTAATAAATTTGTTATTAAATAAAACAGGTTATTTACATCCAGTGTCCCTCAACATCAGCCGATGATGCTTCCTGAAGTTCACCTTTTTTAAATTTTTCAATAACTTCTTTAATCGAGCTTTCGCTGCTGGTATAAATTTTTACGCCAACAGATGATAATACACCAAATGCTTTTGGTCCGCAGTGACCCGTAATTACAGCATCAACATTTTGATTTATAACATTTTGAGCTGCCTGAATGCCAGCTCCCTGCATTGCGTTTAAATTTTGTTTATTATCAATAAATTCATAAGAATTGCCATCAAGATCATAAATTATAAATCCAATTGCTCTTCCAAATCTTAAATCTAATTCACTTTCAAGATTTTTACTACTTGAGGTTATGGCTATTTTCATAGTAAACTCCTTTTATTAATAATTAAATAATATAATACACTTGATAATTATAATTGTCAAGTGTATTATAAATTATGATTTTTATAATTTGGCTAACTTATAAGTTATAAGGAAAAAATATGCAAGTTAATGAAAATTTACCAGTATATCCTATGGGAGTGGCTGCAAGACTTCTTGATGTTCATCCAAGAACATTAAGAATCTATGAAGAAGAAGGTTTAATTAAGCCATATAGACATGGCGGAAAGAGAATGTTTTCTCAAAATGATCTTGTATGGATACAGTGTTTAAGAAAGCTTATTCATGAAGAAAATATTAGTATTCCCGGAATCAAAAGATTATTAGAACTTATGCCCTGTTGGAAATTAAAAAATTGTCCACTTGAAATAAGAGCAAATTGCGCCGCTTTAAAAGAAAGAGAAAAGAGATGCTGGAAGTTAGCTCAAAAAGCCTGTGAAAAATCCTGTCAAAATTGTGAAGTCTACTTAAAAGAAAATTTACCAAAAAATAAATGTTAATTTTTGTAAAAGTTGTAATCTTTAAGTCTAAAGTTTTACAACTAAAATACCGATATACATGGTAAAGTATCATACTTTTTATACTTTAGTATGAGATAATTAAAACCTTAGAACGATACTAAAAAGTCAAATATAATTTAATATTTTTAATATAGGTGGGTACTGCCTAAAAAAAATATAAATTAACCTAAAAAATAAAAGTACTGGAAGTATTTCTATCAGGGATGTGTAGTTTATTAAGATAAGGAGAATCTTTATGAGTATCGTCGTCAACACAAACGTTAACTCTTTCTTGGTTCAAAGAAGTTTGTCAAGCGCAACCGGAGAAATAGGCAAATCTTTAGAAAAATTATCAACCGGTTACAGAATTAACCGCGCAGCAGATGATGCAGCAGGTTTGACAATTTCTGAAAGCTTAAGATCACAGTCAAGAGGTGCAGCTGTAGCATCATCTAACGCACAAACAGGTGTAAATCTTTTACAAACAGCTGAAGGAGATCTTGGAATTATACATGATAACCTTCAAAGAATTAGAGATTTAGCTATACAAGCAGCTAACGGAACTAATGCAACTGCAGAAAGAAGTGCAATCGAATCAGAAGTTCAAGCGCGTATTGATGAAATTGACAGAATAGCAAATTCATCATCATTTAACACAATTAAACTGTTAAATGGCGATAATACTACGTTGGCTTTACAAATAGGTTCTAGTTCAGCTGCCAGTTTGAATGCTTTAACAATAGGCAGTCCTTTGCAAAAAGCAAATTCAAGTTCATTAGGATTAACCAGTATATCCACTGCCTTTGCTTCAGCTACAGCAGCAGCAAGCTTTGTTTCTCTTATTGATACAGCTATAAGCACAGTATCAACAAGAAGATCAACAATAGGTTCGTTGCAAAATCGTCTTGATTCAGCCATCAATAGTTTGGCTATTAAACAAGAAAATATGTCTGCCTCTGAATCGAGAATCAGAGATGTTGACGTCGCCAAGGAAGCTGCCTCATTAACGAAAAATCAAATATTGCAGCAAGCTTCGGCAAGTTTGTTAGCTCAGGCTAATCAAGCGCCAGCTATTGCTCTTTCGTTAATTTAAGCGCAGCTGTTTTATTTATCTATATTAATACAAATTACAAAGAGCCTGTTTTAAACAGGCTCTTTTAAAATTTTAAAATTTAATTAAATTAATTGACTTTTTTCCTCTTCGCTAACACCTTTTAATGTAAGATTAATCCTTCCCTTTTCATCTATACTTAAAACTTTTACAATAACTTGATCTCCGACTTTGACTACATCTTCAACTCTTTCAACTCTTCGTCTTGAGAGTTGTGAAATATGAGCCATACCTTCTTTATTTGGAGAAAGTTCAATAAAGGCTCCAATTGGTATAGTTCTTATTACTTTTCCTTTCAAAATCAGTCCTTCTTTTATTTTCATTGTAAGTTCTTCAATCATGTTTATTGCTTTTTTGCTTGCTTCCGCATCAATACAAGTAATAGTAACAGTGCCGTCATCTTCTATATCAATGGTTGCGCCTGTTGCTTCAATAATACCTCTGATTGTTTTACCGCCGGGTCCTATTACTGCTCCTATACTTTCAACCTCTATTTTTAATGTGCTGATTCTTGGGGCTAAAGGTGATATTTCCGGTCTTGGTTCAGATATTGCTTCAATCATTTTGTCAATAATAAAAATTCTGCCTATCTTAGCTTCTTCAATAGCTTTTTTCAAAATTTCTATTGTTATGCCTTTAATTTTTATGTCCATTTGTAAGGCAGTTATACCTTCTTTATTACCTGTAACTTTGAAATCCATATCTCCGAGAAAATCTTCAATTCCCTGAATATCAGTTAAAACTACTGTTTTAGCTTCTTCTTTTATAAGTCCCATTGCAACACCGCCAATAACCGTGCTTATTGGAACTCCTGCATCCATAAGAGAAAGACAGCTTCCGCAGGTGCTTGCCATACTGGTGGAACCATTTGATTCAAGCACTTCTGAATTAACTCTTATTGTATAGGGAAATACTTCTTTAGTCGGTAAAATAGGCAAAATAGCTCTTTCTGCGAGCGCGCCATGTCCTATTTCACGTCTTCCCGCGCCTCTTAAAGGTTTGACTTCACCGACTGAATATCCAGGAAAACTGTAATGATGAAGATATCTTTTTTCTTTTTGAGGATCTACTCCGTCCAATTCCTGCGCTTCCCCAGGAGAACCCAGAGTAGTAGCAGAAAGAACCTGAGTATTACCGCGAGTAAATAAAGCAGAACCGTGAACTCTTGGAAGAAGTCCGACTTCACAAGTTATAGGTCGCACTTCATTATACTTTCTGCCGTCAGCTCGAATTTCCTCATTTATTATCATATCTCTCATTATTTCTTTCTCAAGATTTTTAAACTTTTCAGAAACAAAATCAATTCCTGCTGTAGTTAAAAGTACTTTAATAGAATGATCTTCGGGAAGTTCTTTAACTTTTAATTTTATTGTTTCTTTTATTTCCTTTAATTTAGCTTTTCTTTCTTCTTTGTCAAAAATATGATAAGCTTCATAAACACTATCTTTTGCCGTTTCTTTAATCAGTAAATCAATTTCAGTTGTATCATAAGGATTTATAAATTCTTTTTTTACGACATTGCATTGAGCTACAAATTCTTTTTGCGCCTGAATTTGTTTTTTAATTTCTGCAGCTGCAAATTCAACAGCCATAATTATTTCTTCTTCAGGAACAAACTTGCAACCGGCTTCAATCATCAAAATAGAATCTTCTGTGCCTGCAACAACTATATCAAGACTGCTTTTTCCATTTTCTTCATGTGTTGGATTTACTATATATTTTCCATTTACTTTAGCGATTCTTACTGCTCCAATAGGTCCTTCAAAAGGTACTCCTGAAAGTTCCAAAGCAATAGAAGCTCCAAACATCGCCAAAGTATCAGGCTGTATCTGCAAATCAGAACTAACAGCAGAAGCTACAACCTGCACATCATTTCTATAACCTTTTGGAAATAATGGTCTAATTGCTCTGTCAATGAGTCTGCTTGTAAGTATTGCTTTATCAGTGGGACGACCTTCTTTTCTTAAAAATCCGCCTGGAATTTTTCCTACAGCATACATTTTTTCCTCATAATCAACCAATAAAGGAAAGAAGTCAATCCCGGATCTTGGTTCTTCGCCTACTGCAACCATAATAAGCATTACAGTATCTCCACAAGTCATCATAACTGAACCAGCTGCATTTCTTGCCATTTTTCCCGTTTCTATAACAACGTCTTTTTCTCCAATTTTTAGTGTGTATTTTTGAATTGAATCCATTTTTTACTTTGTTTCCTTTTTTTTCTTAATT